>DATLQA010000315.1:0-16940 GCA_035535495.1 Actinomycetota bacterium | reverse complement strand
GCGGCGCGGACGCGCTGCACCGCCTCGAGCGCGGACTGCAGGTCGCGGATCCAGTCGGCCTGGTGGCTGCCGACCAGGCGGACGCACCAGGCCAGGGCGTCGCTGCGGCTGCGGGCCACGCCGGCCTCGATCAAGGTGTCGAGCACGGCCCGCTCCGGCAGGCGCAGGCGGGTCATCACCGGCACGCTCAGCGAGGTGAACAGGACCTTCTGGTCGCCGCAGACGGCGCCCCAGGAGACCTTGCGGCCGAACCGGTGCTCGGCCTCGGCCGCGACCCGGATGCGCTGCTCGCGGGTGTCCTCGCGGAAGCGCTTGATGTGCTCGATGCACGCGCTGGCGGCGGCCGCCTCGGAGGTTCCCTTGGGCATGGGCGGCGGGGCCAGCTCGCCGAAGACGAGGATCTCCTCGTTGTCGACGGTGACCTCGAGCGGCCTCGAGAACCAGCCCGCCGGGACCCGCCCGGCCAGCCAGTCGGCGACCTTCTCGCTGAACGGCTTGGGAACCATTCGATTACAGTATTACGAGTCGCGGGCCAACCAAAAGCTCGGTCGGGGCGAACCCGTGGCGGAGAGGTTTTCCTTGGCCGCGGGAGCGGACGTATGATCGGACATGCCCCGCCACCAGCGGACGGCCCGACGGTCGGCTCACGGAGCAGCGCCAGTGTGCCGATCATGCAACCAGTCGTGACCACGCCGGCCCCGTCGCCGTTGCCGGCAGACCCGATGCACCGCCCTGGCCAACGCTGGCCCCGATCCCGCCATGTCCGCCCACCGACGCCGAGACGACCAACCGTGAACCTGGATCTCGACGGGTTTCTGGCCCGTCACGAAGCCGAGCTGATCCATCTCCGCCGGCACCTGCACGCCCACCCCGAGCTGGGGCGGGAGGAGCGGGAGTCCACCGCGCTGGTGGCCCGCCGCCTGGAGGCCGAGGGCCTGCGGCCCCGGCTGCTGCCCACCGGGACCGGGCTGGTTTGCGACGTCGGCACGGGCGATGGGCCCGTGGTCGCGCTCCGCGCCGACCTCGACGCGCTTCCGCTGCAGGACGACAAGCAGGTCCCCTACCGGTCGACCACCCCTGGCGTCTGCCACGCCTGCGGCCACGACGTGCACACCACCATGCTGCTCGGCGCCGGGCTCGCCCTGGCCGGGCAGGCCGAGCGGCTGCCCGGCCGGGTGCGGCTGGTGTTCCAGCCCGCCGAGGAGCGGATCCCCGGCGGCGCGCTCGACGTGATCGCGGCCGGCATGCTGGACAGGGTCGCGGCCATCTACGCGCTGCACTGCGACCCCAAGCTGGACGTCGGCCGGCTCGGCGTCCGGGTCGGAGCGGTCACGGCGGCGTCCGACTCGATCGAGGTCCGGCTGACCGGGCCGGGCGGCCACACCGCCCGCCCGCACCTCACCGCCGACCTGGTCTACGTCATCTCCCGGGTGATCACCGACCTCCCCTCCGCGCTGACCCGCCTGGTCGACCCGCGGGCGGGCCTGAGCATGACCTTCGGCGCGGTGCAGGCCGGCACGGTCGGCAACGCCATCCCCAACTCGGCGGTGGCGCGCGGGACCCTGCGGGTGCTCGACCGCACCGTCTGGGGCGAGATCCCCAAGCTGGTCGAGCGGGTGGTCGAGCACACCGTCGAGCCCTTCAACATCACCCCCGAGCTCGACTACCGCCGCGGCTCGCCACCGGTGGTCAACGACGAGGCGGCCACCGGGGTGATGGCCAAGGCGGCCAGGGCCGCCCTCGGCGACGCCGCCGTCAAGCAGATCGCCCAGAGCCTCGGCGGCGAGGACTTCTCCTGGTACCTGGAGGAGGTGCCAGGGTCCATGGCCCGCCTCGGCGTGCGCATCGCCGGCACCGATCTCGACCTGCACGCCAGCGTGTTCGACGTGGACGAGCGAGCGATCGCGGTCGGCGTGCGCGTCCTCGCCCAGACCGCGGTCGAGGCCCTGGACTTCTACGGCGGATAGTCCCGGCCGGCGTCAGCGCGAGCCGTCCGCGACCGCGTCGGCCCCGTCGCTCAGGCCCCGCTGGGCGACCACCATGGTGAAGCGGAGCTGCGTGCCGCCCCGGTTGTGATAGCCGTGGGGCCGGTCGGCCACGAACGCCGCCGTGTCGCCAGGCCCGACCCGGAAGTCGATGCCGTCCACCTCCAGGGTCATCTCGCCCTCGAGGACGGTGAGCAGCTCCTGCGTGCCCGCCGGGTGGGGCGTGCCCCCGTAGCCGTCCCCCGGCGCGAGGCGGACGTCCCACAGCTCGACCGGGTCCCTGGTGCCGGTCCCGACCAGCAGCCTGCTGGCGCTGCCGTCCAGGCCGGTCCAGAGCACCACGCCCTCGTCGGCCCGCACCACCCTGGCGGACGGCAGCTCCGGTGCCTCGACCAGGCTGGCCACGGTCACGCCCAGGGCGGAGGCGAGCCGGCAGATGGTGGCGATGCTCGGGTTGGAGCGCGCCTGCTCGACCTGGATCAGCATGCCCTTGGACACGCCGGAGCGGCCGGCCAGGTCGTCCAGGGTCCAGTTCCGGCGACTGCGCTCGGCGCGCACGTTGCGGCCGACCGCCGCGGTCACGACCTCCGGATCCTGGTCCTGCACGTCGCCCTCCCGTTGCTCGATACCAAGATATTGCATCGACAAGATCAACACAGTGTAGTATACTAGATTGTACCAGGCGGTCACTATCTTTGATCTTCACGGGCAACCAGCGTCGAGCCGCGAGGCCTGACGACGGCAGTTCCCCTCCCGCCTGGAACGCAGAGGAATGGAGGCAGCATGGCCCTGCTCCTGCTGATGCTCGCGCTGGTCGCGTTCGACCTGCTGGCGCTCCGGCTGGGTGCCGAGTCCCGTGACGGCTTCACGGTCCGTCGCGCAAGCTCGACCTCTGCCACCACCGGACCCGGACGGCTCGTGATCGGCTGGCGTCGCTGACCGTTCCCTTCCGAGGGACCGGAGGTTCAACGATCGGATGACGACACTCGGTGCCCCGCTCGGTCTCGGCTCCGGGCTGTTCTGGGGCACCGGAGACTTCCTCGGTGGCCTGACCTCCCGCCGCCTTCCGGCGCTCTCGGTCACCATCTGGAGCCAGCTCGCCGGCAGCCTCGTGCTCGCCGGCGTGCTCGGGTTCAGCGGCCAGCGGCCCACCGTCGCCGGGATGGCATGGGGCGCCCTCGCCGGCCTCTGCGGCGGCACCGCGCTGGTCCTGTTCTACCGGAGCATGGCCGAGGGCCTGATGTCGATCGTCGCCCCGGTGTCGGCGTGCGGCGCGGTCGTGCCGGTGGTGGCCGCGTTCGCCCGCGGCGAGTGGCCCGGCCTGCTGGCCGGCGCCGGCATCCTGGTGGCCGTGGCCGGCGTCGTGCTGGTCTCGGCGTCCGGCGGCCGGAGCCGGGCTGGCGGCGGCGCGCTGCCGCTCCGCCTGCTCGGGTTCTCGCTGGGCGCCGCGCTCGGCTTCGGCCTCTTCTTCGTCTTCGTCGACGTGGCCTCGAGCGTGCCGGGCGGCACGCCCCTCTGGGCGGCGGCCGGTGTCCGGGCCGGCTCGCTCACCTGGCTCCTCGCCATCGCCGCGGTGGCGCGGCGACCGCTCGTCTGGCCCGGCCGGCGCATCGGCGTCGTCGCCCTCGCCGGTGTGCTCGACACCACCGCCAACGTGCTGTTCGCCTACGCCTCCACGCTCGGCAACCTGGGCGTGGTCGGCGTGCTCGGTTCGCTCTACCCGGTGGCCACCGTGCTGCTCGCCCGCTTCGTGCTCGCCGAGCGCCTCTCACCGAGCCAGACCGCCGGCGTGGTCCTGGCCATCACCGGCGTCGTCCTGCTCGGCGCGGCCTGACCCGGGCGCGGAGTAGGCTGCGGGCATGGACGACCTCTCCTTGGCGCTGCACCTGGCCGACCTGGCCGACGAGATCACCCTCAGGCACTTCCGCTCCGAGCATCTGACCACCTGGACCAAGCCAGACCTGACCCCGGTGACCGAGGCCGACCGCGCCGTCGAGCAGGCGCTGCGCAAGTGCCTGGCCGAGGAGCGCCCCGACCACGGCGTGCTCGGCGAGGAGTTCGGCGCGCTCGGCACCGAGCAGGCGCGCTGGATTATCGACCCGATCGACGGGACCAAGAACTACCTCCGGGGCGTGCCCGTCTACGCGACCCTGATCGCGCTGGAGCGCGACGGCGACCAGGCGGTCGGGGTGTGCTCGGCGCCGGCCATGGGCCGTCGTTGGTGGGCCGCGCGCGGCGCCGGCGCCTTCGGCGACGGCCGACCACTACAGGTCTCGCAGGTGAACGACCTGGCCAGCGCGTTCCTCTGCCACGGCAGCGTCACCGGCTTGGAGGAGCACGGTCTCGCTGAGCCGTTCGCGGCCCTGGCACGGCGTTGCTGGCGCACGAGGGGCTTCGGCGATTTCTGGATGCACCTGCTGGTCGCCGAGGGTGCCGCCGACCTCGCGGCCGAGCCGGAGGTCTCCGTCTGGGACCTGGCCGCGCTGAAGCTGATCGTCGAGGAGGCCGGCGGCCGCTTCACCGACCTGCGCGGCGCCGCCCGCGCCGACGGCGGCAGCGCGCTCAGCACCAACGGCCTCCTGCACGACCAGGTGCTGGCCGCGCTCGGCAGCCGCTGACCAGGGAAGGAGTGCACGTGCAGGGTCCCACCGGCGTGATCGCGGTGGTGCTGTTCGAGACCGCCCTCGGAAGCCTCGCGCTGTTGTGGCTGGCGCCGCTGTGGGGGGTGGTCAGGCCCGGGTTCTTCAAGCTGGTCGGGGCGACCGTCCTCGCCTGCTCCGGGCTCGCCTGGCTGGCGGGCCACACCGCGCTGGAGGCGGCCGGTCCTGATGGGCGTGCCGCCGCCCGCTGGCTGGCGGCGTTCGCCCTCGCCGCGCTGGTCTGGCAGGTGCTGGTCTACGCCAGGGTGGGGATCCGGCCGCGGGTCGGCGCCGTGGTGGGGGCGGCCGCGGCCCCGGCGCCCGCCGGCGCCGGCCAGCCGGAGGGCCGGCAGGGACCGGCCGGCCCGGTGGCCGGTGCGACCGAGCTCGGGCGCTGGGCCGGCATGGCCGCGGTGCTGCCCGGCCTGGCGGCGGTGTGGCCGTTGGCCGCGCTCAGCGGCCGGCCCCTCGCCGGGGCGGTGGCGCTGCTGAGCGGGGCGCTGTTCCTCGGCGCCACCACCGACGGGCTGCTGCTCGGCCACTGGTACCTGGTGGACCGCCGGCTCTCCAACCGGCCGATCCTCGCCCTGGCCACCTGGCTGATCGTCGGGATCGCCGCCGCGCTCCTCTCCGCCGTCCTGGGCGGGGAGCGCGGCGGGAGGGTGGACCAGTCCCTCTCGCCGTTGCTGGCCCTCCCCAACCTGACCGTCTGGCTCGCGGTCGGCCTGGTGCTGGTGTGCGCGTTGATCGCCGGGTTCATCCGGGTGCTCGTCCGCGGTGGCTCGATCCAGGCGGCGACCGGCATGTTCTACCTGGCCGTGGTGATGGCCTTGGCCGCGGAGTTCGCCGCCAAGGTGTATTTCTTCCCGGCCTGACGCCCGGCGGCGTCAGCGCTCGACCATCTCGGGGTCGAGCCGCAGCAGGGTCTCCCCGCCCTGGATCGCCCACACCGACCCGGCGCCGTAGGCGATCGACTGCACCGAGCGGACGTAGCTCACCGGGAAGCGGCCGGTCACCACCCCGTCCGCCTGGTCGATGCGGACGACGATCTGGTCGTTGGTTGCCACCGCCCAGACCTCATCGGGACCGACCGCGAGCTGGGTGGCGGCGTCAAGGTCCTGCGCGTGCGTCCGGTCCGGCGCGCTCGGGTCGAGGCGGATGACGGTGCCGTCGCCGGGGTTGGCGAGCCACACCACCCCGTCGGTGCCGACCGCCACCGTCTGGGCCGCGCCACGCGGCCCGCCGCGGAACACCTTGGCCACCCGGTTGCTGGCCGGGTCGACCCGGATGGCGCCGCCCTCCTCGGTGGCCACCCACACCTCGCCCGGAGCGGCGGCCACCGCCAGCGGGTCCTCGGGCAGGGTGATCCGGGCGGTGACCTTGCCGCTGGCCGGGTCGACCCTGATCAGCTTCCCGGCCGGCCGGCCGGCGATCTCAAAGGCACAGCAGGTGACCCAGACCGCGTCGTCGGTGGCGGTGATGCCCACCGGGTCGCGCAGCGGCCGGCCGAGCGGGATGGTGGCGGTGACCCGGGTGGTGGCCACGTCGATGCGGGCCAGCGCGCCAGGGTTGGCGATCGGCACCCAGACCGCGCCGGCGCCGACCGCGGCACCCCGGAGCCCGGCGTGCTCGCCGGCCACCCTGATGGTGTCACCGACGATGTGGTCGGCCTGCGGGTCGACCCGGTTCACCGTGCCGTTGTCGTTGGCCACCCAGACCGAGCCGGCGCCGAAGGCGAGCCGGTGGCGGCCGGCCCGCAGCATCACGGCGGAGATCACCGGGGAGGGCGGGTCGGTGGTCTCGGGCGGCGTCGGCGGGAGCTTGCCCAGCGGCGCGGGTGCCTCGGCGCTGCCCAGGCCCGCGCTGGTGAGCCGGCCGGCGACCAGCAGCACCAGCAGCACCGCGGCGGCGATGCCCGCGGTCCGGGCCAGCTGCGTGCGCGAGGTCGCCATCCTGCCCGCCGTCAGCTCATGCCGTCTCGTCCGGCCGGCGGACCAGGGACACGCCAAGCCCGTCGCCGAGCGTGAGGATCACGGAGTCGAGCCGCTCGTCCTCGGCGATCAGGCGCGAGTAGGCGCGCAGACCTTCGGTGTCGGGGTCGGTGGCCTTGGAGTCGGTGACCCGGCCGGACCAGATCAGGTTGTCGGCCAGGATCACGCCGCCCGGGCGGACCAGGCGCAGCGCGTGCTCCAGGTAGCGCGGGTACTCGGCCTTGACCGCGTCCACGAAGGCCAGGTCGTAGCTCGCGTCGGCCAGCCGCGGCAGCACGTCCAGGGCCCGGCCGAGGATGGCGCGCACCTTGCTCGCGACCCCGGCCTGCTCGTAGGACTTCTTGGCGAGGCGCTGGTGGTCGGGGTCGGCCTCGATGGTGGTGAGGACCCCGGTCGGTTCCAGCCCGCGCGCGATCCAGATGCCCGAGTAGCCGGCTCCCGAGCCGACCTCGACGGCGGCCTGGGCCCTCGTCCAGCGGGCCGCCAGGCGCAGGAACGCGCCGGTGTCGGCGGAGACGGGGGGCATGCCGCCCTGGCCGGCCCGCTCGCGCGCGGTGCGCAGGGCGTCGTCCTCGGCGGCGGTGAGCCCGCCGAGGTAGGCGGCGATGGCGTTGGCGTCGGCCTGAACTGCCACAGCGGCTCCTTCGTCTCGTCGCGCCCGTCACGGAGCGCGCTCCGGTCCACGTCCTGCACGTCCGATCCGCGCCAGGCGCACACGGCCTGCCCGGCCCGGCGCGGCTGCCGGGCATGGCCTGCCGGCACCGCGAGCCTCCTGGCAGGAAGCAGCGTAGCGCCCGCCGGGCGGACCTGACACCGGGATGCCGCCGGCCAATTCCCCGGTCATGCCGCTCCGCTCCAGGCGCCGCTCAGCGCGGCTCGATAAGCTCCCGGCCCCGCTCGCCGGCGGTCCGCTCCAGGCGGCCCCGGACCCTGCGCGGCTGGCCGGGCGGGGTGGGCGGGGCTTACTCTCTGACTGGATCGAGCTGCCGAGTACCCCACCGTCCCGGGGATCACCAGCACCGGGGCGGGGCGAGGAGCGCGTCGTTGCCCACCAGCCAACCGCCAGACCGTCCGCCGTCCGGCCGCGACCGTGCCACCGACCCGAGCGGCGCGGTCGGCGTCAGGACCGGCAGCGCCGAGGTGGGGGAGCAGGGTGGCGCTCGGGTCCGGACTCCCCGCCCTGGGCGGTCCGACAGCGGGACCCCCATCGGGGCGACGGCGGCTGGTCCAGCGGCTCCGGCCACGCCCGCCGCGCCGCCGCCGAGCGCCGGCGGCCCGCCGGAGCGCCGCTGGCGGCCATGGGCGGCCGAGGGTGACGGCCCGGCGGAGACTGGCGCGACCGCGCCGGCCAGCCCGACCTCGGGGTCGTCCGGGGCCGGCTGGCGTGGCGCCGGCCGGCCGTCGCTGGTCTGGCTGCTGGTGGTGGTGCTCGCGAGCGGTCTGGTCGGTGGCGGGCTGGGCGCCGTCCTGAGCAACCGGTCCCGCGCCGGGACGACCGCGTTCCGCCCGGTGGTCACCCAGGTGGTCGCCTCGGGCGGCTCGTCGCTCGATCGGGTCCAGGCGGTGGCCAACGCGATGCTCCCGGTGGTGGTCCAGATCGAGACCCGGGCCGCCTCGGGCAGGGCCACCGGGTCCGGGGTGATCATGACCGGCGACGGCTACGTGCTCACCAACGCCCACGTGGTGGCGGGCGCCGAGCGCATCCTGGTGACCCTGCCGACTGCCGAAGGACTGCGGGCGCGGCTGATCGGCCGCGACCCGGGCAGCGACCTGGCGGTGGTGAAGGTGCAGCGCTCCGGGCTCCCGGTGGCGAACTTCGGCAGCTCGGCCCGGCTCAGGGTGGGGGAGCTGGCGATCGCCGTCGGCAGCCCGTTCGGGCTGCAGGGCTCGGTCACCACCGGGATCGTCTCGGCGCTGCACCGGGTGGTGAACCTCCCAGGCAGCGGCGGCACCAGGGATCTGGTGAACGCCATCCAGACCGACGCCGCCATCAACCCGGGGAACTCCGGCGGTGCGCTGGCCAACGTGAACGGCCAGGTGGTCGGGATCAACACCGCCATCGCCACCAACGGCCAGACCGAGGCGAACGCCGGGGTCGGCTTCGCCATCCCGATCGACGAGGCCCTCGACGTCGCCCGCCAGCTCATCGCCGGGCGCAAGGTGCGCGTACCCTTCCTCGGCGTGCAGGCGGTTGCCGACCTGAGCCCCGAGGTCGCCGAGCAGTACAAGCTGGGCGGGCGCGCCGGTGCGCTGGTGCAGAGCGTGCTCGCCGGCGGCCCGGCCGCCAAGGCCGGCCTCCGCGGCGGCGACCTGGTGGTGAGGGTCGCCGGCACGCCGGTGCGGGGCTGGGACGAGCTGAAGGTGGCGGTGCGGCAGGTCAGGGTCGGGCAGACCATCCCGATCGTGGTGGTCCGTCAGGGTCGCGAGCTGACCCTGAGCATCACCCCGATCGACCAGGCGACCGCCGGGTAGCGCGGAAGGCGGGGAAGCAGGCGGTGTTCAACGTAGGGATCGGGGAGATCTTGGTGATCGTCCTGGTCTGCCTGATGGTGTTCGGCCCCGAACGGCTCCCCGAGGTCGCCCGCCAGCTCGGCCGCGCCCTCGGCAAGCTCCGCATCACCACCCAGACCGCCCTTGACCAGATCCGTGACGAAGCCAACCTGCAGGAGCTGAACCTCCCCGATCTCCGCGTCGGCTCGCTCCGCAGCCAGGCCCGCGACTACGTGCGCGAGCTGATGGACATCGAGGGCCAGATGGAGGAGCTCCGCAAGGCCACCGACGAGGCCGGCATGGACACTCCCACCAGCAAAGACATCCCCCTCACCGCCGACGTCGGCCCACCCCCGGTCGACCCCGACGCCACCTGAGGACGCTTCGGCGCGCCGTCCCCCTTACCTGCGTGGTGTCAGGTGAGCAGTGGGAGGCGCTTGCCGACCAGGGTGCGGGGGCGGGGTGGCAGGGCCGCGGCCACGTTGAGGAGCTCCAGGCTGGCGGGGGCGTCCGGGTCGGAGACGACCAGCGGCTTGCCGTTGTCGCCGCCCTCGCGGAGGCGCAGGTCGATGGGGATCCGGCCGAGCAGAGGAGCGTCCAGATCCCTGGCGAGCACCTCGCCGCCGCCCTGGCCGAAGATCTGATGGCGCTCGTCGCAGCTGGGACAGATGAAGTAGCTCATGTTCTCGATCACGCCGGCGACCTTCATGTGGTTCGCCAGGGCGAACTTGCCGGCCAGCACCGCCACCCGCTCCGCCGCCTCCTGCGGCGTGGTGACCAGCAGCATCTCCGCACCCGGGAGCATCTGCGCCAGCGAGATCGACACGTCGCCGGTGCCGGGGGGGAGGTCGGCGAGGACGTAGTCCAGCTCGCCCCAGTACACGTCGGTGAGGAACTGCTGGATGGCGCGGTGGAGCATCGGCCCGCGCCACATCACCGGGCGATCCGCCTCGATGAAGAAGCCGATCGAGATGACCCGGACGCCGTGCGCCTCGAGCGGCAGGATCATGCCGTTGAAGCCCACCGGCCGGCCGGTGGCGCCCAGCATGCGGGGCACGCTGAAGCCGTAGATGTCGCAGTCGATCACGCCCACCCGGTGGCCCTGGGCGGCCAGGGCGGCGGCGAGGTTGACGGTCACCGAGGACTTGCCGACGCCGCCCTTGCCCGAGGCGACGGCGAGCACCCGGGTGGTGGAGTCGTCGCCCCAGAAGGAGACCTCCTTGGTGGGCTGCCCGCGGCCGAGGCCCGCCACCATGGCCTGGCGCTGCTGCTCGGTCATCACGCCGAGGTCGACGTCCACGCGCCTGACCCCGGGCAGGGGCGCGACGGCCGCGGTGACGTCCTTGGTGATGCGGTCCTTGAGCGGGCAGCCGGGCACGGTGAGCAGGACCGAGACCTTCACCACGCCGTCGTCGTCGATGGCGACGCCGGCGACCATGTCGAGCTCGGTGATGGGCCGGTGGATCTCGGGGTCCTGCACCTGGCTCAGGGCGCTGAAGACCTCGTCGCGAGTGACCATGCGATCGTTCACCTCGGATGGCGCGGAGCGCCGGGAGCGTCTGGCGGGCGAAACCGCCTACCATCGCAGTGTAGCAACCGTGTGACAGCGCCCACCCTACCCCTGTCGAGGAGCTGAGCATGGCTGACCACGACGCGATCGTCGTCGGCGGCGGGCCCAACGGCCTGGCCGCCGCCCTCCGCCTGGCCGAGGCGGGCTGGTCGGTCTGCCTGGTCGAGGCGGGTCAGGAGGTGGGCGGCGCGGCCCGCACCCTGGAGAGCACCCTGCCAGGCTTCCGGCACGACTTCGGCGCCGGCTTCCTGCCCCTGGCCATGGTCGCTCCCGCCCTGGCCGGACGGGACCTGGCGGCCCACGGGCTGCGCCTGCTGCACGCCCAGCTGCCCGCCGCCCACCCGTTCCCGGGCAACCGGGCGATCGCCCTGGGTCGCTCCCGGTCCGAGACGGCCGCCTCGATCGACAAGGTGCACCTTGGCGACGGGGCCGCCTGGGCGGCCATCGACGCCCAGTTCGGCGACGCCGTCGCCACCTTCCTCCGTGCCGAGATGCACCGCTGGCCGATCGGGGCGGGGATCGAGCTGCTGGGGCAGCTCGGCGGGGTCAACGCCGCGATCGAGTTCGCCCGCATGGTGGTGCAGGGCGTCAGCGCGCTGGCCGGCCGCTTCGAGTCCGAGGAGGCGCGCGCCTTCCTGGTCGGGCCGGCGATGCACGCCGACCTGCAACCCGAAGAGGCGGGCACCGGCGTGTACGCGCTGGTGCTCGGCCTGGTCGGGCAGCGCTGCGGCATGCCGGTGGCGGAGGGCGGCACCGGCGCGGTCAGCGCGGCGCTGGCGTCGGCGCTGGTCGCGGCGGGCGGCGTGATCGTCACCGGGTCGCCGGTCGACCGCATCGTGGTCAGGGGCGGCCGCGCCGTCGGGGTCGAGGCCGGTGGCGCCGCCTTCTCGGCGGGACGCGCGGTGGTGGCCGCGCTGGACACCAGCGCGGTGGTGCGGCTGGCCGGGCCCGAGGAGTTCCCGCCGGCAGCCCTCGACCAGGTCCGGCGCTACCGCCGCGGGCTCGGCACCTTCAAGGTCGACTGGGCCCTGGACGGGCCGGTGCCGTGGTCGGCCGACGAGTGCCGGCGGGCGGCCGTGGTCCACGTCGGCGACACCGTCATGGAGATCAGCAAGGGAGCGTGGGAGGCCGCCCACGGCCTGCTGCCCGCCCGCCCCATGCTGGTGCTCGGCCAGCAGTCGCTCGCCGACCCGAGCCGCGCCCCCGCGGGCAAGCACACCCTCTGGGGCTACGCGCACGTGCCCGCCCGACCGGTCGGCGACGCCCTGCGGCCACGGGCACGGGCCGACTGGGAGCGCGCCGCCGAACCGTTCCTCGACCGGATGGAGGCGGCCATCGAGGCCCACGCGCCCGGCTTCCGCGAGCTGATCCTCGCCCGCCGGGCATGGACCCCGCCGGACCTGGAAGCGGAGGACGCGAGCCTGGTCGACGGCGACATCCAGCTCGGCTCGTTCGCCATCGACCAGCAGCTGCTGTTCCGCCCCGGGCCTTCCTGGTGGCGTTGGGGCACGCCGGTGAAGGGCCTGTATGTCGGCGGCGCCGGTGTGCCCCCAGGCGGCGGGATCCACGGCGCCTGTGGCGACCTCGCCGCCCGCCAGGCCATCGCCGACCAGCGCCGTCCGCTGGTGCTGGCCGCCGCCGCGACCGCCGCCGGCCTCGCGGCCCTGCGGGTCGCCCGCCGCCGGCGGCGCTGAGGAGCCTGGGCGGGTCGGCGACCGTTCGTCGGCGTTTGCTCGTCCCTTTGCACGATGCCGGCTCGGGCTCCCGGCGCCTACTGTACTGTGCTGGAAAATGTACGGTCGTGACGGGGGGGACCACCGAATGGGCGCGATCACCCACGTGCTCCGCCGCAGCCCGGAGCTGAAGAACGCCGCCTACGTCGGCATGGGCGCGGCCGGCGCGATCTGGCGGATGGGCCGCGGCGGCCGCTCGGCCGATCGCACCAGCGAGCTCAGGATCCTCATGTACCACCGGGTGAGCCCGCGGCGGGTGGACACCTACACGACCTCGCCGGAGCGGCTCCGGATGCACCTGCGCCTGGTCGCCGCGTCCTACCAGCCGATCACGCCGGCGACCCTGCTGCGCGCGATCGAGGAACGCCTGCCGCTTCCTGACCGGGCGGTCCTGCTCACCTTCGACGACGGCTTTCTGGAGCACTACGAGCACGCCTACCCGGCGCTGCGGGACGCCGGGCTCGAGGCCCTGCTGTTCGTCCCGACCGACCACATCCGCGAGCGGGGGGACGACCGCCACGCCGCGTCGATCCCGTACACGCCGCTCGACTGGACCCACCTGGAGGAGATGCGCGACGTCTTCACCATCGGCTCCCACGGGATGAGCCACCAGAAGATGACGGAGCTCCCCCGCGCCACCGCCGAGTTCGAGGTCAGCAGGTCGAAGCAGATCATCGAGGAGCGGCTCGGTACGCCGGTGTCGTTCTTCTGCTACCCCTTCGGCACCCTGACCGCCTACGACTCCGAGCTCGAGGCGGTGGTCCGGACCGCCGGCTACAAGGCCTCGTTCGTCACCATCCCCGGCCCAAACCCGGACGAGCAGGTCTGGGCCGGGGGAGCGCTGCGCCGGCACGGCGTCGAGCCGCTGTCGCGGTTCGCGCTCGCGCGGGTCCTCGACGGCTCCTCCGACGTGGTGCAGGGGATGATCCGTACCCGCCGGGTGCCCGTGGAGGCCTGAGCCGGGATCAGGCCGAGCCGACCCGCTCGGCTCCGCTGCCGAACGCGACGATGACGGTCAGCTCGTCGGTGCCGCGCACCAGCGCGAGCTGCAGGGTGCCCTCCTCGCCGAGGCCGTCGAGCACCTCGTGAAGCTCGTCGGCGTCGTGCACCTCGCGGCCGCCGGCGGTCACGATCAGGTCGCCGACCCGCACTCCGGCCCGCTCGGCCGGGCCGCCCTCCTCGACCGCCCGCACCAGCAGGCCGTCCCGCTCGGGTAGGCCGACGGCGCTGCGCAGCCGCCGCGCCACCCTGGCCGGGGCGACGCCGACGCCGAGGCGCGGGCGTGCCGGGGATTCGCCCCGCGCCAGCGCGTCGAGCCGCCCGCGCAGCTCGGCGTCGGCCGGGATGGCCAGGTAGAAGCCGTCGCCGAGGCGGTTGGTGTTGATGCCGAGCAGGCGGCCGTCGGCGCTCACCACCGGCCCGCCCGATGAGCCGCGACCGAGCGGGGCGGTGTGCTCCACGCTGCCGGTGATGCGGCGGCCCCGCGGCCCACGGAAGGCGCGGTTCACGGCGGAGACGAAGCCGACCGTGACCCGCCGCCTGCCGCCCGGGTTGGCCAGGGCGAAGACCGCGGTGCCGAGGCGCACGGGCGCGCCTTCGCCACCGTCGGCGGCCCAGGGCAGCGGCCGCGCGTCGCCGGTGTCGACCGCGAGGACCGCCAGGTCGGCGTCGACGTCGACGCCCTCGACCCGGCCGGTCTCGCTGCGACCGTCGGCGAAGACCACGGTCACCTCGTCGCCGCGCAGGTTGTGGGCGTTGGTGGCCACCCGCCCGTCGGCCAGGACGATGCCCGAGCCACGGCCGGGGCCGCGGCCGATGCCGACCACGGCGGCGCCGACCTGCTCGGCGACGCTGGTGACGGCCTCTTCCAGCTCTTCGAGGGCGCTCATGGTTGCTCCCCTCCATGCGAGATACTATTGAATTGCAAGTTACTAGTAACAAGCTGGCCGTGCAACCGCCAGATCGCGACCGTAGGATCACTCCATGCCGCCCGCAGCCGAGCCCTCACCCCTCGCCGAGGCGGTCGCCCGAGTCGGCGACCGCTGGTCCCTGCTGATCGTCCAGGCCCTGCTCGGCGGGACGCGGCGCTTCAACGAGCTGCTCGACGAGCTGTCCGGGATCGCCCCCAACGTCCTGTCCCAGCGTCTCAAGCACCTGGAACGGGAGGCCCTGGTGGTCAGCCGGCCGTACTCGCGCCGCCCGCCGCGGTCCGCCTACGAGCTGAGCGCCGCGGGCCAGGAGCTGGCCGGCGCCCTGCGCCTGCTCGCCCAGTGGGGCGCGCAGCGGGGCGGCGGCGGGGAGGCGGTGCGCCACGAGGAGTGCGGCACCCCGCTCGAGGCCCGCTGGTACTGCCCGACCTGCGCCCGCACCGTCGAGGACGACGAAGCAGGCGACCTCCGGTACGTGTAGCGGGAGGCTCCCAGCCGTCCGCCCACCAAAGCACCGCCGCCAAGCCAATTCGGCAAGCGAGCCGCCCGCACACAGCGAGTCGCGTGGCCTGCGGGGCAGTCGTCCGCTACTCCTCGCAGTCGCTCGACCGGACGGTGTTGCGGGCGAAGGTGATGTCGCGCCTGGCGAGGTTCGCGCCGTTGTCGGCGACCACGCCGGTGGGGTGCTCCCCGCGGATGGCGCAGATCAGGTTGTCGTGGACGGCGATCTTGTTGAGCGGCCCCGCCGGCGCGACGCTGTCGGGCCGGTCCTGCTGGATGCCGGTGATGCCGTTGTAGTTGCCCGACAGGCGGTTGCCGTACACCTGGACGTTGAAGCTGCCGGCGAGCGTGATCCCGCCGTTCCAGTACCAGCGGTGATCGCTCGTCAGGCTGGTGAGGCCGTTGCGGTAGACCCGGTTGTTGCGGATCACGGCATCCTGGCTGATCTCGATGTAGATGCCCTCTTCACCGTTGCCCTCCACCAGGTTGTTCTCGATCAGGCCCTTGCCGTTGCCGTCCGCCCAGAGCCCCCTGCAGTCGTTGTCGTGGGCCTGGGCGTTGCGCACGGTGACGTGGCCTTGATCCCACTTCATGCCGCCGGACTCGTAGCCGCAGTCGGCATGCCGCTTGTGGTTGCGGGCCATCTCCGGTCCGTCGAGCGTGGCGAGGTCGCCGTCCAGTCCGTCAAGGACGATCCCGGTCGCCGCGTTGCCGCTGATCCCCAGCTGGTCGTTGTCGTTGTAGTGGCCGCCGAGGATCCTCATGCCGTCCGCGGCGAACAGGCCGGCCCAGTAGTTGAACCTGGCCGTCACGTTCCGCACCACCCAGCCGCTGGCGTGCTGGTCCGGATGGATGGCGCCGCTCTGCTCCCCGCCGTCGTAGTGCTGCATGGTGATCGAGTCGAGCGTCACCTTGGTGGCGTTGCCGGAGAACGCCGCCTCCAGCTTCCGGCCGCCGTCGAGCACCGCGCCGGGCTCGCCGCAGAAGGTGTCGCCGGTCTTGGGCGCGATCTGGAAGTTGCCCTGGTGGACGCCGGTCTTGACGAGGTAGGTGGTGCCGGCGCCGTGGGCGTCGACCACCCGCTGGGCGACGTCGCCGGTCCGGATCGGCACCGCGCCCTTGGCGGCGCACGCCGAGACGTTCTCTGGCGTGGTCGGGGTCTCCACCAGGATGGTCGGAGGCTCCGGGGTGGCAGCCTGCCGGCCGAGCGTCTTGACCGAGACCAGGAGCACGCCGGCCAGCCCGACCACCAGGCCGATGGCGGCCACCGCGCGCCAGCGCCTCGGCTTCGAGGGTTCCGGGGCAGCCTGACGGGGACCACGGCCAAGACGCATCAGATCGCCTCCAACGTGCTATCCGGGCGGACGGCACATTTCACGGCGGGTTTCCGTACGGAGAGACCTCCGCCGCTGCGGAGGGAGAGAGCGGTGGGCTGGCTGGAGGACCGGTAGGCTCGAGAGCCTCCCCCAGGGCGGGCCTAGAAGTACCAGGTTCCCCTCCAGTCAGTCAACACTACGAAATTTCGCACTCAGTCGCAGCCCGCCTTTCCTGTAAAACGGAAGTCGCCGCTCTCGGCGCGGCGAATGGGTTTTCCTGAGTGAAATGCTCACACGAAGCCAGATGACGATGACTTGCGGTGATCCCTGCCGGGCAAGCCATGGTCGTCTGGTGGCGTCGGCGTCTCGGACGCCTCCGCCTGGGGCGGGGGATCACGCAAGATGACCAGGGGGATACGCATATCGCACTCCCCCTTTTCAGCTGTGGACCGGTAAACTCCATTCGGGTTCGTTGAACGGACGTGCTGGCACGGTGCCCGCAGTCCCCTACGGCCTGAGGGGGGCGTTCGCGTGGATCGGCTGCCGGTGGGCTGGGACGAGGGGCCTGGGCTGGTGGCGTCGGTGTGGCGGTACCGGTGGCTGGTGGCCGCCGTGGCGCTGGCCGGTGCGCTGGCCGGGTTTGGCTTCTCGCTGGTGCAGCCGGTGATGTATGAGGCCAGCAGCCGGGTGCTGCTGACGGCGCCCAGTGCGGATCAGGAGCCTGACCGGTTCGTTCGCAACGAGGCGGCGTTCATGGTCTCGCCGCCGGTGTTGGACCGGGCGGTGC
>DATLQA010000314.1:0-5819 GCA_035535495.1 Actinomycetota bacterium | reverse complement strand
GGCCGGGCGGGAGGGTCGCCCTGGTCCTCCCGGCCGAGCTGCTCCAGGTCGGCTACGCCGCCCAGCTCCGCGAGTTCCTGGTCGAGCGGCTGGCCTCGCTGACCGTCGTGAGCTTCAGGCGGCTGGTCTTCGGCGGGGTGCTGCAGGAGGTGGTGCTGCTGCTCGGCGAGCGGGGCGACGGGCCCGCCCGGGTCCGGACGGTGGAGTACGAGGACGCCGCCGACCTGCCCACCTCCGGGCGGGTCGGGGCCGAGGTGCCGTTCGCGCCGGCGCTCCATCACGACCGGGAGAAATGGACCAAGTACCACCTGCGTCCCGAGCAGATCGAGGCGCTGCGTGCCGTCCGGGCCGACGGCCGCGTCGGCCTGGTGGGCGAGGTCGCCTCGGTCGACGTCGGGGTGGTGTCGGGCCGCAACTCGTTCTTCTGCCTCACTCCTGGCCAGGCCGGCGCACACGGCCTGCGCCACCTTTGCGTGCCGCTGGTGGGCCGCTCGGCGCAGCTCCGCGGGATCCGCTTCACCGAGGAGGACCTGGGCAAGCAGCTCGCCGAGGAGCTGCGCTGCCTGCTCCTGGCGGTGCCGGAGGAACCCGCGCCCGCGGCGGACCCGGCTCTGGCCCGCTACGTCGCGCTCGGCGAGGCGGAGGGCGTGCACCGCGGCTACAAGTGCTCGATCCGGCGTGCCTGGTGGTCGGTGCCGTCGGTGTGGCGGCCGGATGCGTTCATGTTCCGCCAGATCCACCTGGGACCGCGGGTGGTGGCCAACCTCACCGCGGCGACCTCGACCGACACGGTGCACCGGGTCCGCCTGCTCGGCAGCGCCGGCGCCGGGCAGGTCGCCGCCGCCGTGACCAACTCGCTCACCTTCGCCTTCAGCGAGGTGATGGGGCGGAGCTACGGCGGCGGCATCCTGGAGCTGGAGCCGAGCGAGGCCGACGCCCTGCCGCTGCCCGACCCGCTCGCCATCGACGCGGCCACGGTGGACGCGGTCGACCGGCGACTGCGCGATGGCGACCTCGAAGGCGCCCTCGACCTGGTCGACGCCAGGCTCCTGGTCGGCGCGCTCGGGCTCGCGCCCGAGCAGGTTGCCCTGCTCCGCTCGGTCTGGCACGACCTGCGCGGGCGCCGGGCGCGCCGCAGCCGGCGGGGCGGCCCCGCGCGTCAGGCGGGCGGCCCGCCCGCCTGACGCGGGCGGCTCTCCTCGACGGCGTCGTCGTCGGCAGCCGGGCCGGATCCCGGCGCCGCCGGCTCGTCGGCGTCAGGCCCCTGGTCCGCGACGGAGTCGGGCGCTGTGCTTGGCCGCTCCTCAACCGCGGTCGCGGCCTCCGCGTCAGCCGCGGAGTCACCGCGGGGCCATGCCGGTGCTTCGGGCCGCTCCCCGGGCACGGGCGTGGCGTCGGAAGCGGGCCCAGGCCAAGCCTCCGCGCCGGACGGCGCCTGCGCAGCCGGCTGCACCTCCGTGTGCGGCCAGGCCGGCGAACCGGAGCGGTCGGTGAGTGAGTTGGTGCCGGCGGCCTGGTCGGCGGGTCGGCGGAGGACGGCGGCGAGGATGCCGGCGCCGAGGCTGAACAGCACGATGGGCCAGACCCAGCGGGCTCGGTTGGCCAGCTCCACCTCCCCGAGCAGGAATACCAGGCCGACGCCGGTGAACGCGATCCCGGCGATCAGGCCCGCCGGGTCCGGAATGCGGCGGCTCATCGCTCCTCCTCAATGGTTGGCGTGGACACCAGCGCAGGGGTCGCGGGTGCGGGCGGGGCATCCCCGCCCCACTCCCAGCCCCGGTAGCGGGCGTCGAACCCGTGCTCCCAGGCCGGCGGCTCGCCCCGCTTCACCGCGATCACGCCGTAGCCGGTCTCGAGATCGAGCGTGATCCGGCCGATCCGTTCCGACCCCGCCGCGCTGTTGCGCATGTTCACCTGCAGGCCGCTCTCCTCGCGGCCGAGCAGGTCGACCCCTCCGATACCGGCCTTGCCGGTCACCTCGACCGGCGCGTCCATCGGGAGGTACACCGCGAGCCGACCCATGCCGACGCGGGCATGCAGGCGGGTGGGCTCCTTGCCGAACGGGACGTCGGTCAGGTCGAGCACCAGCTCGCCGCCGGCGACCTCGTACTGGTCCTGGATGTCCGCCACCGCGCGCGGCTGCACCGTCCGCGTCCCGATCCCGCCCCGCAGCGGCACGTCGAGGACGCTGGCCAGCATCACCACGGGGATGAGGACCACGCCGAGCAGGATCAGGAAGACCGAGCGCTCGTGCCGCACGGCACCGACCACCAGCCCGACGCCGATCACGGTCAGGAACAGGGCCAGGACCCGGCCGATGGTGAGCTCGACCTGCCCGACGTTGTCGAGGAACGCGGCCACGCCCACCGCCAGGAAGGCGACCGCGAGAGTGACCCAGCCGAGGTTGGACCGGCTGCGGCGGGCGACCCAGCCGCCTGGGGGCGGCTCGCCCCACGACCGGGCCGCGCTGCCGCCCGGGGCTGGCTCTTCCCAGCTCCGGGTCGCGACGCCGCCCGCCGGTGCCGCACCGGTTGGACCGGCGGCACCGCCGGCCGGGGGCGGGGGACCCCATCCGGCCGCAGCCGGCCCGCCGCCCCACCCGGCCGGCGGTGCGGCGGCGGCTCCGGCGGGCCCTTGACCGCCGGCGTCCAGGCCGGCAGGGAGCGCCGGGGTCCCGCCGGGACCCGTCGGGGCTGATGGTTCCTTGCGCAGCAGGAACACGCCGAGCACGATCAGGACCACGCCCCAGATGACGCCAGGATGCTCGATCCCCAGCTCGGCGGAGAGCACGGACACGGCGATCAGCACCAGCACCAGGCCGATCCAGGTGCGGGCGTTGGGACGGCGGAGCGCGGCCTGGCCGATCGACTCGCCGCCGACCGATGAGGGGAGCATGATCCACAGCGCCGCGTACAGCAGGATCCCGACGCCGCCGGTGAAGGTGAGCACCACGAAGAGGATGCGGAAGAAGATCGGGTCGATGCTGAAGTAGGCACCGAGCCCGCTGGCCACGCCGGCGAACATCTTGCCGTCCATGCGGCGGGTGAGCCGGCGCCACGGCCCCCCGCTCCCGCCTGGACCACCCGGCGGCGGGCCGCCGGCCCAGGCAGGAGGGTAGCCCGGCGGCGGCCCGCCAGCCCCGGGAGGCGGCTGGCCTGGCGGCGGCGTGCCGGCACCCTCCTGCCCCCCACCCGCCGGCATGTCGGCGGGCTCGCCGGGCTGGATCTCCGTGGCGGGCTCCTCGGCGTCCCCGACCTGCTCGGCGTCCGCGTCGGCACCTGCTGGCGGCCGTTCGGCGGGCGTGGAGGCGCCGGCTGGCGGCGCGGCGGGATCGGACGCCGGTGTCAGCCGCTCGGTCGGCTGCTCCTGGTCGGCCGGCCGGCTCCCGGCCGGCTGGCCGGGGAGCGGGTCGGTGTGGTCACTCATGCTGCTCACGTCCTTGGTCGGGCGGTTCGTCACGGGCACAGCGTGCCTGCCGGCGCGTCCCCGCACCATCGGTGATCCCCCCAGGGATCCCCGGAGGTCCGGTCAGGTAGGTCAGGGTCATCACTGATGGCCAGCGCCCAGCCCGCGTGAGTACCATCGACCTGCGGACATGGCCCGCCGGGCCGGTCCGCTGAGCGAGGAGGGCACCATCGGCAAGACGTCGACGCCGGCCGCGGCCAGCGACGCGCCGACCACCGTGGCGCGGCGGCGCGCGAGGATGCCCGCCTGGTCGATCCCTCGCAGCACCGAGGATCGCGTGGTGGCCGGCGTCGCCGGCGGCCTGGGCGAGCGCTTCGGCATCGACCCGATGCTGGTGCGCACGGCGTTCGTGGTGCTGTCCATGGCGGCTGGCGCCGGCATCGCGATCTACCTGCTGGCCTGGGGCCTCACCCACGAGCCGCAGCCAGGCGAGGTGGTGGTCAGGCGCCCGCTGGCGAACCAGGCGCGCCCGGCGATCGCGCTCGGCCTGATCGTCTTCGGCCTGCTGCTGGTGCTGCGCGAGGCCCGCATCTGGCTCGGTGACAGCCTGGTGTGGCCGGTCGCGCTCGCCGGTGCCGGGTTCGCGGTGCTGTGGTCGCGGAGCGACTCGAGCGAGCGGGCGCGCTGGGCGGCGGCCGGGCGCCGCTTCCCAGGCAACCCGCTGGAAGCGGTGTTCGCCGGCCGCATCTCGTTCGCCAGGGTGGCGGTCGGTGGCCTGCTGGTGGCGACCGGGATGGGGGCGTTCCTCGGCGGCAACGACGCCTTGGCGGCGCTGCCGACGGTGCTGCTGGCCATGGCCGTGACCGTCACCGGCCTCGGGCTGATCCTCGGACCGTGGATGGTGCGGCTGACCCGCCAGCTCACCGACGAGCGGCGCCAGCGCATCCGCTCGGAGGAACGCGCCGAGGTCGCCGCCCACCTGCACGACTCGGTGCTGCACACGCTCGCCCTGATCCAGCGCGCCGACGCGCCCCCGGAGGTCACCACCCTGGCCCGGCGCCAGGAACGGGAGCTGCGGAACTGGCTCTACGGCCGGCCGGACGGCAACGGCGACGAGCGCCTCGGCAACGCGATCGAGGCGATGGCGGACCGGGTCGAGGAGCACCACCAGGTCGCGGTGGACGCGGTCGTGGTCGGCGACAGCCCGATGGACGAGCGCGCCTGGGCGATCGTGCACGCCTGCCAGGAGGCGGCGGTGAACGCGGCCAAGCACTCCGGCGCCGCCCAGGTGTCGGTCTACGTCGAGGTCGAGCCCGACGCGATCACCGCGTTCGTGCGCGACCAGGGCAAGGGCTTCGACCCGGCGGACGTCCCCGACGACCGCCGCGGCATCGCCGAGTCGATCCGCGGGCGCATGCGCCGCCACGGCGGCACCGCGACCATCACCAGCGAGCCCGGCGACGGCACCGAGGTCACCCTGCGGATGCCGCTGGAGGGCACGTGAGCGCGGGCGGCGCCGGGCAGGCGCCTCCCGACCCCGGCCAGCCAGCCGGGCGGACCCGCGTGTTCCTCGTGGACGACCACCACTTCTTCCTCTCCGGCCTGCGCGCCGAGCTCGGTGAGGAGTTCGAGATCGTGGGGGAGGCCGGCGACGTGGACGGCGCGGTCGAGGGCATCCGGCATGGCCACCCTGACGTGGTCCTGCTCGACGTCCACCTGCCAGGAGGGGGCGGCCGCACGGTGATCGAGGCGGTCCACCGGGACGACCCGGAGGTCCGCTTCCTGGCGCTGTCAGTGTCCGACGCGGCCGAGGACGTGATCGCGGTGATCCGGGCCGGCGCGCGCGGCTACGTCACCAAGTCGATCTCCCCCGCGGACCTGGCCGACGCCCTCCGCCGGGTGCACGACGGCGACGCGGTGTTCTCACCCAGGCTGGCCGGGTTCGTGCTCGACGCCTTCAGGGGGCGCATCGCCGGACCGGTCGACCCGGAGCTCGACCAGCTCACCGCCCGCGAGCAGGAGGTCCTGCGCCACATCGCCCGCGGCTTCACCTACAAGGAAGTCGGCCGCCGCCTGCACCTGTCGGTCAAGACGGTGGAGACCCACGTCTCCTCGGTGCTGCGCAAGCTGCAGCTCTCCAGCCGCTACGAGCTGACCCGCTGGGCCACCGACCGCCGCCTGGTCTAACGCGGCAGCAGGCTGAACGAGACCACGGCCTGGACGTTGCTGGGGAGCGGCGGGCCGGCGGTCAGCTGCCGGGCGGGCGGCCAGTCGGGCCGGTACTGCGTGACCAGCCAGCGCTTGTCCGGGTAGTGGCGGCCGAGGACGGTCAGGGTCTGGTCCATCCGGTAGGCGTCGGTCCTGGTGACGTAGGCGGAAGGGGCGAAGCTGCGCACCCCGATCACGTCGGCCCG
>DATLQA010000313.1:0-8741 GCA_035535495.1 Actinomycetota bacterium | reverse complement strand
AGGGCCGCCGGCGGCGAGGGCACCGGGGTGGTGCTGGCCGCCGAACCGGAGCTGCCGTACGAGCGGCCGCCCCTGTCCAAGGAGTTCCTGCGCGGCGAGGCCGGCCGGGAGAAGACCCGCACCCACGATGAGGCCTGGTACCGCGACCACGAGGTCGAGGTCATGATGGCCACCAGGGCGAGCGCCCTCGACCCTGGCACCCGCACGGTCACCACGGAGGTCGGCGACCAGCTCCGCTACGGCCGGCTGCTGCTGGCCACCGGCGCCAGGGTGATCCCGCTCGGGCTCCCGGGCGAGGACCACTCCGGAGTGTTCTACCTGCGCACGGTGGACGACTCCGAGCAGCTCCGCGAGGCGATCGGCCGCGCCGGCCGCATGGTGGTGATCGGCGGGGGGTTCATCGGCGCCGAGGTGGCCTCCAGCGCCACCCAGATGGACACCCAGGTGACTCTGCTGGAGGTGGCCGAGACCCTGTGGACCCGCGCGGTCGGGCCGCAGCTCGGCCGCTTCTTCGAGGAATTCCTGCGGGACCGCGGAGTGGACGTGCGGGTGCGCGCCAAGGCGGCCCGGGTCGAGGGCGACGGCAAGGTCGAGGCGGTGGTACTGGAGGACGGCACCCGGATCCCTGCCGAGGTGGTGGTGATCGGCGTCGGCGTGCGGCCGGCCGTCGAGCTGGCCGAGGCGGCCGGCCTCCCGATCGACAACGGCATCACCGTCGACGAGCAGCTCCGCGTGACCGGCGAGCGCGGCCAGGGCATCTGGGCGGCCGGCGACGTCGCCCGCGCCGACCACCCGATGTTCGGCCCGATCCGGATCGAGCACTGGGCCGAGGCGCTCAACCAGGGCCTGATGGCAGGCAAGAACATGGCGGGTGCGAGCGAGCGCTACGAGCGGATCCCCTACTTCTTCTCCGACCAGTTCGATCTGTCGCTGTCCTACCTAGGTCACGCCGGCGGATCCTACGAGCTGGTGATCCGCGGCGAGCAGGAGGTGAAGCAGCCCAAGTTCGTGGCCTGGTACCTGGAGGCCGGCACCCCCAGGGCGGCCCTGATCATCAACGACTGGGATGCCGAAGACCCTGTCAGGGACGTGATCCGCCGCGGCCAGCCGGTCGAGGCGGATCGGCTTGCCGACGACAGCGTCCCCCTGACCGAGCTGTGAGGAGCTCGTCTGGCCAGGCACATAAAGGGCCCCCGCGCCGTCCGGGGGGGCCAAGACAGCGCGAGGGGCCGCAAAAGGCATATTACTGCTTCTTAGCAAGTTTTGGTGACCCCTGTGCGAACCACATCTCCTCCCCAGTTCACCGGAGGCGCACTAACCCACGCAAGCTAGGCAGTCCTGCGTAGCGGAGCTGCCAGACTTGCCAGAAGATGGCATCGTGAACCTATGGAGCACACCAACTTCCTGAACCGGCCCACGTTGCGCCGCCCGTTCCTGGTGGCGGCGTTCGAGGGCTGGAACGACGCCGGTGAGGCGGCCAGCACCGCCCTCGGCTTCATCAGCGCCGCCCTGGAGGCGGAGACCTTCGCCCGGATCGACGCCGAGGAGTTCTACGACTTCCAGCAGACCAGGCCGACGGTCCGGCTCGACGACGAGCTGCGCCGCTCGATCGAATGGCCGGCGGTCGAGTTCCAGGCCGTGGAGCTGCCCTCCGGCGAGCACGACCTCATCCTGGTGCGGGGGCACGAGCCCAACCTGCGCTGGCGGGCGTTCGCCCGTGAGGTGCTGCAGCTAGCCACCAACATGCATGTGGAGATGGTGGTGACCCTCGGGGCGCTGCTTGCCGACGTGCCCCACACCCGGCCGGTGCAGGTGGTCGGCTCTGCCGGCGACCCCCGCCTGGCCAGGCGCTTCGGCCTGCCGCAGTCGCGCTACGAGGGGCCGACCGGGATCCTCGGGGTGCTGTCGGACGCGGCCGGGGGCGGCTCCCTGCCCGCGCTGAGCATCTGGGCCGCGCTGCCCCACTACGTCCAGGCGTCTCCCAACCCGCGGGCCGCCCTCGCCCTGGTGGACAAGCTCGGCGAGCTGCTTCCGCTGCCGTTGGAGACGGCGCCGCTGGCCGACGCGACCAAGGCCTTCGACGAGACCGTCAGCGAGCTGATCGCGGACGACCCCGACCTGGTCGGCTACGTGGAGCGGCTGGAGGCCAGCCATGACGAGGAGTCCTCGCCGCTCACCGACGTGGCGCCGGACCAGCTCGTGGCGGAGGTGGAGCGCTTCCTGCGGGACCAGCCGGGCGGCGGTCGCTGACCAGCCGCGCCGCCCGGCTGTCCGGCGTCGTGCCTGGCTACGCCTCGCGGGCCACCTTTCGCACCTTGGCCGCCTGCAGGCCCTTCGGGCCTTCCAGGACCTCGAACTCGACCATCTGTCCCTCGTCGAGGGAGCGGAACCCGTCCATCTCGATCGAAGAGAAGTGAACGAACACGTCCTCACCGTCCGGACGGGCGATGAAGCCGTACCCCTTGTCGGGGTTGAACCACTTGACGACTCCGGTGGTCACCTACCTGTACCTCCCTCCAGCTGGCTGCTGGCGCGGAACTTTAACCATCAGGTCAGTTCTGTCAATAGCGTCAATTAACCTGATCCCTACTTCCGGCGTGGCCATGCCGGCTGTCGGCGGCGAACGCGCAGGCGAGCCGTCGTGATCGGGCGCACAATGAGGACCCGACGACTGCCCCGCAGGCAGGGCGACGGCGGCCGGCAGGACGACCCGCTCATTGCGGTGCCGGCCCCATCGGATCCTGCAAGGACCCGACCACTGCCCCGCAGGCAGGGCGACCAGGAGGCACGTTGATGGACCCTGTTTCGCCGTCCGTCGGCTGGGGCGTCACGCACCTGTATTACCGCGTGGACCCCGGCCGCTGCCCGGACCCCGCGCTCGCCGGGAAGCAGCTCGTGGACGCGCTCGACGGCTTCGCCGCCGCGCCCGACCATCAGGTGCTGTGCTGCACCGTGCTCGGCCTCAAGGCCGACCTCGGCGTGATGGCGCTCGGGCCGGACCTCGGCAGGCACGACGCGCTCGCCAGGGCGCTCGCCGGCGGGACGGTCGGCGCCGCCCTGCAGCCCACCTACTCCTACGTCTCGCTCACCGAGACCTCCGAGTACATGGACACGCCAGAGGCTGCCAGGGCCCGGATCACCGCCGAGCACGGCGACGGCGACCCCGAGGGGCTCGCCCGCAAGGTCCAGGCGGCCGAGGAACGCCTGGCGGCCTACCGTGAGGACAAGCTCCACCCCCGCCTGCCCGTCAAGGCGGTCCTCGCCTTCTACCCGATGAGCAAGGCCCGCGAGCCCGACGCCAACTGGTACCGGGTCCCGTTCGACCAGCGCCGGCGGCTGATGGGCGGCCACGCCAAGGTCGGCCGCCGCTACCACGGGCGGGTGCTGCAGCTCATCACCGGTTCGACCGGCCTGGACGAGCACGAATGGGGCATCACCCTGCTCGCCGACGACCTGACCGCCATCAAAGAGATCGTCTACGAGATGCGCTTCGACGAGGTGACCGCCGTCTACGGCCGCTTCGGCCCCTTCCTGGTCGGCCTCACCTGCCCACCCGCCGAGCTCCCCCACCGCCTCGGCCTGAGCTAGCCGCGCATCCTCAGCCCCAGAACAGGTTGAAGCCGCCGAAGATCCGCTCAGGCAGGCAGGCGGGGGCGGGGCCGCGGCGCATCAGCACGGTCGCGGTGGTCACCCGGTAGCCGAGCGCCTGCAGGGCGCCGCGACCGGCCATGTTCGCCTCGGGCAGCACCACGCTCGCCGCCGCGCCGGGCCGCTGCCAGGCGGCCAGCAGGGCCACGCCCGCCCGCGCGTCGGCCGCGACGGTGGCGCCCGGCTCGCTGGCCGGCGTCCACCGGTGGCGGCCGGCCGGGCGCGGCGTCTTCGGCACGTGGAAGCCGCGCACCAGGCCGCTCGGGTCCTCGGCCACCAGGCAACCCCTCCCCCAAACCGCCCGTAGCAGCCGGCTCCGGTCGGACCCGGTCGCCGCCCGGTCCAGCACCAGCACCGCGTCGAGGTCCGCGGGCCGCCCCGCCCGCACCCCATCCGGCGTGCGCACGGCGGCCATCGCCACCGTGGTCAGCCGCAGCCAGCGCCCGGCGACGGCGAAGCCGAGGCGCTCGTACACCGGCCGCCCCATGGCGGTGGCGTGGAGCGACACCGTGCCGGTCCCGGCATCCTCCAGCCAGCGGACGGCGACGGCGGTGAGGTCGCGTCCCAGCCCGCCGCGGCGCCACTCGGGCAGGACCGCCACCCCTCCGATCCAGCCGATCGCTCCGAACGCCACCGCGCCGCTCGCGCCGACCAGCTCGCCGTCGGTGTCGGCGACGAACGCCGCCCCGTTCAGCCGCTGCTGCACGAACGTCAGCTGCCCGGCCATGGTCGGGCCGCCCAGCTCCGCCCGGGCGAACATGCCGCCGAGGCGCTGGTAGTCGCCGGCCACCGCCGGCCGGATGGTGACACCGCCCACGCCCGGGATGCTGCCACGGCCGGTTCCAGGCCGGCAGCCTGCCCGCGCCTCCTGCTGGCGCCGCTACTTCCGCTGCATGCGCCGCACGCCCTCGCCCTCGCGCCACAGCTCGATGACCAGATGGTCGGGCGGGTCGCCGATCCGGGTCACGACCAGCTCGGTCACGTCCACCCTGAACAGGTGGAAGCTCCCCGGCTCCGGCGGATCCTCGCCGGCCGCCTGGCCCTCGGCCACGATGGCCTGCACGCGGGCGGGGTCGGTGATCTCCTCCGCCCGGCCAGCGAGTTTGGCGTCGCCCTCGAACTTGGCGGGGTCGTCGGGTGGGTCGACGGTCGCGCAGTGCAGCGCCAGCCGGGGGTCCCGCCGCAGGTCCAGTGCCTTCTGTGATCCCTGCATCATGCCGAGCCAGAGGTCGCCACGGCTGAAGTTCGCCTCGATCCCGCTGACGCGCGGCGAGCCGTCCTTGCGCAGCGTCGCCACCACCTTGTGCCGGTGCGCGTCGAACAGCGCCCTCGCCTTGCCGGCGAGCTCAGGAGCGGCCGCGGCCACCTCGTCCCAGCTTGCCATCCAGCCCTCCTCCACGATGCTCGGCGCCTTGCGGTCACTCTCCCACGAACGCGGAGATTCCGGCGTTCCGGTTGACGGCCGCCGGAACGGACGGCAGCCTGGTCGTGCCATGGTGCGCATCCCGCTGGTCCGCAACCGCGCCCTCGACTACGGACGCGTGGTCACCTGCGGCTGTCCATTGGCCCCGCGGTCCCTCCGGGCGTCCTGACGCGCGGCGGTCGACCGCCGAGGGCCGTCACCCGCATTTCCCCCTGGGTCGCGCGACCCGCAGACTCCCGAGGAGGCCCTTGTGTCCATCACCGACGAGCTGCTGCGCAACAACGCCCACTACGTCGCCAGCTTCCAGGCCGGTGAACTGCCGCTCCCTCCCGCCGCGCGGGTGGCGGTGCTCGCCTGCATGGACGCCCGGCTGCACCCCTACGGCATCCTCGGCCTCAGCGAGGGCGACGCCCACATCATCCGCAACGCCGGCGGGGTGGTGACCGACGACGCGATCCGCTCGCTCACCATCTCGCAGCGCCTGCTCGGCACCCGCGAGATCATCCTGATCCACCACACCGACTGCGGCATGCTGACCTTCAACGACGACGACGTGAAGGCGGCCATCGAGAAGGACACCGGCCTCCGGCCGCCGTTCGCCCTCGAGGCCTTCCCCGACCTCGACGAGGACGTCCGCCAGTCCATCCGCCGGATCCAGGCCAGCCCGTTCATCCCCAACAAGGACAGCATCCGCGGCTTCGTCTACGACGTCCGCACCGGCCAACTCCGCGAGGTCACCTGACCACCCAGGGCTCCAGCCGGGCGCCGCAAGGCGATCCACCCGACCGCCCGGCTGGACCCCCGCCGCCCCCCGGCAGGTACCATGCACCGGCAGGCGGCAGCGTTCTGGCCACAGCCGACGCCGCCGTTGCGCCCTCGTAGCTCAGAGGATAGAGCAACGGTTTCCTAACTCGGCCCGGTGCTCCCCTGCCTGTCCACGGTCGTCCGCCTGTGCAGCTCAGTAGTGCTGCTGGGGTTCATGGTCGTCCCTTCGTTCCGGTGGTGGCCGGTGGGATTGGCGGTCAACTTGGCGGTCAGCCGACGCTTCGGTTGACGAGCGGTTTAGGAATGCTCGCCGGCCAGCCCGAGGGCGGAAGGCTCGTGCTCTCGGCGCAGGTCAGCGGTCCTGTGCGGGTGACCGTGGTCGTCTTGGCGGGTCTCGGCGTAGGCTTCGGGCATCCCTCGGGAGGCGCCATGCGACAACGGACGGGTCTGCTGATTGTGAGCGCCTTGCTGCTGGTTGGCTGCACGGCGAGCAGCAAGCCTGCCGGGCCTGTGGTGACCTCATCAGGACACGCGCAGGCGTCCGCGACGACCGTCGCCCGGCTGGGCGCCCCCAACTGCCGCCCGGCTTCGCCAACCGGGCCTGCGGCAGGCATTGAGCGCGGCGAGGTCCTTGGGACCGGCCACGGCGCCGAGCTATGGGGGCTGCTGTTCACCACGGTGCCGTTGCCCGTGGGAAAACAGGTCAAGATCGCCTGGCGGATGACGGGCAGCGGTCCACTGCGGATCACCGTGAGGAGTGCCGACGGCACGCCGGCCAAGCAGTGGTTTGCGCCGGAGCGGCACGGCGGTTCGAGCTGGCACCGTCCCGGTGACGAGTGGGGTACCGGCTTCATCCTCACCAAGCGGGGCTGCTGGAGCTTCCACCTGACCCGGACCGAGGGTGCCGGCGATGTGTGGTTGCCGGCGCGATAGGAGGGTGGTGGGTACAGCGGTGAGGCCGGGGGGCCCGATGGCCGTCCGGGTGCTGCCGGCCGAGGACGGCCGCCACAGGCGGCCGCCCGCAGGGCGGTCTTGAGGCGCTGTTTGTGCTGGCGCTGGTGACTGGCCTGCGCGAGGGGGAGCTGCTGGGGCTGCGCTGGTCGGACGTGGACGTGGACGCCGGCACGGTGACGGTGCGCGGGTCGATGCAGCCGGACGAGCGTGGCCGCCGGGTCATCGATGAGACCAAGACGCGTAGCTCGCGGCGGCTGGTGGTGCTGCCTCGCCTGACGGCCGCGGCGCTGGTCCGTCACCGCAGCGTCCAGGCGCGGGAGCGGCTGCGGGCGGGGCCGCGCTGGGAGGCGCTGGGGTTGGTGTTCCCCAACACGGTCGCCGACCGGTCCTGCCGCAGAACCTGCTGCAGCGTTCCTTGTATCCGCTGTTGGAGCGGGCTGGGCTGCCGCGGTTGCGCTTCCATGACCTTCGCCACAGCGCGGCGACGTTGCTGCTGGCCAGGGGGGTGCACCCGAAGGTGGTGAGCGAGCTGCTGGGGCACACCCAGATCGGGATCACGTTGGACTTGTACTCGCACGTGTCCGCTACGATGCTCCGGCACGCGGCGGATGCTTTCGACGAGCTGCTTGGCGGTCAGGCGGGCTCGGTGGAGGATGACGCCGCCGGTACGCCCTCGTAGCTCAGGGGATAGAGCAACGGTTTCCTAAACCGTGAGTCGCAGGTTCGAATCCTGCCGGGGGCACCACCCATCCACGCAGCTCAGCGCCACTATGCTCATCTCCTCACCTGCCGGTCTCCGAGGTCGCGTGCCCCCCGCGTGCCATAGCGACGGCCGGTAGCGGACTGGCGGATGCCTTCGAGCCGCTCGGCCAGGTCGTCGCTGCGGCCCTCGATCACCGCGCTGTAGACGTTCAGCGTCACCGCCGCGTCGGCGTGGCCGAGCTGGCGCTGCACGTCCTTGACGCTCGCGCCGGCATCCAGCAGCAGCGACGCCGCCGTGTGGCGCAGCAGGTGCGGCGTAGCTCCCACCAGCCCAGCCGCCCTGGCCGCCGGGTTCCAGGCGCGGCGGCGGAAGTTCGAGTAGCGCAGCGGCCCGCCGTCCGGCGCGGTGAACACCAGCGCCCCAGCGTCGGCCGCCACGTTGGCGGCCAGGTGCTCGGCGAGCCCGGCGACCACCGAGGCCGGCAGCGCCACGGTGCGCTCCTGGTGGCCCTTGGGCGGGCCGAACAGCAGCCGGCCGTTCACCTCGGCCAGGGCCTCGGCGACCAGCAGCCGGCCGTGCAGCAGGTCGCAGCGGCCACGCCGCAGCGCCGCCGCCTCCCCGAACCGCAGTCCCCCGTAGGCCAGCACCTCCACCAGCAGCCCGTAGGGCGGTCGCATGGCAGCAGCCAGCCCGGCAACCTGCTCGGCCGACAGGTAGCGCAGCTTCGGCGCCGGCAGCCGCGGCAGTTTCACCCCGACGCACGGCGTGGTGGCGATCCGCCCATCGGTGACCGCCAGCGCCAGCATCGCGCCCAGCAGGTTGTAGGCCTGGCGGATGCGGCTGGGGCTCAGCCCCCTAGCCGACAGCGCCGCCACCCACTCCCGCACCGTGCTCGGGCGGATCGCGCCCAGCGGCATCGCCTCGAAGGTGGGCAGGATCGTGGTGCGCAGCAGCGACTCGTACGACGCCCGCGTCTTGGGCTTCAGGTGCACCGTGGTGGCCATGTAGCGTTTCGCCCAGGTCCCCAGCAGCTCCCGGCCCAGGCTCGGATCGACCCACTGCCCCCGGGCCAGCTCCATCTCCACCCGGTTCAGGTAGCGGTCAGCGTCCGCCTTGGTCGCGAACGTCTGCGGCGCCCCGTGCCGGCGCCCATCGGGCGTGCGGTAGCGCGCCTGGTAGCGGCCGGACGGCAGCCGGCGAACCGCGCCGAAGCGGCGGCGACCCGCTCGGCCAGCCATCACACACTCG
>DATLQA010000312.1:0-52977 GCA_035535495.1 Actinomycetota bacterium | reverse complement strand
GCCGCCATGCAGGTCGCCATCCCCGAGTTCGACGGCCGCATCGTCGGCGTTCCATTCTCGTTCAAGGAGCCGCTTGGCGCAGCTCCGTCCGACCCCTTGGGGGTCTCCGGGGGGGTAAACGCCACCCCCCCGGAGAATCAGGTGCTGGTGTACCGGGCCGATCCGGAGCGGGCCGCGCGGCTCGCCGGGATCGTCACCCGGCTGGCACGGCTGCGGCACCTGCCCAACCGTGACAAGCGCGTCGCGGTGGTGCTCTCCAACTACCCGACCAAGCACGCGCGGATCGGCAACGCGGTCGGCCTGGACACCCCGGCCAGCGCGGTGCGGCTGCTGGAGGCGATGCGCGCCGCCGGCTACCGGGTCGACCAGCTGCCGGCCGGAGCCGGCGCCGAAGGGGGCGACCCGCTGGTCCACGCGCTGATCGCGGCCGGCGGCCAGGACGCCGAGTTCCTCACCGAGGAGCAGCTCGCCGGGGCGGCCGCACGGGTCGACGGTGCCGCCTACGCGGCCTGGTTCACCGGGCTGCCCGCGAGCCTGCGCGAGCGGGTGGTGGCGCACTGGGGCGAGCCGCCCGGCGACCTCTACGTCGACCAGGGCGACCCGGTCCTTGCCGGCCTCCATCTCGGCAACGTCTTCCTGGCGGTGCAGCCGCCGCGCGGCTTCGGCGAGAACCCGGTCGCCATCTACCACGACCCCGACCTGCCGCCCTCCCACCACTACCTGGCTGGTTACTGGTGGCTGCGGCACGTCTTCGGCGCCGACGCCGCCGTCCACCTCGGCAAGCACGGCACCCTGGAATGGCTGCCGGGCAAGAGCCTGGCGCTGTCGGCCGGCTGCGCCCCCGACGCGGTCCTCGGCGACCTGCCCCTGCTGTACCCGTTCATCGTCAACGACCCGGGCGAGGGCACCCAGGCCAAGCGGCGCGCCCACGCGGTGGTGGTCGACCACCTGGTCCCGCCGATGACCAGGGCCGAGACCTACGACGACCTGGCCAGGCTGGAGCAGCTCCTGGACGAGTACGCCCAGGTGCAGGCGCTCGACCCGGCCAAGCTGCCCGCGATCCGGGCGCGCGTCTGGGAGCTGGTGCGCACCGCCGAGCTCCACCACGACCTGGGCGTCGATGCCCCGCCGGAACAGTTCGACCAGTTCGTCCTGCACCTGGACGGCTACCTCTGCGAGGTCAAGGACGCCCGCATCCGCGACGGTCTGCACGTGCTCGGCCAGGAGCCGGCCGGCGAGCAGCGCCTCGGACTGGTCGCGGCGATCCTGCGGCTCGGCGCCGGGCAGGTGCCGGGGCTGCGGCGGGCGGTCGCGGCCGCCTTCGACCTCGACGAGCAGGCACTGCTGGACGCGCCCGGCCGCCGTCTCGGGGAGGCCCCGCCGGCACTGGCCGGGCTGCTGGAGCGCTTCGGGGGGCCGTCGGCCAGCGCCGCCGACCTGATCGACCGGTTGGAGGAGGCCGCCATGGCGCTGCTCGCCGGCATCGACGCCAAGGGCTGGGACCCCGGCGCGGTCCCGGCGGTGGTCGCCGACGTGCTCGGTGAGGGACGCTCCGGAGGCGACCCCGCCCGCCTCGGGGGGGTGGTGGCCAGCCTCGAGTTCGCCTGCCGCGAGGTGCTGCCTCGCCTGGCCCGCACCGGCGACGAGCTCGGCAACCTGCTGCGCGGCCTCGACGGCCGCTACGTCCCGGCCGGGCCCTCCGGCTCGCCCACCCGCGGGCTGGTCAACGTGCTGCCGACCGGCCGGAACTTCTACTCCGTCGACCCCAAGGCGCTTCCCAGCGAGCTGGCCTTCGCCACCGGCCGGCGCCTCGCCGACGACCTGCTCGCCCGCTACCTCGATGAGGAGGGCGGCTGGCCGGAGACGGTCGGGATCGTGGTCTGGGGCACCTCGGCCATGCGGACCCAGGGCGACGACCTCGGCGAGATCTTCGCGCTGCTCGGCGTGCGGCCGGCCTGGAACCCCGAGACCCGGCGGGTGACCGGCCTGGAATTGGTCCCCGCCGTGGAGCTGGGCCGCCCGCGGATCGACGTGACCGTGCGCATCAGCGGCTTCTTCCGTGACGCCTTCCCCAACCTGATCGCGCTGGTGGACGACGCCGTCGGCCTGGTCGCCGGGCTGGACGAGCCCGACGAGGTCAACTTCGTCGCCAAGCACGCCCGCGCCGAGCAGGCCGCCGGGCACGACCGGCGCCGGGCCACCACCCGGGTGTTCGGCTCCAAGCCGGGCGCGTACGGCGCCGGGCTGCTGCCGCTGATCGACGCGCGCAACTGGCGCACCGACGCCGACCTGGCCGAGGTCTACGAGGTCTGGGGCGGCTACGCCTATGGCCGCGGGCTCGACGGGGTCGCCGCCGCCGGGGCGATGCGCGACAACCTCGCCCGCGTCCGGGTCGCGGTGAAGAACGTCGACACCCACGAGCACGACCTGCTCGATTCCGACGACTTCTTCCAGTACCACGGCGGCATGGTGGCCGCGGTCCGGGCGCTGACCGGCGCCAACCCGCGCGCCTACGTGGCCGACAGCGCCGACCCCGCGCGGGTGCGCACCCGCGGTCTCGACGAGGAGATCCGGCGGGTGGTGCGCGCCCGGGTGGTCAACCCGCGCTGGGTCGCCGGCATGGCCCGCCACGGCTACAAGGGCGCCTTCGAGCTGGCCGCCACCGTCGACTACCTGTTCGGCTACGACGCCACCACCGGCGCGGTCGACGACTGGGTATATGGCGCGGTCGCGGCGCGCTACCTGTTCGACCCGGACACGGCCGCGTTCCTGCGCCGCTCCAACCCGTGGGCGATGCGGGCGATCACCGAGCGGCTGCTGGAGGCGGCCGACCGCGAGCTGTGGGCCGACCCGGACGCGGCCACGGTCGAGCGGCTCCGCGCGGTCTACCTGGAACTGGAAGGCGAGCTGGAGGAGGGGCAGTGACCGCCACGCCGTACCCGTTCTCGGCCCTGGTCGGCCAGGAGGACCTGGTGCTGGCCCTGTCGATGAACGCCGTCTCCCCGGCGGTCGGCGGGGTGCTGGTCAGGGGCGAGAAAGGTACCGCCAAGTCGACCGCGGTGCGGGGCCTCGCCCGCCTCCTCCCGCCGATCGACGTGGTGGCGGGCTGCCCGTACAACTGCGACCCCGAGGTCCCCGAGCCGGAGTGCCCCGCCGGCCCGCACCGTGCCGGGGCCGACTGGCGCCGCCGGCCGAGGCCACTGGTCGAGCTCCCGGTCGGGGCCAGCACCGACCGGGTCGCCGGCGCGCTCGACCTGGAGCGGGCGCTGGTCGAGGGGAGGCGCGCGTTCGAGCCCGGCCTGCTGGCCGACGCCCACCGCGGCATCCTCTACGTCGACGAGGTCAACCTGCTCGGCGACCACCTGGTCGACCTGCTGCTCGACGCGGCCGCGCTGGGGGTCAACTACGTCGAGCGCGAGGGCGTGAGCGTCCGGCACCCGTCCCGCTTCCTCCTGGTCGGCACCATGAACCCGGAGGAGGGGGAGTTGCGGCCCCAGCTCCTCGACCGCTTCGGCCTGACCGTCGAGGTGCGCGGCACCGCCGACGTGGCCGAGCGGATGGAGGTGGTCAGGCGCCGGCTCGCCTACGAGGCCGACCCCGCCGGCTTCGCGGCCGCCTGGGAGGGCGCCGACGCCGACCATGGCGCCCGCATCGCCGCCGCCAGCAAGCTCCTGCCCGGCGTGGTCCTGCCCGACGAGATGCTGGCGCGGATCGCGACGGTCTGCGCCGCGTTCGCGGTCGACGGGCTGCGCGGCGACATCGTCACCGCCAAGGCCGCCGCCGTCCTGGCCGCCTGGGACGGCCGCGACCAGGTCGAGCTCGACGATGTCCGCCAGGCCGCCCTGCTGGCCCTCGCCCACCGGCGCCGCCGCGGCCCGATGGACGCGCCAGGGCTCGACCAGGAGGAGCTCGACCGCATCCTCGGCCAGGAGCCAGGGCCGGAGCCGCCCGACCCGTCCGGCGGCGGCCAGCCCGCCGACGGCCAGGACGGCCGCGCGCCGGACGACGGGCAGGGCCTGCGCGCCCAGGCCGGCGGGACCGGGACGACGCGAGCGCAGGCCGAGCATGACCGTAGCCCGGCGGAGGGCACCGACGGTCCGGGCGCGGAGCCGGCGCGGGCGCGTCCGGAGGACGGCGGCGAGGCCGCGGCCGGCGCCGGGGGCCGCGAGCGGGTCGAGGCCGCCGGCCGGCCGTTCGCCCCGGTCTTGTTCGAGCTGGGCGGCACCGGTGCCGGCGCGTGGGGCCGGCGCAGCCGGGCCGAGGCCGACTGGGGCCGCCCGGTCGCCGACCGGCCCTTGGCCGGCAGGACCGGCGACCTGTCGCCAGCGGCCACGATGCGCGCCGCCGCGCCGTTCCAGCGCGCCCGTGGCCGCCGCCGGGGTGGCGGGCTGCTGCTCCGCCGCGTCGACCTGCGCCAGCACGTGCGCGAGGGCCGCGAGGGCAACCTGATCCTGTTCGTGGTCGATGCCTCGGGCTCGATGGCCGCCAGGCGGCGCATGACCGCCACCAAGGGCGCGGTGCTCTCGCTGCTGCTCGACGCCTACCAGCGCCGCGACCGGGTCGGGCTGGTCGTGTTCAGGGGCGAGGGCGCGACGGTGGCGTTGCCGCCGACCGCCAGCGTCGAGCTGGCGGCCGAGCGCCTCGACGCGCTGCCGACCGGCGGCCGCACCCCGCTCGCGGCGGGGCTCGCCCGAGCCGGCGAGGTGCTCGCGGCCGAGCGGGTGCGTGACCCGCGCAGGCGGCCCCTGCTGGTGCTGGTCACCGACGGGCGCGCCAACGCCGGGGCCGGCGCGGCGCGGCGAGCCGACCCCGACCCGGTGGCCGCGGCCCTGGCGCAGGCCGCCAGCCTGGCCGGCCGCGGTGTCGCCGCGGTGGTGGTCGACACCGAGGACGGCCCGGTCCGCCTCGGCATCCCCGCCGAGGTGGCCGGCGCGCTCGGCGCCCCGTGCGTCCGCCTGGACGCGCTGGCCGCGCAGCCCCTGGCCGGCGTGGTCCGCCAGGTCACCGGCGCGGGTTCGCCGGCGCGCCGCCGCGGTGGCAAGGGAAGGAGCGTGGCATGAGCGAGCAGCCCGGAGCGGCGGCGCGGGAGCCGGTGCGGCGCGCCAAGCGCGACCACCCGCTGCTGATCGTCAACACCGGCCACGGCAAGGGGAAGTCGACCGCCGCCTTCGGCATCATGCTGCGCGGCTGGGCGCGCGGCTACCGGGTCGGCATGTACCAGTTCGTGAAGTCGGGCCGCTGGCGCATCGGCGAGCGCAAGGCGGCGGAGGCGCTCGGCGGCATCACCTGGGAGAGCATGGGCGACGGCTGGACCTGGGTCTCGCGCGACCTGGAGCACTCCGCCGACCTGGCCAGGGAGGGGTGGGAGGAGGTCAAGCGGCGCATCGCCGACGAGACCTACGAGCTGCTGCTGCTCGACGAGTTCACCTACCCGATGACCTTCGGCTGGGTCGACACCACCGAGGTCGTCGAGGTGCTGAAGAGCCGGCCCGGCTTCCAGCACGTGGTGGTCACCGGCAGGGACGCGCCCGAGGCGCTGGTCGGCATCGCCGACCTGGTGACCGAGATGCGCAAAGTGAAGCACCCGTTCGACCAGGGCATCCGCGGCCAGCAGGGGATCGAGTGGTGACCGCGCGGGTGGTGGTGGCCGGGACCCATTCGGGGGTGGGCAAGACCAGCGTGGCCACCGGGCTTGCGGCGGCGTTCGCCGCCCGCGGCCGCCGCGTCGCCGCGTTCAAGGTCGGCCCCGACTTCATCGATCCCTCCTACCACGCGATCGCGACCGGCCGGCCTGGCCGCAACCTGGACCCCTTCCTGTGCGGGCCGGAGCTGGTCCGCCCGCTGTTCGCCCACGGCGCCGCCGGTACCGACCTCGCCGTGGTGGAAGGCGTGATGGGCATGTTCGACGGCGCCGCCGGCGCCGGCGAGCTGGCCTCCACCGCCCAGGTGGCCAAGCTCCTGGACGCACCGGTGCTGCTGGTGGTCGACGCCGGCGGGCTGTCGCGCTCGGTCGCCGCCGTGGTCCACGGCTACGCCACCTGGGACCCGGGCCTCCGCCTGGCCGGCCTGGTCCTCAACCGGGTCGCCTCCGACCGGCACGAGCAGTTGCTGCGCGACGCCCTGGCCCCGCTCGGCCTGCCGGTCGTGGCCGTGCTCCGCCGCCGGGCCGCGCTGGCCACGCCCGAGCGCCACCTCGGCCTGGTCCCCGCGGCCGAGCGCCAGGCGGAGGCCGGCCGCACGGTCGCCGCGCTGGGCGCCGCCCTGGCCGAGGCCGCCGACCTGGACGCGATCGCGGCCCTCGCCGCGGCCGCCCCGACGCTCGCCACCGCCCCGTGGGACCCGGCCACCGCGCTCGCCGCGCCCGGCGGGCCGCCGGTGCGGGTCGCGGTCGCCGCCGGGCCCGCGTTCACCTTCGTCTACCAGGAGAACCTGGAGCTGCTCGAGGCCGCGGGCGCGGAGCTGGCCGGCTTCGACCCCACCGCCGATCCCAGCCTGCCCGACGGCACCGACGCCCTGTACCTGGGCGGCGGCTTCCCGGAGACCTACGGCGAGGCGCTCGCCGCCAACCAGCCGCTGCGGGCCGCTGTGCGCGGCTTCGCGGCCGCCGGCCGGCCGCTGGTGGCCGAGTGCGGCGGCCTGCTGTACCTCGGCCGCTCGCTCGACGGCCGGCCGATGTGCGGCGTCCTGCCGGCCGACGCGCGCATGACCGGCCGGCTCACGCTCGGCTACCGCCACGCACGGGCGGCCGGGCCATCGGTCCTGGCCGGGCAGGGCCAGGCGGTGCCCGGCCACGAGTTCCACTACTCCGCCGTGGACCCGCCCGCCGGCCCGTCACCGGCCTGGCTGCTCGACGACCGCCGGTCCGGCGGGAGCCGGACCGAGGGGTTCGTGGCCGGCGGCGTGCACGCCAGCTACCTGCACACCCACTGGGCGGGCCAGCCGGCGCTGCCGGCCCGGCTGGTGGCCGCCGCGCGGGCACGGGCGGCGGTGCCCGTCGGGACGGCGCCGTGACCGGCCGGCTGGTCGGCGTCGGCGTCGGGCCTGGCGACCCGGAATTGGTCACCGTCCGCGCCCTGCGGGTCTTCCGCGAGGCCGACGAGATCTTCGTGCCGGTCGCCGAGAGCGGCGAGGTCGGCCGTGCCGAGTCGGTGGTCAGGGCGTACGCCGACCCGGCCCGGATCCGCCGGCTCCCGTTCGCGCTGTCGGACGACACCGCCGCGCGGGAGGCCAACTGGGACCGGGCCGGCGCCGAGGTCGCCGGCGTGGTGGCCGGCGGCGGCGTCGCCGCGTTCGCCACCATCGGCGACCCGAGCGTCTACTCGACCTTTACCTACCTGGCGGCCACCGTCCGCGACCTGGTCGGCGAGGTCGAGGTCGAGACCGTCCCCGGCATCACCGCGATGCAGGACCTGGCCGCCCGCGCCGGCGTCAGCCTGGTCGAGGGCGGCGAGCGGCTGGCCCTGCTGCCCCTGGCCGCCGGGCCGGAGCGAGCCGCCAGCGCCCTCGCCTCCTACGACACGGTCGTCTGCTACAAGGGCGGCCGCCACCTGCCCGAGCTGCTCGACGTGCTGCGCGCCGCCGGCCGCCTCGACCGGGCCGTGTACGGCGCCCGGCTCGGCCTGGCGGGCGAGACGATCCGCCCCGCCGCCGACCTGCCCGCCGAGCCCGGCCCCTACCTCTCCACCCTGATCGCCCTGCCCGAGCGCCGACGCCGGAGGTCCGGGGGGTCCGGGGGGCTCAAGGAGCGAAGCGGTAGCCCCCCGGGAATCTGGGGGTCCGGGGGGCTCGAGGAGCGAAGCGGTAGCCCCCCTGGGGACGGGGGGTCCGGGGAGAACAGGAGGCGACGATGAGGCCGGTGCCGAGCGCGGCCGAGCGGCCCAAGGTCTGGTTCGTGGGGGCCGGACCGGGCGCGGCCGACCTGCTCACCTTCCGTGCCGCCGCCGCCATCGCCGCCGCCGACGTGGTCGTCTGGGCGGGCAGCCTGGTCAGCCCGGACGTGCTCGTCCACGCCCGGCCAGAGGCCGAGCTGCTCGACTCCTCCGTGCTGACCCTGGAGGAGGTGGCCACGGTCTACGACCGCGCCGTGGCCGGCTCGCTGGTGGTGGCGCGGGTCCACTCGGGCGACCCCACCCTGTACGGGGCGGTGCAGGAGCAGGTGGCCGAGTGCGAGCGGCGCGGCCTGCCGTGGGAGATCGTGCCGGGGGTGTCGTCGCTGGCCGCGGCCGCCGCCGCCGTCGGCAGGGAGCTGACCATCCCAGGGGTGGCGCAGTCGGTCGTCCTGACCCGGCTCGCCACCCGCACGACCGACTCCATGCCACCCCGCGAGCGGGTCAGGGAGCTGGCCCGTCATGGCGCCACCATGGCCTTGTTCCTGTCCTGCTCCCGGCCGCGGGCGCTGCAGCAGGAGCTGGAGGCCGGCGGCTACCCGCCCGACACCCCGTGCGCGGTCGTCCATCGGGCCACCTGGCCGGACGAGCTGGTGCTCCGCTGCCGTCTCGACGAGCTGGCCGCCCGGGTCCGCGCCGCCCGCATCCACAAGCAGGCCCTGGTCCTGGTCGGCCCGGCCCTGGCCGACGACGGCGCCCGCTCGCACCTCTACCACCCGGCGTTCAGCCACGAGTTCCGCCGTGGGACCGACTCGGGGGGGTCCGGGGGGTCCGGGGGGCTCGAGGAGCGGAGCGGTAGCTCCCGGGAGGACTCACAGGTGACCTCGTGACCGCGCCGGAGCGGTATCCGGTCGAGCTCCGCGAGCCGGATCTGCCACGCACCGCCAAGGCGGCACGGACCGACCTGCGGTCGGGGTGGACGACCGGGACCTGCGCCGCGGCCGCCGCCAAGGCCGCCGCCGCGGCCCTGGTCAGCGGGCACGTCCAGGAGCAGGTCGAGGTCGGCCTGCCGGGCGGGCGGCGGGTGCGCTTCGAGGTGGCGAGCTGCCGGGTCGACGACGGCGCGGCCGAGGCGGTGGTGGTCAAGGATGCCGGCGACGACCCGGACGTGACCCACGGCGCCCGGCTGACCGCCCGGGTGACGCTGGAGCCCGAGCCGGGCGTGCGCATCGACGGCGGCGAGGGGGTCGGCCGGGTCACCCGCCCCGGGCTCGGCCTGGAGATCGGCGGCCCGGCCATCAACCCGGTGCCGCGCCGCCAGATCGCCGCCGCCGTCGCCGAGGTGGTCGACCTGGCGACCACCGGCGCTCGGGTGGTGGTGAGCGTGCCCGGCGGCGAGCGGATGGCCCGCAAGACCACCAACCCGCGGCTCGGCATCATCGGCGGCATCTCCATCCTCGGCACCACCGGCATCGTGCGGCCGTTCTCGACGGCGGCCTGGCGGGCCAGCGTCGAGCAGGCGGTCGACGTGATCGCCGCGCTCGGCATCGACACGGTGGTGCTGTCCACCGGCGGGCGCACCGAGCAGGCCGCCATGCGCCTGTACCCGACGCTCGACCAGGTCTGCTTCGTCGAGGTGGGTGACTTCACCGGCCACGCGCTCAAGCGGGCGGTGACCCGCGGGCTGGCCCGCTGCGTCTTCGTCGGCATGGCCGGCAAGCTCGCCAAGCTCGGCGCGGGCGTGCTGATGACCCACTGGACCCGCTCCAAGGTCGATCCTGGCCTGCTCGCCTGCCTCACCGCCGAGGCCGGCGGCGCCCCCGACCTGGTCGAGGCGGTCGGCCGGGCCAACACCGCCCGCCACGCCTACGAGCTGTGGGCCGCGGCCGGCCTCAGCGCCCCCCGCGACCTGCTCTGCCGGCAGGTCGCGGCCAACCTGGCGCGGTTCGTCGACGGCCGCCTGGCGGTCGAGGTGGTCATGGTGGACTTCGAGGGCCTCCAACCGGTGGGGAGGGGGGCGGCATGATCACCGTGATCGGGGTCGGCCTGTCGCCCCTGCCGGAGCAGGCACGCGACCGGCTGGCCGAGGCCGCCCTGGTGGTGGGGAGCGCCCGCCAGCTCGCCGTGGCCGAGCGGACCGTGCCGCGCTCCCAGGACGGCCCCGAGCGGCGCAGCTTCGAGCTCGGCGGCGACCTCGGCCCGGCGCTCAACGTGATCGCCGCCTCCTCCGGGCCGGTGGTGGTGCTCGCCTCCGGCGACCCGGGCTTCTTCGGCATCGTACGGACGCTGGCCGAGCAGTTCGGCCGCCGGCGCCTGGAGGTGATCCCCGGCGTCTCCGCGGTCGCCACCGCCTTCGCCAAGGCCGGCCTGCCGTGGGACGACGCGCTGGTGGTCAGCGCCCACGGCCGCGACCCGGGTCCGGCCATCAACGCCTGCCTCGCCCATCCCAAGGTGGCGGTGCTCACCGCGCCCGGCTTCGGGCCGGCCGAGCTGGCCGCCGTGCTCCGCGGCCACCCGCGCCGGCTGCTGGTCGCCGAGCGCCTCGGGGAACCGGACGAGCGCGTGGTCGAGGGCGACCCCGCCGAGATCGCCGGCCGGCGCTGGGCCGACCCCAACGTGGTGGTGGTGTTCGACGAGGCCGCCGCGGTCGGCGACAAGGGCCGCGCCTGGCCGGCCAGGCGGACGCCGACCCGCTGGGCGCTGCCGGAGGAGGCGTTCGGGCACCGCGCGGCCACCAGCACCGCGGACGAGCCGGCGCCGTGGGCCGGCATGGTCACCAAGGCCGAGGTGCGCGCGCTGGCCCTGGCGCGCCTCGGCCCCGGCCCTGGCGACCTGGTCTGGGACGTCGGCGCCGGCAGCGGTTCGGTGGCGGTGGAATGCGCCCGGCTCGGCGCCGCGGTCATCGCGGTGGAGCGCGACCCGGCAGCCCGCGACCTGGTGGTGGCGAACGCCAAGCGCCACCGGGTGACGGTCGCGGTGGTCGCCGGCACCGCTCCCGGCGTGCTCGAGGCCCTGCCCGACCCGGACGTGGTGTTCGTCGGCGGCAGCGGCGGCGACCTCGAAAGCGTGCTCAAGCTGGTCGCCGGCCGTGCCCGCCGGGCGGTGGTGGTGGCCCTCGCCGGCATGGAGCGGGTGGTGCCCGCCGGCCGCGTGCTCGCCGGCGGCGGCCTGGCGGTCGACACCGTGCTGGTCCAGACCGCCCGCCTCCGCGGCCTCGGCGAGCTGCACCGGCTGGTCCCGACCAACCCGGTCTTCCTGGTCTCCGGGGTGCGGTCGTGATCGGGCTGGTGTGGGCCACCCGCCGCGGCGGCGAGTTCGCCGCCCACCTGGAGCGGGCCTGGCCGGACGCTCGCGCGTTCCCAGGGCGGCCCGGGGCCGCCCTGGCGGCGGCCTGGGCCGAGAGCGACGGGGTGGTGGCGTTCATGGCGGCGGGCGCGGCCGTCCGCCTCGCCGCCCCGCTGCTGACCGGCAAGCTGGCCGACCCCGGCCTGGTCTGCGTCGACGACGCCGGGCGCTTCGCCGTCGCCCTGGCCGGCGGGCACGCCGGCGGGGCCAACCAGCTGGCCGCCCGGGCGGCCGAGGCGCTTGGCGCCCAGGCGGTGGTCACCACCGCCTCGGACGTGCTCGCCCTGCCAGCGCTCGACCAGCTCGGTGCCGACCTCGGCTTCCGCCTCGAGGACGGCGGCGACCTCGCCGCGGTGGGCGCCGCCCTGGTCGCCGGCGACCCGGTCACGCTGGTGAGCGACCAGCGCTGGCCGCTGCCGCCGCTGCCAGGCAACGTCCACGCCGCCGACCAGCCGGCCGCGCCGTGCCTGATGGTGAGCGACCGGGTGGTCGACCCGCCTCGTCCGGCGCTGGTCTACCGGCCCCCGTCGCTGGTCGTCGGCGTCGGCTGCAGCCGCGGCGCGCCCGCCGCCGAGATCCTCGACCACCTCGACACGACCCTCGCCGAGGCCGGCCTGGCGGCCGCCTCGGTAGCCGCGCTGGCCAGCGTCGACGCCAAGCGGGACGAGCCCGGCCTGGCCGAGGCGGCCCGCGCCAGGCGTTGGCCGCTCCGCTTCCACCCGGCCGAGGAACTGGCCCAGGTGCCGGTGCCGAACCCGTCGGCGGCGGCGGCGCGCGCGGTCGGGACGCCGAGCGTGGCCGAGGCCGCCGCCCTGGTCGGCGGCCGCGCCGAGCTGGTGGTGGCCAAGCGCAAGGCCGCCAGGGTGACCGTTGCCGTCGCCCGGGTGCGGCCGCGCGGCCGCCTCTACCTGGTCGGCACCGGGCCGGGCGACGAGGCGCTGATCCCGCCGCTGGCCCGTGACGCCCTGGCCCGGTGCGAGCTGGTGGTCGGGCTGGACCGCTACGTCGAGCAGGTCCGCGGCTTCCTCCGTCCAGGCACCAGGGTGGCCGCCTCCGGCATCGGCGGCGAGGTCGAGCGTGCCAGGCTCGCCGTCGGCCAGGCCGCTGCGGGCGCCGCGGTCGCCCTGGTCAGCGGCGGCGACGCCGGCGTCTACGGGATGGCGTCGCCGGCGCTCGCCGAGGCCGGCGGCGACGTCGAGGTGATCGGGGTGCCGGGAGTGACCGCCGCGCTGGCCGCCGCCGCGCTGCTGGGCGCGCCGCTCGGCCACGACCACTGCGCCATCTCCCTGTCCGACCTGCTGACCCCGTGGGAGGTCATCCGCCGCCGGGTGCGGGCAGCGGCCGAGGGGGACTTCGTCGTCTGCTTCTACAACCCGCGCAGCGCCGGCAGGGACTGGCAGCTCGCCGAGGCGCGGCTGCTGCTGCTGGAGCATCGCAAGCCCGACACCCCGGTCGGGGTGGTGACCGACGCCCACCGGCCCGGCCAGCGGGTCGTGCTCACCACTCTCGGCGACCTGGACGTGGCCGAGGTGGGCATGACCACCACCGTGGTGGTGGGCTCGACCCTGACCAGGGTGGTGGCGGGCCGCATGGTGACCCCGAGGGGCTACCGGTGAGCCCCGCGACCGGCCCGCGGGTGGTCCACCCGATCGAGGCCGAGAGCTACCGCATCCTCCGCGGGCTGGTCGACCTGTCCGCGCTCGGCCCGCTCTCCCGCGCCGTGGCCGAGCGCGTCATCCACGCCTCCGCCGACCCGGCCTGGGCGTCCGACCTGGTGCTGGACGAGCACGCTCTGGCCGGTGGGCTGGCGGCGCTGCGGGCGGGCACGCCGGTGGTGGTCGACGCCCGCATGGTGGCCGCCGCGATCACCTCCAGGCCAACCCTGTGCGCGCTCGACCTCGCCCCACCCGCCGCGGATTCGCCGCCGGACCACGAGGAGCCGGTCGGAACGACCCGCAGCGCGGCGGGCGTCCGGGCAGCGTTCGACCAGGTCGGCACCGGCGCGGTCTGGGTGGTGGGCTGCGCCCCGACGGCGCTCGACGCGCTGCTCGCCCTGCCGGCGTCCCCGGCCCTGGTGGTCGGGTTGCCGGTCGGGTTGGTCGGCGCGGTCGAGGCCAAGCGGGCGCTGGCCGCCAGCGGCCTGCCCGCGGTGACCAACCGTGGCGCCAAGGGTGGCTCGGCGGTGGCCGCGGCGGCGCTCAACGCGCTCCTCTACCACCGGGAGCCGGCGTGAACCGGCCCGCCCTGCTGGTGGCGGGGCATGGCAGCCAGGACACGGCCGGCGCGGTCGAGCTGCTCGCCCTGGCCGACCGGGTCCGCGCGCTCGACCCGGGGCTCGCCGTGGCGTGCGGCTTCATCGAGCTGTCGCCGCCGCCGCTGTCGGTCGCCTGCGCCGACCTGGTCGCCCAGGGCGCCACCGAGATCGTGGTGGTGCCGGTGATGCTGCTCGCCGCCGGGCACGTCAAGGACGACGTGCCGGCCCTGCTCGCGCGGCTGCGCCTGCAGCACCCCGGGGTCCGCTTCCGCTACGCCCGCGAGCTCGGCATCCATCCCGACCTGCTGGCCGTGGTGGACGAGCGGCTCGGCGCCGCCGTCCCCGCCGCGGAACGGGCCGGCACGGCGGTGCTGCTCTGCGGCCGCGGCAGCTCCGACCCGGACGCCAACGCCGACCTGCACAAGGTCGCCCGGCTGCTGTGGGAGGGCCGGCCCTGGCCGCTGGTGGAGACGTGCTACGTGGGCATCACCGACCCGCGCCTGCCGGCCGGGCTGGAGCGCTGCCGGCGGCTCGGCGCGCGCCGGATCGTGACCGTGCCCTACTTCCTGTTCACCGGCCGCCTGGTCGAGCGCATCCGCGCCCAGTGCGCCGCCTTCGCGGCCGGCCATCCGGAGCTGGACGTGCGTGTGGCCGGCTACCTGGGACCGGACGAGCGCGTGGCCAGCCTGGTGCTGGCCCGCCACGCCGAGGCGCTGGACGGCGACCCGCGCATGAACTGCGACCTGTGCGTCCACCGGGTCGCCCTGCCGGGCTTCGAAGCCAAGGTGGGGGCGCCAGCCACGCCGCACCACCACCCCGGCGACCACGTCCACGGAGGCCGCTGATGGCGCTGCACCTGGTCATCGGGGGGGTGCGCTCGGGCAAGAGCGAGCTGGCCGAGCGGCTGGCCGGCGCCGCCGGCGCGCCGGTGTGCTACGTGGCGACCGGCACGGCCAGCGACGCCGAGATGGTCGAGCGCGTCGCCCGCCACCGCGAGCGCCGCCCTGGCGGCTGGCGCACCGTCGAGAGCGACGACCCGCCCTCCGTCCTCGGAGGGAGCGTGCCGCGGGCGCCGGGGCCGCTCTGGTTCTCCGACGTACCAGCAAGCCCGCCGGCCGGACCCGACGAGACCGTGCTGGTCGACGGGATCGGGGCCTGGCTCGCCAGGCTGATGGTGGACGAGGGCCTGTGGACCGACGCGGACGTGGCGCCGCTCGGCCAGGACGGCCAGGCCGCCTGGGACCGGGTCCTGGACCAGGTGCGTACGTTCGCCCGGGCGGCCGCCACCCGGCCCGGGCTGACCATCGTGGTGGCCGAGGAGGGCGGCCTCGGGCTGCTGCCGCAGGGCGCCGGCGCGCGCCGCTACCTCGACATCATGGGCGAGGGGACCCAGCTGCTCGCCAAGGCCGCGGAGACGGTGCGGCTGGTCGTCGCCGGCCAGGCCATCGACCTCACGCCCCCCACCGACCCTGCTACGGAGGCGGCCCCGCCACCCCAGCCCGCCGCGGCGGAACCCAGCCGTCCCGACCGGCCTGACGGCTCGGTCCCTGCCGGGGAGGGCGGCCAGGAAGCCGCCACCGCGCCGGCGAACGGCCAGTCAGCCACCGACCGGACCGGCCAACCCGCACGAGCGGAGGAGGGTGAGGCAGCGGCAAGCCAGCCCGTCCAGCCCGTCCCGGCGGCGAACGGGGCGGCGGCACCGGACGCGCTGGCCATCCCGGCCAAGCTCCGCCTCCACGGCGACACCGTGGCCAGCCCCGGCCAGCTCGACTTCGCGGTCAACGTCATCCCTGGCGGGCCGCCGGCGTGGCTCCGCGGCGAGCTGCTGGCCGCCGCGGGCCGGGCCGGCGAGTACCCGGACGAGCGCCCGGCGGCCGCCGCGCTGGCGGCGCGTCACGGGCGGGAACCGGCCGAGGTGCTGCCCACCAACGGCAGCGCCGAGGCCTTCTGGCTGCTGGCCAGCGTGCTCCGGCCGGCCCGCCCGGTGGTGGTCCACCCCTCCTTCACCGAGCCCGAGGTGGCCCTGCGGGTCGCCGGGCACAGCGTCCAGCGGGTCTTCCGACACCCCAAGCATTTCGGGCTGGACCCGGCGGCCGTGCCCGAGAACGCCGACCTGGTCGTGGTCGGCAACCCCAACAACCCGACCGGCAACCTGGACCCCGCCGGCCTCGTCGCCGGCCTCGCCCGGCCCGGCCGGGTGCTGGTGGTGGACGAGGCGTTCATGGAGTTCACCGAGGCCGAGGCGGAGTCCCTCGCCGGCCGCGGTGACCTGCCCGGCCTGGTGGTGGTGCGGAGCCTGACCAAGCTCTGGGCGCTGCCAGGGGTGCGGGCCGGCTACCTGCTGTGCGCGCCCGACCTGGCGGCCGACCTGCGGGCCGCGCGCCAGCCGTGGAGCGTGAACGGCATCGCCTGCGCCGCGCTGGTCGCCTGCGCCGGCGACCGCACCACCCCGTCGCGGGTGGCCGAGCGGGTCACGGCGGCCCGCGACGAGCTCGTCGCCGACCTGCGCCGCCTCCCCAGCGTGCGGGTCTGGCCCTCGGCAGCCAACTTCCTGCTGCTGGCGGTGCCGGCAGGGGCGGCGGTGCGGTCAGGGCTGGCCGACCGCGGCATCGCCGTCCGCCCGGCCGACAGCTTTCCAGGGCTCGGCCCCGACCACCTGCGCGTCGCCGTCCGCTCTCCCGAGGACAACCGCCGCCTGGTCGCCGCCCTCGAGGAGGTCCTGCGATGAGCCCGGCCGGCCACCGGCGGGCCGGCCCGGCGACCGACCGCGCCGCGCCGGCGGCACCACCCGAGGTGCGGCCCCGGCTCGCCGCCGGCGGCCTGGTCGTCGACCTGGGCAGCCCGCACCGGTGCCTGTCGTCGGCGCTGCTCGGCGGCGGGCTGGGCTGGCTGCGGACCTGGCTGAACCTGCAGGTCGGGCCGGACTACGCCCGCACCGACCCGGCGGCGCACCTGGCCGCGGCGGCGGCCGCGGCCGGGCTGGCCGGCCCGGTGGTGGGCATGATGACCGCCGTGCCGGTCCACCGGCACCAGGTCGGCCGGGGCGGTGGCGCCAGCGCGGTGGCCACCGTCGGGGTCGGCCACGCGCTGGCGGCGGCCGGCACGCGGCCACGGGCCGCCCCCGCCGCCGGCACCATCAACCTGCTGGTGGTGGTGGGCGAGCCGCTCAGCGACGCCGGCCTGGCCGGGGCGGTGCAGACCGCGGTGGAGGCGAAGGCACAGGCCCTGGCCGCCGTCAGGGTCCCGGCGGCCAACGCCGACGGCTTCGCCACCGGCACCGCCACCGACGCGATCTGCGTCGCCTGCCCGCCAGGGGCACGGGTCCCCTTCGCCGGCCCGGCCACCAGGGTCGGCGGCGACCTCGCCCGCGCCGTCTACCAAGCGGTCCTGGCCGGCGCCCTGGCCAGCCGGCGGCCGGCCAGGACCGCGCCAGGCGCCGGCCGAGCGGATCGACGGAGGGCGGACGGGTGACAGAGATCGAGCAGCGGGTGGCCGAGCTGGCGGCCGGCGTGCCGCCGGTCGATCACGCGGCCGAGGCCGCCGCACGCGAACGGCACGACCAGCTCACCAAGCCGGCGGGCAGCCTGGGCGGCCTGGAGGCCCTCGGCGTGCGGCTGGCCGGGATGGCCGGGCGCTGCCCACCGCCGGTGCCCCAGCGGCCCGCGGTGGTGGTCGCCGCCGGCGACCACGGCGTGCTCGCCCAGGGGGTCTCACCCTGGCCGCGGGAGGTGACCGCGGCCATGGTGGCCGGCATCGCCGGCGGCCGGGCGGCCGTGAACGTGCTCGCCGGCGTGGTCGGCGCGCAGGTGACCGTGCTCGACGTCGGCGTGGCCACGGCGCTGGCACCCCACCCGCGGGTGCGGCGCGCCAAGGTCCGGGCGGGCACCGCCGACCTCTCCGAAGGACCGGCCATGACCCGCACCGAGGCGGCCCGCGCCGTGCTGGCCGGCGCGGGCGTGACGGTCGAGCTGCTCGACGCCGGCGCCGACCTCCTGGTCACGGGCGACATGGGCATCGCCAACACCACCCCGGCCGCCTGCCTGGTGGCCGTGTTCACCGGACGGCCGGCGGGCGCGGTCACCGGGCGGGGGACCGGCATCGACGACGCCACCTTCGCCGTCAAGGTGAAGGTGGTCGAGCAGGCCCTGGGGTTGCACGCGACCGAGCCGGCCGACCCGCTCGGCGTGCTCGCCGCGCTCGGCGGCCTGGAGCACGCCGCCCTCGCCGGGCTGGCCCTGGCCGGCGCCGCCGCCCGCGTGCCGGTGGTGCTCGACGGCGTCAACGCCGACGCGGCCGCCCTGGCCGCGCGCGCCTTCGCCCCGGCGGTCGCCGGCTACCTGGTCGCCGGGCACCGCTCGGTCGAGCCGGGCGCCTCGGCCGCGCTGGACGCGCTCGGCCTCGACCCCCTGCTCGACCTCGGCATGCGGCTCGGCGAGGGCACCGGCGCGCTGCTCGCGGTCCCGATCGTGCGGTCGGCCGCGGCGGTGCTCGGCGGCATGGCCACCTTTGCCGAGGCCGGCTTCAGCAGCTGACCACACCCGTCCCGGTCCGCGCGACCGTGATGGTTTCGCGACCAAAGCGTGGCGGAACCGCCGCTGAACCGCCCAAATCGCCGAGGGCGGCGTCGTACCATTCGGCTGGGAAATGTGGCAGCCGCTGACGGTAGTGCCATGGCAAGCCATGCCGGCCCTGGTCGCGCACCCTCCACGCACCCGGGTCACCCCGGACCCGGACAGGTCTGGCTCCGGGGAACAGCGACCGGCTCGCCAGACGGTCGGTGTGTCGCGCAGCGCATGCCGACCGGCAGACACACCGTCATGCCGCGGGGGCGGCGCGGCGCCACTTGCCGCAGGCCGACCGGTCGAGGTGCCGACCATGCCGGATCATGGAAGCGCCCCAGCGGCCGGCCGGTCGGCCTGCGGCATCCCGATCGGACTCGACGCGCGGCCGGGTGGCCGGCGCGGTCAGGACTCCGCGCCGGGCGTCGGTGTGCCCGGTGGTGGCTCGGGCAGCTCGATGGTGACCCTGCCGGAGGTGGCGGGCGGTCCGTCGAGCACCCTGCCGCCCATCGCGCCCACCAGCTGCTCGGCCAGGTAGACGCCGAGGTCGCGGCCGCCGGTGACCCAGGTGGGACCGGCCTCGCCGGCGTCCGGGCCCTCGGCACGGCCGGCGGCGGGTGCGGCCGCCTGGTCGCCCGCCGCGGTGGCGCCGGGCTCCGGCGCACCGGCCGCCTTGCCAGCCTCGGCCGTGCCACCGCCCGCCGGACCGACGGGAGGCTCGACCGCGGTCAGCTCGATCCGGGTCCAGCCGGCGGGCTGGACGACCCCGAGCCGGACCGCGCCGGCGCCGGCGGCGGCGAGGCTGTCGATCAGCCGCTCGACCGCGACCGCCAGGGCGCGCTGGTCGGCGGTGACCGGCCCGCATCCAGGCGGCACCACCGTGTCGAGGTGCAGCTCGGGCCGGCGGGACCGCACCGCGGCGACCGCCTCGGCCAGGACCGGGCCGAGCTCGAACGAGCCGGGCCGGAGGGCCGGGCTCCGCCCGGCGGCGAACGCGCCAGCCGCCAGCAGCTGGTCCACCATGCTGGCCAGCTTGCGCGACTGCACCACCAGCCGGCCGAGCAGCTCCTTCCCGTCGGGGCCGGCGGCCAGCTCCGGCCGTGCCGACAGGGTGCTGGCGACCCCGAGCAGCACGGTGACCGGGGTGCGGAGCTCGTGGCCGACCAGCGCGAGGAACTCCTCCCTGGCCTGGTCGGCGGCGCGCAGCCGGGCCACCGCCGAGGCCAGCGCCGCGTTCTCGGCGCTCAGCTGCTCGGTGCGGGCAAGGGCGGACTCGTAGAGGCCGCGCAGGTCGGTCAGGGCCGGCCCGGTCACCCCGGCGGACAGCCGCCCGGCGCCGGCACGGGCGGCCTCCAACGCCTCCAGCACCACCTGCGGGGCGTCGCCCTTCAGCACGTAACCCCGCGCCCCCGCCGCCACCATCTCCCGCACGTAGGCCTCGTCGGCGTAGGCGGTGTGGGCGACCACCGCGACCCGCGGGAACCGCTCGCTGATCGCCTTGGTCGCCGCGACCCCGCCGACGCCGGGCATCTTGCAGTCCATCAGCACCACGTCGGGGGCGGTGCGGCCGACCAGCTCGACGGCCTGCTCGCCGTCGGCCGCCTCGCCGACCACCTCCCAGCCGCCGACCTCCTCGAGCAGCGAGCGCAGCACCGAGCGCATCGCGTCATGGTCGTCGACCAGCAGCACCCGTCCCGGCGCCCTGGTCGCCGTGCCAGCGCCAGTCACCGGTCAGCCGTCCTCACCGAGCACCCCCGCACGTCCGCCACTGCCGCACGCCCCTTCCGCCAGCCCGCGAGCATCCGAACGACCGGCCCGGCCGCCCCGACTGGTATCGGAAGGAGCAGGCGCAGAGTGGAATACTCGCGCATCTCGCTCCGGTGTGCTGACAGCAAGGCAGGCAGCGGTCTTGACCGGGTCGCGCAGGCAGAGCCGGCCTCGTAGGATGGAGTCCATGACCGTGTCCGCCCGCCGTCCGCGCACCGCTCTGGCCGTGCTCACATGAGCAACCCGACCGGGAGCGATCTGGAAACATCTCCGCCGTCCGCCCGGCTGCACAGCCGGGTCGTGCCCCTCGGGCGCGCGGTCGACCTGCTCGACTCCGTCGGGGAGGACGGGTTCGTCTGGCGGTCGGACGGCGGCGAGCTGGTCGGTACCGGCGCGGCGGTCCGGGTGCGGCTCGACAACGGCCGCCACCGGCTCGGCCAGGCGGCCGACCGGGTCGCCGAGCTGCTCGGCGGCGCCGAGGTCGCCGACCCGGACGGGAGCGGGCTCGGACCGCTGGCCGTCGGCGCGGTCCCCTTCGACGAACACACCCCTGGCGAGCTGGTGGTGCCCGCCCTGCTGCTGCGCCGCGACCCGGACGGCGCCGCCTGGGCGGTGTCGACCGCCGCCGGCCGCCCGCCAGAGCCGTTCCGCCCCGACACGGCTCGTCTGGCCGCCGGGCCCGGCGGCGACCGCCCCTGGCCGCGGGTCGAGGCGGTGCGCGCCCCGCGCGGGCAGGAGCGGGCCGACTGGGAGGCGGCGGTCGCCGCGGCGCTGCGGGTGATCGCCGGCGGCCGGCTGGACAAGGTGGTGCTCGCCCGCGAGCTGGAGGTCGAGACCGACCGGCCCTTCCGCCGCGCGGCGGTCCTGCGCCGCCTGCGCGACCAGGCAGCCGGCGCCTACCTGTACGCCAGCGGGCGGTTCCTCGGCGCGAGCCCGGAGCTGCTGGTGGCGCGGCGTGGCGGCCTGGCGACCTCGCAGCCGATGGCCGGCACCGTGGCCAGCGGCGGCACGGCCGACGCGGAGGCCAGGCGGCTGGCCTGGCTGCGCTCGTCGGACAAGGCGGCCGCCGAGCACGGCGTGGTGGTCGACGCGGTCGCCGAGACCCTCACCAAGGTGGCCGACCAGGTCGACGTCACCCCGGCCGAGGTCGTCCGCCTGCCGACCGTGGCCCACCTCGCCACCAGGGTCACCGCCCGGCTCACCGAGCCGCTCCCTTCCGCCCTCGAGCTTGCCGGCCTGCTGCACCCGACGCCCGCCGTCGGCGGCGTCCCCCGCGACCTCGCCCTAGCCGTCCTCGCCGAGCTGGAGCCGTTCGCGCGCGGCCCCTACGCCGGCCCGGTCGGCTGGGTCGACGCCGACGGGGACGGGGAGTGGGCGATCGCCATCCGCTGCGCCACCCTCACCGGCGGCGGCGCCCGCCTGGTCGCTGGCGCCGGCATCGTCGCCGGCTCCGACCCGGAGGCCGAGTGGGCCGAGACCGAGTGGAAGCTGGCGGCCGTGCTCGGCGCGCTGACCGACGCCGAGCAGTCCCGCCCGCGCTAGCGGCCGGTGCCGCGGAGCGCGGCGGCGACCGCGGCGACCGCCTCGCGATGGCGGGCGGCGTTGACCGCCCGGTCGCCGCGGACCAGCAGCACGTTCGACCTGCCCGCGGCCAGCGCCTTGTCGAGGGCGGGCGGTAGCTCGCCGGCGCGGGTGAGGCGCTGGTGGTCGAGGCCGGCCACGGCGGCCAGCCCGGCCAGGTCGAGGCCGTGCGGGGTGCCGAACAGCTCCTCGAACCGGTCGGCCGGCAGCCCGGCCTGGGGCAGGAACGAAAAGATCCCGCCGCCGTCGTTGTCGCAGACCACGAACGTCACCGGATCCGGGCGCCTGGCCGCGCCGAGCACGCTGGTGGCGTCGTGGACGAAGCTCAGGTCGCCGCAGAGGGCCGCCACCGGCCCGTCCGCCACCGCGGCCACCCCGAGGGCGGTCGCCACCAACCCGTCGATGCCGCTCGCGCCGCGGTTGGCGACCCATGCCAGGCCGTCCCGTGGTCTGGCGAACGCGTCCACGTCGCGCACCGGCATGCTCGAGCCGACCACCAGCGTGGCGCTGTCAGGCAGCGCGGCCACCAGGTCGCGCGCGACCCGGCCCTCGAACGGCTCGTCCCAGCCGTCCAGCAGGCGGTCGAGCGTGGCGCGGGCGGCCCGCTCGGCCCCCGTCCAGGCGTCCAGCCAGGCCTCCTCGCCGCCGGCGCCGTCGAGCTCGCCGGCCACCGCCGCGAGCAGGGCCGAGGGGTCGACGGCGAGCCGGATGGCGGCCGCCCTGCCCGGGTCGGGCCAGGCGCCGTCCGGGTCGACCAGCACCTGCGGGACGGCCGCGTCCAGCCAGCCGGTGAGCGCCTTCGAGGTCGGGGCGGCGCCGACCCGCAGCACCAGTCCTGGCCGGTTGGCGGCGGCGAAGTCGCGGTCGCGGACCAGGGCGTCGTAGGTGGAGACCGCGTGCGGGCCGCGGCGGGCGCCGGACAGCGGGTCGGCCAGGACCGGCCAGCCGGACGCGGCGGCGAACGCGTCGGCCACGTCCGGATCCAGGACCGGGCCCCAGCCGGCCACCAGCAGCCCGCGGGGTGTCGCCCGCACCCGCGCCGCCAGCTCCCGCACCTCGGCCGGGTCGGGCAGGCGCGGCAGCGGCGCCGACGCCGTCCACGGCGCCCCGTCGGGGCGCCCGGCGGCGGGCGCGCCCGGCTCGGCCGGCACCAGCGGCTCGGTGAAGGCGACGTTGAGGTGGACCGGCCCGGCCGGCGGGCCGGTGGCGGCGGCGACCGCGCGGGCGCCGACCGAGCGCCAGTAGGCGCCCGCCGCCGGTCCGGCGGTAGGCAGCCCGACCTCGCAGAACCATCGCACCGCCGCCCCGAACAGCTTGAGCTGGTCGACGGTCTGGTTGGCGCCGGTGTCGCGCAGCTCCGGCGGCCGGTCGGCGGTGAGGACCAGCAGCGGCGCGCGGGCGTGGTGGGCTTCCAGGACGGCCGGGTGGAAGTTGGCCGCCGCCGTGCCCGACGTGCACAGCGCCGCCACCGGCCGTCCGGAGCGCTTGGCGGCGCCGAGCGCGAAGTACGCGGCGGCGCGCTCGTCCAGGTGGACGTGGAGCCGCACCCCCGGGTGCTCGGCCAGTGCCAGCGCGAGCGGGGTGGAGCGCGACCCTGGCGCCAGGCAGGCGTCGGTCATCCCGCCCCTGGCCAGCTCGTCGACCAGGGTGAGGGCGAACGCCCGTCCCGGGTCAGCCACCGCGAGCTCCTCGCGCTGGGGCGGCGCCTGGCGGCCGGGATAGCATCGCCGGGTGCTCCACCACGTCGTCGAGGGGGAAGGCCCACGGGTCGTGCTGGCGCACGGCTTCACCCAGACGCTGGCCTCCTGGGCGCCGCTGGCCGGGCGGCTGCGGCGGCGCTGGCAGGTGGTCCGCGTCGACCTGCCGGGGCACGGCGGCTCGGGCGCGCTCCGCGCCGACCTGCCCGGCGCGGCCGGGCTGCTCGGCGGGGTCGGCGGGCCCGCCGCCTACGCCGGCTACTCTCTCGGCGGGCGGGTCTGCCTGCGGCTCGCGCTCGACCGGCCCGAGCTGGTCCGGGCGCTGGTCGTGATCGGCGCGTCGCCGGGGATCGAGGACGCCGCCGAGCGGGCCGCGCGCCGCGCCGCCGACGAGGCGCTCGCCCAGGACCTGGAGCGCGACGGCGTGGCGGCGTTCCTGGAACGCTGGCTCGCCGGGCCGCTGTTCGCCACCCTGCCGCGGGACCGTGCCGGCCGCGCCGACCGGCTCGGCAACAGCGCCGCCGGCCTGGCCGCCGCCCTGCGGCTGCTTGGCACCGGCGCGCAGGAGCCGCTGTGGCCGCGCCTGCCTGAGCTCGCCATGCCGGTCCTGCTGCTCGCCGGGGAGCTGGACGGGAAGTTCGCCGCCCTGGCCGGGCGGATGGCCGCCGCCATCGGGCCGAACGCCCGGGTGGCGCTGATCTCCGGCGCCGGCCACGCCGCCCACCTGGAGCGGCCCGAGGAGACCGGGGCGCTGCTGGAGGGCTTCCTGGCGGAGGTTCACGCCGGTACCGCCTGGTAGCGGGCGAGCAGCTCCGGGTCGGGCACCGGCCGGCGCACCGCCAGGCGGCCGGCGACCGGGACCAGCCGGTCGCGGACCACGTCGCCGGCGAGCAGCAGGCCGGTGCCGAGCCCGCTGGCGAACGGGGCCGCCGGCAGGCAGGCGGCGAACGCCAGCCCGGCGGCCAGCCCCACCGACGTCTCCACCAGGCTGGACGCGATCACCGGCACGCCGGCCGCCTCGGCCAGCGCCAGCGCGGCCCGTACCCCGCCGGCCGCCTGCACCTTGACCACCAGCGCGTCGGCGGCGCCGAGGCGGGCGAGCCGCCTGGCGGCGTCCAGGTCCTGCACCGCCTCGTCGGCCGCGAGCGGCACGTCGACCAGCCGGCGCAGCCGGGCCAGGTCCTCCAGGCCGGCGACGGGCTGCTCGACCAGCTCGACGCCGAACGCGGCGAGGGCGCGCACGCGCCGCACCGCGGTGGGCAGGTCCCAGGCGCCGTTGGCATCCACCCGGAGGCGGACGGTCGGGCCGAGGGCCTCGCGGACCGCCCGCACCCGGCCGAGATCGTCGCCGCGGCCGACCTTGACCTTGACCGTCCCGGCCCGGACCTTCACGGCCAGCGCCGCGGCCTCGGCGGGCGGGACCGCCGGCAGGGCCTCGGCCACCTCGACCTCGGCGCGGAGCGGCTCGGGCCAGGGCGTGGTGGCCGCCTCGCGGGCGGCCTGCCACGCCAGCACCGGGTCGGTGGGGAAGCCGGGGAACGGTGAGACCTCGCCCCAGCCGGCCGGCCCCTCCACCAGGGTCGCCTCCCGCACCCGGACGCCTTGGAACGGCGTGACCAGCGGCACCCGCACCCGCCAGGTGCGCAGGTCCCGGTTCACGAGATCCACAGCCCAGCGGCGAGGAGCGCGCCCAGGACGAGCTGGAGCCGGGCCGTGCCGGCCAGCGCGGCCAGCAGCGCCGGCCCGTCGCCGTGCCGGACCAGCCGCACCGGCCGCACCGCCAGGGGCGCGGCGGCAAGGGCCGCCAGCGCCGCCGGGCGGGCAACGCCCAGCAGCGCCACGGCCACGAACGCGCCGGCCACGACGGCTTCGAACAGCGCCCTGGCGCGGCCGCCGCCGAGCAGCACGGCCAGGGTGCGCTTGCCGGCGCGGCGGTCGCCGTCGAGGTCGCGGATGTTGTTGGCGAGCAGCAGCGCGACCGCGACCAGCCCGACCGGCACGGCCGCGGCCAGCGCGGCCGGCGGCACCCGGCCGAGCTGCACGTAGGCCGAGCCTGCCGTGGCGACCAGGCCGAAGAACAGCAGCACCGACAGCTCGCCGAGGCCGCGGTAGCCGTAGGGGCGCGGCCCGCCGGTGTAGAGCACCGCGGCGGCGATCGCCGCCGCGCCGACCGCGATCAGGCGGAGGTCGACCGCGACCGCCAGGGCCAACCCGGCGGCGGCGGCGACCGCGAAGGCGCCGGCGGCGGCCAGCCGGACCTGGGCGGGCGTGGCCAGCCCGGCGGCGACCAGGCGGGTCGGGCCGAGGCGGCCGGGCGCGTCGGTGCCGCGGACGCCGTCGGAGTAGTCGTTGGCGTAGTTCACCCCGACCTGCATGCCGAGCGCGACCACCAGCGCGGCCAGCGCCCGCCAGGCGATCAGCGGCCCCTCGGCGGCCGCCGCCGCGGTGCCGACCAGCACCGGGCAGACCGCCGCGACCAGCGTCCTCGGGCGGGCGCCGCGCAGCCAGACGTTCATGGCCGCATCGCTCTAGGGCCGGCGCGGGAACTTGTCGAACTCCGGCGGGCGCTTCTCGCGGAAGGCGTTGCGGCCCTCCTGGGCCTCCTCGGTCATGTAGTAGAGCAGGGTAGCGTCCCCGGCGAGCTGCTGGATCCCGGCCAGGCCGTCGGAGTCGGCGTTGAGGCCGGCCTTCAGCAGCCGCAGCGCCAGCGGGCTCTTGGCGAGGATCTTGCGACACCATTCGACCGTGGTCGCCTCCAGCTCGGCGACCGGCACCACCGTGTTGACCAGGCCCATCGCCAGGGCTTCCTGGGCGTCGTACTGGTCGCAGAGGAACCAGATCTCGGCCGCCTTCTTGCGGCCGACGGTGCGGGCGAGCAGCCCCGCCCCGTAGCCGCCGTCGAACGAGCCGACCTTGGGGCCGGTCTGGCCGAAGCGGGCGTTGTCGGCGGCGATGGTCAGGTCGCAGACCAGGTGCAGGACGTGCCCGCCGCCGATGGCGTAGCCGGCCACCATGGCGATCACCGGCTTGGGCAGCCGGCGGATCTGGATCTGCAGGTCGAGCACGTTGAGCCGGCCGATGCCGTGCTCGTCGACGTAGCCGTCCTCGCCCCGGATGCGCTGGTCGCCACCGGAGCAGAATGCCTCGGTGCCCTCGCCGGTGAGCACCACCACGCCGATGGCCGGGTCGTCGCGGGCCCGCTCGAACGCGTCGGCCAGCTCGTACAGGGTCGTGGGCCGGAACGCGTTGCGGACCTCCGGCCGGCAGATGGTCAGCTTGGCGATGCCCTCGGCGGTCTCGTAACGGACGTCGGTGAAGTCCCCGTGCTGGTGCCAGTCCACGGGCGCTCGCGCTCCTTTACAGAAACGCTCGGTGGCCTTCGCCGGCCACCTCGCTTCGGTCGTTAGCAGATGCGGCTGGTAGCGTAGCGGTCGTGTCCGGCTCCCTCCACATCGCCCTCGACGCCGTCGTCCTGCCGAGGCCGGCCGCTGCCGGCGCCATCGTCAGGGCGTGGGAGGCCGGCCGGGCGGTGCTCCCGCTCGACCCGGCGGCGCCCGCCCCCGAGACCCGCCGCCTGCTCGACGCGGCCCGCCCGACCCACCTGGTCGACGGCGACGGTCGCCGCCGCCTGCCAGACGGCCGGCCGGTGCCAGCGGAGGTCGCCGCGGTGGTCGCCACCTCCGGCACCGCCGGCACGCCCAAGGCGGTCGAGCTGACCGCCGCCGGGCTGCACGCCGCCTCGCTGGCCACCTCGGCCGCGCTCGGCGCCGGCCCCGGCGACCGCTGGCTGGCGTGCGTGCCGCCGCACGGCGTGGCCGGCCTGGCGATCGTGGCGCGCTCCTGGCACACCGGCGTGCCCCTGACCGTCCTCGACAGCTTCGACGAGGCCCTGGTCGACCCGGCCGCCGGCCACGGCGCCACCCTGGTCTCGCTGGTGCCGACCATGCTCCGGCGCCTGCTCGCGGCAGGGATCGACCTGCGCGCGTTCCGCCGCATCCTGCTCGGCGGCGGCCCGGTCCCCCCCGAGCTGCTCGCCCAGGCCGCCGAGCTGGAGCTCGGCGTGGTCACCACCTACGGGCTGACCGAGACCTGCGGCGGCGTGGTCCACAACGGCCACCCGCTCGACGGGGTGACCCTGGCGGTCGGCGGCCCGGGCGAGGAGGGCGAGATCCGTATCCGCGGTCCCATGGTGATGCGCGGCTACCGCGACGACCGGGCCGCCACCGCCGCCGCCCTGCGCGGCGGCTGGCTGCACACCGGCGACCAGGGCCGCTTGGCGCCCAACGGCCGCCTGCTGGTCCTTGGCCGCCGCGACGACCTGATCATCTCCGGCGGCGTCAACGTCCACCCGGTCGAGGTGGAACGGGTCCTCGCCGGCCACCCGGGGGTGCGCGACGTCGCCGTGGCCGGCACCCCCGACCCCGAGTGGGGCCAGCGCGTGGTCGCCTTCGTGGTCCCCGCCCGGCCGGCCGACCCGCCCTCCCTCGACGAGCTGCGCGGCTTCGTCCGCCAGCGGCTCGCTGCCGCCAAGGCCCCCCGCGACCTCGTCCTGGTGGCCGAGCTGCCACGCTCACCCGCCGGCAAGCTGCTCCGCCGCCGGCTCCCCACCGCCACCCCGCTGCCGTAGGTCCCGCCCGACCGCCCCGCCGGCCGGGGTTGCGCGACCGGGCACATCCTCTTGCCTCTCCGTGCATCGCCGTGGACCGACCCGCTCCTGGCGCCTAGACTCGCCCACCATGGAACGTGTCGACGTCGCGGTGGTGGGCGGGGGCCAGGCCGGCCTGGCGGTGAGCCACGAGCTGACCCAGGCCGGCGTGGAGCATCTCGTGCTGGAGCGCGGCCGCGTCGGCCAGACCTGGCGCGGCCGCTGGGACAGCTTCTGCCTGGTGACCCCGAACTGGAGCGTCCAGCTCCCCGGCTACCACTACCAGGGTGCCGAGCCTGACAGCTTCATGCCCAAGGACGAGATCGTCGCCTACCTGGATGGCTACGCCGCCAGCTTCGGCGCGCCGCTCCGGGAGGGCGTCGAGGTCGTCTCGCTGGCGTCGGCACCCGGCGGCGGCTTCGTGTTCGAGACCTCAGCCGGCGACCTGCACGCCGGCTCGGTGGTGCTCGCCACCGGCGCCTACCAGCGCCCGCACCGGCCGCCGGGGGCCGAGACGCTGCCGGCCGACCTGCCGCAGCTCGACGTCAACGACTACCGCAGCCCGGAGGCGCTACCGCCAGGCAAGGTGCTGGTGGTCGGCAGCGGCCAGTCCGGCGCCCAGATCGCCGAGGAACTGCACCAGGCCGGCCGCGAGGTGGTGCTCGCCTGCGGCAGGGCGCCATGGCTACCCCGCCGGCTCGGCGGCCGTGACATCGTGTGGTGGGTGGTGGAGACGGGGTTCATCGAGCAGCCGGTCGCCTCGTTGCCCGCTCCAACGGCACGGCTGGCCGCGAACGTCCTGGCGACCGGGCACGGTGGCGGCCACGACCTGCACCTGCGGACGCTGCGGGCGATGGGCGTCACCCTCACCGGCCACTTCCTGGGCGCCAGCGACCGGGAGGCACGGTTCGCGGCCGATCTGGGACCGAGCGTGGCCTGGGGAGACGAGCGCCACCACCAGTTCATGGACCTGGTCCGCAAGCTGGTCGCCGAGCGGAGGCTGGAGCCGCCGACCATCGCGGAGCCGGAGCCGTTCGACGGGCGCGCCCCGGAACGGCTCGCCCTGGACGACGTCGGCGCGGTGATCTTCGCCGGTGGCTTCCGCCCCGGCTACGGCTCGTGGATGCCGTGGCCGGACGCGTTCGACGAGCTCGGCTTCCCGGTCCACCACGACGGCGCCAGCACGGTGGTTGACGGGCTCTACTTCGTCGGCGTCCACTTCCTGCGCAAGCGCAAGTCGTCGCTGTTCTACGGGGTGGGGGAGGACGCCGCCCTGGTCGCCCGGACGATCGCCGCGGGCCGCACCGGCCGGTAGCGTCCCCCACCAGCCGTGGGGCCACCGGCGGTCACGCGGCGGGCCGACCGCCGATCGCGGTCCTGACCAGCCGGCGGAGGGTCGCCCAGCTCAGCGGGCGGACCTGCGGCGGCCGCGGCCGCAGCGCCGCGGGGACCAGCACGCGCAGCACGCCGGGGAGGATCCGGAACTCCAGCGGCGCATCCAGCTCCACGGCCTCCCCGTCGATCCCGGCCGGCAGGCGGGGCACCCGGGCGTCGACCCGGAGCGTGGTCGCGGTCCACTGCGCCCAGTTGGCGCCGCTCGCCACCCTTCCAGCGGTGATCCTGGCCGCCAGTCCCGCCAGCGCCGCTCCCGTCCTCGCCCGCAGCGCCGACACCTGGAGCTGCCCGTCGTCCAGGCGCGCGCGGGCGCCCAGGGTCGACCCGCCGCTCAGCTCGTAGCTGTTGTTGGCGACCAGCAGGACCAGCACGTCCCGGAAGGCGTTGCCCTCAGGATCGTAGAAGTCGACCTGGAGCAGGGCACGCTCGCCGCGCAGCGGGCCGAGCAGCACGGTCCGGGCGGTGGCGAGCTTCTCCGCCCGGTAGCTGGGCTCGGCCACCACGTCGGCGTACGCGCCCAGCGAGACGTTGTTGACGAAGACGCGGTCGCCGACCATGCCGACGTCGATGCGGCGCTCCTGGCCGGTGTAGGCGTCCAGCGCGGCGAGCGGGTGGGCGCGGTCGAGCCCGAGGTCGCCGGCGAAGTGGTTGCGCGTGCCGACCGGGATGCAGACGAACGGCACCCCGGACTCCACCGCCACCGCGGCCACCAGGCCGAGCGACCCGTCACCCCCGGCCACCCCGACCGCGTCGGCGCCGTCCGCGACCGCGCGGCGGGCCAGCGCCGTCGGGTCGTCGCCCGGCGCCAGCACGTGCACCGCGATCCCGCGCGCCCGCGCAACCTCGACCAGGCCGCTCCGTTCGGCCTTGCCGCCGCCGGAGGAGAGGTTGACCAGCAGCCACGGCCTGGCGGGCGGCTGGTCCAGTCCGGCCGCCGGTACCGGCGCGCCGTCACCGGCGAGCGCCCGCCTGGCCGCACCGCCGTAGCCGAGCAGCCCGACGATCATCGCGGCCAACCCGACGCCCTCCGCCAGGCCGACGATGATCAGGCTGATGACGAGGGCCGCCGCCACCAGCACGGCCACGGCCACGTTCAGCCAGCGCTTCCACACCCTGCTGGTGGTGAACGCCCACCACCCGGTCGCCGCCACCACCGCGAGGCTCAGGACGACGTCCAGTATGACGGCGAGGAACGCGCCCTCGCTGCCGACCACGACGACCACCAGCCCGCTCACCGACAGCACCAGCGCCACCAGGGCCGCCAGCGCCCAGCCTCTCGCCGCCTTACCGCTCATCGCCCACCCACCACGGCACCCCGCCGATCCGGTGGTCTCTTGTAACACCGACGGCCGGGCAGTGACAGGCCTCATCCCGGGTCGGTGCGGGATGAGGCCGCGGGTGACGCCGCGTCGACGCCCGCGGGCGTCGACGCGGCCGGTGGTGGGTCAGCTGCCGGCCGCGCCCTCCAGCTGGGCGGGGGCGATGCCGTCGAGGCGGCTGAAGACCTGGCGCCAGAGCAGGCGCTCGAGTTCGGCGAGCCGCTGGTAGACCTCTTCGCGGGTGACGACGCCGAGGTCGTAGCCACGCCAGACGGCAATCAGCTCGGTGTCAACGAACGACATGCGGGGGTGGTCCTTTCTCGGCCGGCCAGCGTCGGCGCGGCCAGGGCGAGCGTGTGCGTGGGGGAAGCGTGCCGGGCCGCCACACGCCAGCGGCGCCGGCAACGACACGTAATTCTCCCGGCACGCGGGCTGCCAGCGCAAATACGTCGGGGCGATGTTCCCAGCAGGTCGACGTGCGTAGAACAGCTGAATTCCGCACCCGCCAAGGGCGTCGGCGGGGTCGGACGCATCTGCCCTGGTCGGGACTACCTTAGTGCGCCCGGCTCCCGCGCGCCGCTCTGAGGTAGCCGGCCGCCCGGCGCGCCCAACTCTGAGGTAGGCGGGATCGCAGAGCTAAGGCGGCTGTCCGATTCGGACCCGGCCACCTCAGATCTAACCTGGTCACAGCGAAGACGAAGAGCTGGAAGACCTAGGGACGAGGTGACCGGGAAATGCAGAGCTACTTCTCAGACCTGCTGGCTCGCGAGCGGATCGCCGAGTTCCGCCGCGAGGCAGACCGGAGCCGGCTGGCAGCCTTGGTTCGCGAGTCCGCCGAGGACAGTCGTCACCGGAGCCGCGCAAGGCGGCGGGTGTTGGTCGGCCGCCACGCCAGGCGGGCCGCCGCGTAACCGCGGTGGCAGCGACCACCAGACAGCACGAGCCGGCGGAGCCCACCCCCGCCGGCTCGTGCGCGTTTGTCACATGGAACGCCATACTGGCCACCATGGCGGTTCGTTTCTCCTCCCCGACGTTTGTCGGCCGCGCCACCGAGCTGGCCCGGCTCGACGACGCCAGGCGGCGCGCCGCCGCCGGCCCGCCGGCGGCGATCGTCGTTGGCGGGGAAGCCGGCGTCGGCAAGAGCCGCCTGATCGACGAGTTCGCCAGGCGCTGCCGCGGCGAGGAGTTGCGGGTGCTCGTCGGCGGGTGCATCGAGCTCGGCGAGGAGGGCGTGCCGTTCGCCCCGGTGATCGAGGCCCTGCGGACGCTGCTGCACACCCTGCAACCGGAGAAGGTCGAGGCGTTGATCGGGCACAGCCGCCGCGACCTGGCCCGCCTGCTGCCGGAACTGGGCGGCCTGCCGGCCGGTGACAGCCGGGCCGGCGCGTCGGAGCTCGCCACCGCCCAGGGACGGCTGTTCGAGCTGCTGCTCGACCTGGTGGAGCGGGTCGCCACCGACCAGCCCACCGTGCTGGTGATCGAGGACATCCACTGGGCCGACCAATCCACCCGCGACCTGCTCGGCTTCCTGGTCCGCAGCCTGCGCCGCCCGGGGCTGCTGCTGGTGCTCACCTACCGGACCGACGAGCTGCACCGACGCCATCCACTGCGGCCGTTCCTGGCCGAGCTGGAGCGCATCCGCTGGGTGGAACGGCTGGAGCTGCAGCGCTTCGACCGGGCGGAGCTGGTCGCCCAGCTCACCGGCATCCTCGGCGAGCCGCCATCGGCCGAGCTGGTCGACGACGTGTTCGAACGCGCCCAGGGCAACCCCTTCTTCACCGAGGAGCTGGTCGCGGCCTCGTCCTCAGGGGTCGAAGGCCAGCTCCCGCCGACCCTCCGCGACACGCTGATGGCGCGGATCGAGACCCTGCCCGACCGGACCCAGCACCTCCTGCGGGTGGCGGCGACCGCCGGCCGGCAGGTCGAGCACGACCTGCTCGCCGAGGTGGCCGGCCTGCCCGAGGCCGACCTGTTCGACGCCCTGCGCCAGGCCATCTACGCGTACGTCCTGGTGGCTGACAACGAGCGGGAGGCGTACGCCTTCCGGCACGCGCTGGTCCAGGAGGCCGTCTACAGCGACCTGCTGCCCGGGGAGCGGACCCGGCTCCACGCCGCCTACGCGACCACCATGGCCGGCCGGGAGGAGGGCGGCTGCTGCGAGCAGGCGGCCGCCTCGGCCGAGCTGGCCCACCACTGGTACGCCGCCCACGACCTGGAGCGCGCCCTGCCCGCCGCGGTCGCCGCCGGCCTCGCGGCCGAGAAGGTGTACGCGTTCGCCGAGGCGCAGCGCCAGTTCGAGCGGGCGCTGGAGCTGTGGGAGCAGGTTCCCGCCGTCCACGCCGGCCTCGGCATGGACCGGATCGACCTGCTCGTCCACGCGGCCGACGCCGCCCAGCGCAACGGCGGCCTTGACCGGGCGGTCGCGCTGGTCCGCGCGGCCCTCACGGACGTCGACGCGGCGGCCGAGCCGTGGCGTGCCGGGGTGCTCACCGCCCGACTGGCCCACTTCCTGCGCACCTCGGGCAAGCAGGGCGCGTTCGCGACCTACAAGGAGGCGGTCCGGCTGGTGCCACCGGAGCCGCCCACCCGCGAACGGGCCATGGTCCTGGCCCTGTTCGGCCAGGCGCTCATGCTCAAGCCGATGTTCGAGGAGGCCAGGGACGTCGCCGAGGAGGCCATCGCGGTGGCGCAGGCGGCCGGCGCGCCGGCTTCAGAAGGCCATGCCCGCAACACCCTCGGGGTGGTCCTCGCCCACCTCGGCGACCCGGCCGCCGGCCTGCGCCACCTCGAGGAGGCCCTGCGCATCGCCGAGGACCTCCACGAGAACCACGGCTTCGAAGTCGAGGACGTGCTGCGCGCCCGCACCAACCTCTGCGACCTGTACGACCTGACCGGCGAGCTGGAGCGGGCCGCCGAGGTGGCGCTGCGCGCGGTCGAGGAGGCCAGGCAGCACGGGCTGGAGCGCTCCTTCGGCAGCTGGTGCGTGGCGGACAGCTCGGACGTGCTGATCAAGCTGGGCCGCTGGGACGAGGCCGACCAGCGCCTCCGCGCCGCCTTCGCGCTGGCGACCCCCACCGGGCTCACCGCCATCCACCTCCACCAGAGCCTCGCCACCCTCCAGGTCGGCCGGGGCGAGCTGGACCTCGCCGTCGAGCACCTCGGCGACGCGCGCCGGCAGTTCGAGAAGGTATTCGTCGGCGCCCAGCACATCGGGCCCCTGTACCGGGAGATCGCCAACGCCGCCATCTGGCAGGGACGCCATGCCGACGCCCGGGCGGCGGTGGCCGCCGGGCTCTCGGCCTGCCTCGGGGTGGACGGGGCCCGCCACGCCGCCAGTCTCTACCCGGTCGGGCTCCGCGCCGAGGCCGACCAGGCCGAGCGGGCCCGCGCCAGGCAGGACCCGGACGAGCAGGCCGACGCCAGGCGGGTCGCGGCCGAGCTGCTGGACGGGGCCCGCGCCCTGTCCGCACCGTGGGGTCCGGAGTTCGAGGCCCACCTGGCCACCGCCGAGGCAGAGTGGACCAGGCTGGTCGGGGAACCCGACCCGGAGCGCTGGCAGGCGGCGACCATCGCCTGGGACAAGGCCGGACAGCCGTACCCGGCCGCGTACGCCCGCTGGCGGCTGGCCGAGGCGCTGCTCGCCGCCCGGCTCGACCGTGAGCAGGCCGAGCGGGCGCTCGCCGAGGCCCACGCCGCCGCCGGCCAGCTCGGCGCCCAGCCGCTCCGAGGTGAGATCGAGCAGCTCGCCAGGCGGAGCCGCATCGAGCTGACCGGGCCGGACGCGGCCGGGCTGGCCGGGCCGGAGGCGGCGGGTGACGGGCTCGGCCTCACCCCCCGCGAGCTGGAAGTGCTGCGGCTGGTCGCCGAGGGCCGCAGCAACCGGCAGATCGCCGAGGAGCTGTTCATCAGCGCCAAGACGGCCAGCGTGCACGTCTCCAACATCCTGGCCAAGCTCGGGGTGGCCAGCCGCATCGAAGCCGCCGCCGTCGCCCACCGCCTTGACCTGTTCGACACCGTCCCGAGCTCGGCCGACTGAGCTCGCCTCTGGCTGGTCAGGCTGAGGCGGCCGGGGCGCTGGTGCCCGGGGCGCGCTGGTACCCGCCGCTTCCGCCGCCGCTGCCACTGCTCTTCTTGCAACCGCCAACCAGCAGACTGCCGAGCAGCAACAGCGCGATGACCACCACGGCGGCGAATCTGGACCGCATATGTCCTCCTGTGCTTCCGCGTCCTGTTCCACGGTTCCGAACGGGGAACTAGCCCACTCCCGCGCCGATTCCCCGTTCCACCGGGCGGGCGCGGCGTGCATGGCCGACAATGCCGGGCATGACCGCGAGTCCTGGACCTGATCCGCTGGCCGCCTGGCAGGCGCAGCTCGCCGCCTGGGCGATCCCGGAGGAGATCCTGGCCAGTGTGCCGGACTCGCCGTGGGAGCTGCCGGTCGGGCTGTTCCGCAGCCGCGCCGACGAGGCCCGCACGCGCCCGCCCACCCCGTCCGATCGGGAGGCGGCGCGCTGGCTACCGGACGGCGGGACCGTGCTGGACGTCGGCGCCGGCGGGGGAGCGGCCAGCCTGCCGCTGGCCGGCAGGGCCGCCAAGCTGGTCGCCGTCGACTCCTCGGCCGGCATGCTGGAGGCGTTCCGGGCGGCGGCGGCCGCGGCGGGGGTGGCCGCCGAGACGGTCCAGGGGCGCTGGCCTGACGTCGCCGGCGACGTCGAGCCCGCCGACGTGGTCGTCTGCCACGACGTGGTCTACAACGTCCCGGATCTGGACCGGTTCGCCCAGGCGCTCACCGCCCACGCCCTGCGGCGGGTGGTGGTCCAGCTGGGGGAGCGGCACCCGCTGGTCGAGGAGGCACCGCTGTGGCGCCGCTTCCACGGCCTCGACCGCCCGACCGGACCGAGCGCGGACGACGCCGAGGCCGTGCTGCGGGCGCTCGGGCTCGAGGTGACGCGGCAGGACTGGACGGCCGGCCCCCGGGCCAGCTTCGCGAGCTTCCAGGACCTGGTCGACTTCCTCCGCCGCCGCCTCTGCCTGCCACGCGAGCGAGAGGCGGAGCTGGCCGCGGTCCTCGCTCCCGACCGGGTGGAGGACGAGCACGGCGCCCGGCTGCGCCGTCCGCCGCGCGCGGCCGTCACCCTGGCCTGGCCAGGCACGGCCGCGTGACCCCGGCCGACCCGCCCGGCCGCGGAGGGCGGCCGGTCACAACCCCACCTTGGCGGCGGCGACCTCCCGCCACAGCTCGCCGCGGCGCACGTAGGTGCGCACCACCGTGGGGGACTTCCAGCGGCCCTGCTCCATGATCAGCTCCTCGGTCACGCCGGCCTGGGCGGCGGCGACGGCGAGCCCGGAGCGGAGGCTGTGGCCGGAGAACTCGGCCGGGTCGAGCCCGGCCCGCTCGGCGGTGCGCTTGACCACCCTGGCGACCGTCCGGTCGGAGAGCCGGCCGGTGCCGACGTTGCCGTGGCGGTCGACCGCGCGGAAGGCCGGTCCCTCGCTGATCCCGGCCGCCGCGAGCCACGCCCGCCAGGCCCGCACCGGGCAGGTGGCGGCGTGCTGGCCGTACGGGATCGCCAGCACCGCGCCCTCGCCCTGCTGGTCGGTCTGGGAGCGGCGTACCAGCACCTCCAGCCCTTCGGGGACCTCGACCAGGTCCTCCACGTCGAGCGCGACCAGTTCGGAGCGGCGCAGGAAACCGGCGAAGCCGATCAGCAGCAGGGCACGGTCGCGGTGACCCTGCCGGCTCGAGTCGAGGTCGGCGACCAAGGCGCGCAGGGTCTCGGTCACGGCCGGGGAGGCCTGCCTGGCGGCGCGGCGGCCGTGGCTGCGGACGATGCCCTGCCAGACCAGGCGGACCTCGGCGGTGGCGGTGGGGCTGGGCCAGCCGGCCGCCTGGTGGATCTGGGAGATGGAGGAGAGCCGGCGCCGCAGGGTGGTGATCGCCGAACGGCCGGCGTGGGCGGAGAGGTAGGCCGCCACGGTGCGGACCTCGGCCGGCAGGGGCGCCCGCGCGCGGGCGGCGCACCAGGCGGTGAAGTGGCGCCAGTCGGTGGCGTAGGCCCGCAGGGTGGCCGGCGCCTTGGCGCGGAGAGCGTAGCCCTCGGCCCGTTCCAGCAGCTCGGCGAAGTCGGCCTCCGGGTCGCCGCTGGCCACCGCGGGCGGCGTGGCGCCCGCGGCGGGTTCCTCCAACGGGTCGGGCGGCGCTGGCAGCGCGGGGCGGTCCGGCGGCTCGGGCACGGCGGCTCCTGGGCGGCATCGACGTCCGATAACGCAGATGCATACCAGACAGCAGCGACAACCTCACCGCCGCACGCACCCAACCCAGCCAGGACGGCCGGGCGGGTCAGTCCAGCGACTCGGGGGTCAGCTCGCTCTCGTCCTCGTCGCCGAAGCCGATGCCGAGGCCGCGCGCGGCCCGCACGATCTCGTGGTCGACGGGGACGAACCGGGTCCGGCCGGCGCACTCCAGCATCGAGATGGTGGTGATCTCGCCCTTGCTCATCACCACCACCTCGCCGTAGTGCCCCTCGGCGAGCGCGTGCACCGCCGCGGCGCCGAAGCGGGTGGCGAGGATGCGGTCGAACGGGCTGGGCATACCGCCGCGCTGCAGGTGGCCGAGGACCACCACGCGGGCGTCCTTGCCGGTGGTCTTGGCGACCCGGCTGGCCACGTAGGCGCCGACGCCGCCGAGTGTGCCGGTGGTCTCCTGGTAGATCTGGCCGCTGCCGGCCTCCTGGGCGCCCTCCGAGCAGACGATGATGGAGAAGTTCGACCCCTGGTACTCGCGGGTCAGGACCTTGTTGGCGACCGCCTCGACGGTGAAGGGGATCTCGGGCACGAGGATGATGTCGGCGCCGCCGCCGATGCCGGAGTGCAGCGCGATCCAGCCGGTGTCGCGGCCCATCACCTCGAGCACCATGACCCGGTCGTGGCTGGCCGCGGTGGTGTGCAGCCGGTCGATGGCCTCGGTCGCGACCGTGAGGGCGGTGTCGAAGCCGAATGTCTGGTCGCAGCCGTAGAGGTCGTTGTCGATCGTCTTCGGCACGCCCATGGCCCGCACGCCGTACTTGGACAGCTCGCAGGCGATCCCCTGGCTGCCTTCGCCGCCGATGATCACCAGCGCGTCGATCGCCAGCCGGCGCACGTTGGCGGCCAGCTCCTTGTAGGGACCGGGGTCGCGGTAGGACTCGCCGTTGGTCGGCACCGGCGCGAAGTGGCCCTTGTTGGTCGAGCCGAGGATGGTGCCGCCGCGGGGCAGCAGGCCGCTCACCGCGGCGAGGTCCAGCGGCCGGACCCGCGGCTTGCCGATCAGCCCTTCGAAGCCGCTCTCGATCCCGGCCACGGTCCAGCCGTAGCCGTTCGAGGCGGTCTTGACCACCGCACGGATGACCGCGTTCAGCCCCGGTGCGTCGCCGCCGCTGGTCAGAACACCGATCCGCCGGATCGGATGGGTCATGTTGGCGTCCTCTCCGACGCTCGCCCAGGTGGAGCGCGCCCGGTGGGGCGGCGAGGCGCCCGGTGGCACCACTGCCGCCCTGCGCATCGGACGCTCCACGCCGACGCCTACGAGCGTAGCGCCTCGCCATGGCGAGGTCGAGGAAGCCGGCGTCCTTCCGCCACGGCGCCGAGGGCGGCGACGGCCAGGACGAGCCCGCAGGCCAGCGGCAGCCAGTCGCCGAAGCGGGCATACGGGGTGATCTCCGTGCTGCGGGGCAGCGTCACCACGGCCGCGCCGCGCCAGCTGGTCGGCCGCCAGGCGAGCCGGTGGCCGCGGGCGTCGAAGGCCGCGGAGATGCCGCTCAGGGCGGCCTGGGCGACCGGCCGGCCGGCCTCGACCGCCCGCACGGCGGCCAGGCTGGCGTGCTGGTCCGGGCCCCAGGTCCGCTGGAAGGTGGTGGTGGCGCTCTGCACCACCACCAGGTCGGCGCCGCGTCTGGCCAGCGTCCGGGCCAGGTCGGGGAAGGCGGACTCGAAGCAGACCACCGGCCCGACCGCGACCGGGCCGGCGTGGAGCACCTCCAGCCTCCTGCCGCGGCGGCGGTCGGTCGCGGCCGCGTCGGTGATCCGGGCCGCCCAGCCGAACAGCGGCCGCAGCGGGATGTACTCGCCGAACGGGACCAGGCGCATCTTGTCGTAGCTGCCCTCCCGGCCGTCGGGGCCGACCAGCACCGAGCTCTTGTAGATGCCACCCGCGCCGCGCTCGGCGTCGACGTTGACCAGCAGCGGCGCGCCGACCGTGCGGGCCGCGGCCGAGAGCCGGGCCAGGTCGGCGGGGTGCTGGTCGAGGTCCCGGCCGATGCTGCTCTCGCCCCAGACGACCAGGTCGAGCCGGTCGCCGGCGAGACCGAGCGTGGCGGCGAGGCTGGCCTGGAAGCGCTGCTCGACGTCGTCGATCACGCCCGGCTGGACCAGCGCCACCCGCATGGTGCCGGCCGCGTCGGGGGCGGGCCGGACGGCGGCGTAGGCCAGCGTCCCCGCCACCAGCACCAGCGGCAGGCCCAGCCCGACCAGCCGCCCGCGTGCCCGGTCAACCGCCAGCCCACCGCTGTCGCTGCGGGCCGCGGATGCGAGCGCCACGGTCAGGCCGACGTTGACCGCCGCCAGCAGGAAGCTCACCGCCCAGACGCCGCCGACCGAGGCGAGCGTCAGCACCGCCGGCTGGTTCCACTGGGTCGCGCCGAGCAGCCCCCACGGTCCGCCGAGCGCCGGCCAGGCACGCACGAACTCGCCGGCCACCCAGGCGCTGGGGACCAGCACCAGCGCGGCCAGCGCGCGCATGGGGGAGACGGGGCCGCGCAGCAGCCCCCAGGCGACCAGCCCCAACGGGAGCCAGCAGGCGCCGACGACGAGCGCCAGCGGCAGGGCGAACGGCCCGACCTGGCGCAGCAGGAACGAGTCGACCGCGAGGAAGAAGCCGGCTCCGCCGAGCCACGCCGCGACCGCCGCCTCGCGCCGGCTCGGCGCGGCCCGCACCAGCGCCAGCAGGGGGACCAGGCCGACGAAGGCCAGCCACCACAGCGACGGACGCGGGAACGCCAAGGCCAGCGGGACGCCGAGCGGGACGGCGAGCCCGCGGCGGACCCAGCGGCTCAAAGATTCATGGCGACGTACTTGATCTCCAGGTACTCCTCGATCCCCTCGACGCCGCCCTCGCGGCCGAAGCCGGAGTGCTTGACGCCGCCGAACGGCGCGGCCGGGTTGGAGACCATGCCCTGGTTGAGCCCGACCATGCCGGTTTCCAGGCCCTCGATCACCCGGAAGGCCCGCTTGAGGTCGTTGGTGTAGACGTAGGCGACCAGGCCGAACTCGGTGTCGTTGGCCGCCGCCACCGCCGCCTCCTCGGAGTCGAACGTGGCCACCGGCGCGACCGGGCCGAAGATCTCCTCCTTGAGCACGCGCGCGTCGCCGGGCACGCCGGCCAGCACGGTCGGCTGGTAGAAGTAGCCCCGGCCGTCGCCGGCCCTGGCGCCGACCACCGCGGTGGCGCCCTTGGCGAGCGCGTCGTCGACCAGCTCGGTCACCTTGTCGACCGCGTCGCCGTCGATCAGCGGGCCGACCTGGACGCCGTCGTCGGTGCCGCGGCCCACCTTCAGCCCGCCCATGCGCTCGGCCAGCTTGGCGGCGAAGCGCTCGGCCACCGGCTCGGCGACGTGGAAGCGGTTGGCGGCGGTGCAGGCCTCACCGATGTTGCGCATCTTGGCGATCATCGCGCCCTCGACCGCGGCGTCGAGGTCGGCGTCGTCGAAGATCAGGAAGGGCGCGTTGCCGCCGAGCTCCATCGAGACGCGCAGGATCTGGTCGGCGGCCTGGCGGATGAGCGTGCGGCCGACCTCGGTGGAGCCGGTGAAGGAGAGCTTGCGGGTGTGCCCGTCCTTGATGAGCGGCTCCATCACCGGGCCGGAGGTCGCGGTGACCACCACGTTGAGCACGCCGGGGGGGAGCCCGACCTCTTCGAGGATGCGCGCCAGGGCGAGCATGGACAGCGGGGTCTGCTTGGCCGGCTTGATGACCATGGTGCAGCCGGCGGCGACCGCCGGGCCGATCTTCCGGGTGCCCATGGCCATCGGGAAGTTCCACGGGGTGATCAGCAGGCAGGGGCCGACCGGCTGGCGCATGGTGAGCATGCGGCCCAGGCCGTTGGGGGCGACCGAGTAGCGGCCGGCGATGCGGACGGCCTCCTCGGCGAACCAGCGGAAGAACTCGGCGGCGTAGGCGATCTCCGCCTTCGACTCGGCCAGCGGCTTGCCCATCTCCAAGGTCATGAGCAGGGCGAGGTCGTCGGCCTCGGCGGTGATGCGCTCGTAGGCCCGCCGCAGGATCTCGCCCCGCTCCCTGGGCGGGTGGGCGGCCAAGTCGGCCTGCGCGGCGGTGGCGGCGGCGAGCGCGGCGGTGCCGTCCTCAGGGCTGGCGCTGGCCACCTCGCAGAGCGGCTCGCCGGTGGAGGGGTCTTCGACCTTGAGGGTGGCGCCGCTCTCGGCATCCCGCCACTCCCCGCCGATGAACAGCTTCGGGATGACCGCGTCGACGACCCGTTGCTCGTTGGCTGCGATGCTCATGGCATGGGTCTCCTCCTGCGATAGACCGGGCTGCGTGTGGTCCGGGGCTCCGGAACGACGATGCGCGTCCCAGGGTGCCACTGGCAAGGCCGCCCATGCCGCCAGCGTAGCCCTGGGGTGCCGGTGCTCAGAACGGCAGGCCCGCCTCCAGGTGGGCCATGGCCTCGTCCATCGCGGTGGCGAGGTCGGCGTCGGGGTTCTCCGCCCATGCGAACAGCACCGAGAGCCAGACGCCGAACAGCGCCCCGGTGAAGGTGCGCACGGCGAAGTCGTCCGGGTCGCGACCGACCCGTTCGGCCACCAGCTCGCCGATCATCCGCAGGTTATGGCTCAGGTTGGCCATCGAGGCCGCCCGGAGCTCGGGGACCGCCAGCGTCAGCGCGGTACGCTCCCGGATCCTCGCCGCCTCGGCGGGCTGGATGCTGCCGAATGCGTCGCGCAACGCGCCGCGGATCGCGTGGATGGGGCTGAGCCCGGCCGGCTGGGCCCGGACCGCCTCGATCAGCATCGGGTCGTAGTCGTCCCAGACGACGCGTCCTCCTTGGTCGGGAAGTAGCGAAAGAAGGTGCTCGGCGAGATCTCCGCCGCCGCGGCGATCTGCTCCACCGTGGTGTCGTCGTAGCCCTTGGCGGCGATCGGTTGCGGTTCCGCTGGCGAGGCGGTGTGATGGGGGGCCCCCCCGAACCCCGGAGGTCGAGCCATGACCCGCGACCACCACCGCACCCGTGCCGCCTGGATGGTCGTCGCGCTGGCCGCGGTACTGGTCCTGGCCGGCTGCTCGGACGACCGGGCGGCCCGGCCGGCACCAGGGCCGGGGCAGCTCGCCTGGCGGCTGCTCGCCGACGCCCCGTCGGAGCGGACCGAGGTGGCGGCGGCCGCCGAGGGCAGCCGCATCTGGGTGGCCGGCGGCTTCCGGAAGGACGGCGCCACGGTGGCGACCGTCGAGGTGTACGACACCGCCGCCGACCGCTGGGAGCGCGGTCCTGACCTGCCCGTGGCGGTGAACCACGCCATGGCCGCCAACCTGGACGGCACCGTGTACGTGGTCGGCGGCTGGCTGGCCGGCGGGCCCGTCGGCCAGCGGGCGTTCCGCCTGACCGGCGGTCGCTGGCAGGCCGTGGCGGAGCTGCCGGAGGGCCGCGCCGCCGGGGTCGCCGTGGCCCTGGACGGGAAGCTCTACGTCGCCGCCGGGGTCGGCCCGCACGGCCTGGCCGGCAGCATGCTCGTGTACGACCCGGAGGGCGACCGCTGGACCACCGCGCCGGGCCCGCCCACCCCACGTGAGCACCTGGGCGGCGCTGGCTGGGACGGCAAGCTCTACACGGTGGGCGGCCGGGCCGCCGGCCAGGGCAGCTTCACGGCGGCGGAGGTGTTCGACCCCCGCACCGGCCGCTGGGAGCGGCTGCCCGACCTGCCCACCAGGCGGGGCGGCCTGGCCGCCGGGGTGACCGCCAACGGCTTCGTGGTCGCGGTCGGCGGGGAGGGTGAGGCCACCTTCGAGCAGGCCGAGGCGTTCGACGTGCGCGCCAGGCAGTGGCGGTCGCTGCCGCCCATGCCGACCGCCCGCCACGGCCTCGGCGTGGTCGGCATCGGCACGGTCCTCTACACCCTCGCCGGCGGGCCCAAGCCCGGCCTGCACACCTCCGCCGCCAGCGAGGCGATCGACCTCGGGCAACTGCGAGGTTGACCTGGGGGGAGCGGGTGCTCGCCCTGGCCGCTCCCGGTCAGGGGAGCCACCTGGTGGTGACCGCGGCGGTGCTGGTCGCGGCCGTCCTCCACGCCGCCTGGAACGCGCTCGCGGCGCGCCTGCCCGACAAGCTGGCGGGGCTCGGTGCCATCGGGCTGGCCCAGATCGCGGTCGGCGTGCTCGCGCTGGTGGTGGTGCCCGCGCCGGCCGGGCCGAGCCGGCCGTTCGTGATCGGCTCGTCCCTGCTCCACGTCGGCTACGACCTGCTCCTGCTCAACGGCTACCGGGTGGGGGAGTTGAGCCAGGTCTACCCGCTCGCGCGGGGTCTGGCGCCGCTGCTGGTCGCCGGCGCGGCCGCGGTGGTGGCGGGCGAGCGGCTCGGGCCCGCCGGGCTGGCCGGCGTGGCGCTCGTCTGCCTCGGGCTGGTCAGCCTGACGTTCGCGGGCGGCTGGCCGAGCCGCCAGGACCGGCCGGCGCTCGCGTTGGCGGCCGCCACCGGCGTGGCGATCGCCGCCTACACGGTGACCGACGGCCTTGGCGTGCGCCAGACGGGCAGCGCGCTCGGCTACATCGTCTGGCTGAACTTCCTCCACGGCCTCGGCATGGTGGCCTGCGCGGCCGCCTACCGCCGCCGCGCCCTGCCGGCTGGCCTGCGCCGCGCCTGGCCGGCCGGGGTGGTGATCATGGTCCTGTCCTCGCTCGCCTACGGCCTGGTGCTCTGGGCGCAGCAGCGCGGCGCGCTCGCCGCGGTCGCCGCCCTCCGCGAGACCAGCGTGCTGCTGGCCGCGGCGATCGGCACCGTGCTGTTCAAGGAACGCTTCGGCCGGGTCCGGATCGTCGCCGCCGCCCTGGTTGCCGCCGGCATCGTGCTACTCAACCTCTCCGGCTGACCCGAACCCCACCACCAGGATCCCGCCGAAGCACCCACCACCAGGATCCCGCCGAAGCACCCACCACCAGGATCCCGGCGAAGCACCCACCACCAGAATCCCGGCGAAGCACCCACCACCAGAATCCCGGCGAAGGACTCACCGACAGGATCCCGCCGAAGCACTCACCACCAGGATCCCGGCGAAGGACCCGATGGGGGGGTTCGGGGGGGAGCTGTCTCGGGCTCCCCCCCGAATCAATCAGGAATAGTAGCTCGTCAAACCGTCGAGCAGGCCGCCGTGGATCGGTGCCGCCCGCACGGCGGCCAGGTAGGCGCGGTCGTGGGTGAGCGAGTCCAGCGGCGGGACCTCGACCGCGCGGAGCTCGGCCGCGGTCAGGGTCTCAGGGGGCTCGCCGCCGGGATCGTCGGGGATCAGCCGGAACGGCTCCTCGTCGCCGGGGGCCGCGAGCAGGCGGGCCTGGGCGGCGTGGGGGTCTTGGCGGGCCGCCTCCAGCGCGGCGAGGACCTGCGGCCAGCTCATGTCGGCGTCCTGCACGTCCGGGTCGACCAGCGACACCGCCCGGCGCAGGCCAGCCACCCGGATGGGATCGGCGTGCCGCGCGCCGGCGGTGCGCATCAGGCCGGGGGTGCCGTACACCGGCCGCCCGCCGACCAGGACCAGGCGCACGTCCCGCTCGGTCGCCTTGATCAGGTTCTCGTACGGGTCGGGGCGGCGCGAGTTCAGCACCAGCAGGTCGGCCAGGAGCCCGGGCTCGACCCGGCCGACGCGGTCCGACCAGCCGACCGCGTCGGCGGGGTTGGCCGTGACCATCTCGCACAGCTCCTGGTCGGAGAGGGCGCCGTCGAGGCCTTTCGGATGGTGGTTCCAGAGATGCGCGACCTTGAGCTCGCCGAGCAGGTGCTTGGAGCCGGACGGGCTCCAGTCGGCGCCGAGGCAGACCCGGATGCCGGCGTCGCGGGCGCTGACCACGTCGCTGGTGCCGCGGTAGAGCCACAGGTTGGAGAACGGCGACCACACCACCGAGCTGTGGTGCGGCCCCCAGTCGGCGTACTGGGGGTCGCCGAGCGCGGTGGCGTGCACGGCCACCAGCTGGGGACGGAGGCAGTCGTTGTCGTGCAGATCCTGGTACTCGTCCAGCAGCCCTGGGCTGGTGCCCTCGGCCAGGTGGTAGATGAACGCGTTGCCGGCGATCATGTGGTCGCGCGCCGACTCAAAGGCGTCGCCGGCGAGGCGCCGGACCGACTGGAAGACCGAGCGCTCGCCGGTGGCGAAGGTCTCGTACTCGACGTTGCGGACCAGCCAGCCCTCGTACGGACGGCTGAGCACGGCCGAGCCCTGGATCGCCGTGACCCCGCCGACCGCCGCCTTGACCTCGACGAACTTCAGCAGCGCCTTGCTCGCCACCTGGGTCAGGGCGAGGGTGGGCTGGCGGATGTCGGTGGCGTAGGAGGCCAGCCGGGGCCACTGCTCCCGGCTGGTGAACGGCTCGGTCCGCCCGGGCGGGGCCCACAGCGGGCGGTGGTTGTAGGCCAGGTGGTTGTGCAGGTCGATCAGGCCGGGGTAGATCACCCCGCCGGTCCGCACCCGCTTGGCGGAGTCGTAGCCGGCCGGTGGGTCCGCGTCGGCGGGGAGGACCGCCTCGATGACGCCGTCGGGCTTCACGTAGACAGCGCCGTCGGCCACCACCGGCGTGCTCCGGTCGAACGTCGTGACAGTCCCGAGGACCACGAGCGCCATGGACGACCCCCTCGGTCCGATCCTATCAGTTGCGCCTGGCCGCGCCGGGGAGGCTCGGCGGCGCTGCCTGGCGGGGTAGGCTGGCGGCGCCGCACGAGTCGGGAGGGAGCCATGCCAGCGGGAGCAGAGCGCGGACGACCGATCGCGGCGGCGCTGATCGCCGCCATGCTGGTGGCCGTCGCCGGCGCGGTGTTGCTGGCCTTCCAGCCGGCGGACGCGCGCGGCCTGGCCGCTGGGCTGTTCGTGGCCGGCCTGGCCGGCGGGGTGGTGCTGGCCGGGCGGTTGCCGGCACCGCGGCAGAACCCGACCCTGATGGAACGCCTCAACGACATCGCCTTCGCGGTGGTGGTGACGTTCGTCTCGGTGCTCGTCGGGCTGGCGTGGCGGCCATGGCTGGCGGCCGTGCCGGGCCTGGTCTGCGGCGTGGTGGCCGCGCGGGCGCTGCGCGCCCCGGCCATCGGCGGCCCGCCGGACCGCTCGGACGGCGCCGGGAGCGTCGAGGCTCCATGACCCAGGGGAACAGCACCAAGGCGATCATCGCCGCGTTCCTGGCCAACCTCGGCATCGCGGTGCTGAAGTTCATCGGCTTCCTGATCACCGGGGCCGCCTCGATGCTGGCGGAGTCGATCCACTCGGTGGCCGACACCGGCAACCAGGGCCTGCTGATCCTCGGTGGCCGGCGGGGCCGGCAAGGGCCGGACGAGCAGCATCCCTTCGGTCACGGCCGCGAACGCTACTTCTGGGCCTTCCTGGTGGCGGTGGTGCTGTTCACGGTGGGGTCCCTCTACGCCCTGTACGAGGGCGTCGAGAAGCTCCGCCACCCGCACGAGCTGACCAGCCCGCCGGTGGCCATCGCCATCCTGCTCGGGGCGGTCGTGCTGGAGAGCTGGTCGCTCCGGACGGCGGTCCGCGAGGCCACCCCCCTCCGCGGCGACCGCTCGTGGTGGTCGTTCATCCGCCACACCAAGAACCCAGAACTGCCGGTGGTGCTGCTGGAGGACGTCGGCGCCCTGACCGGCCTGGTGTTCGCCCTGGTCGGCATCGGCCTCGCCGTGCTCACCAACAACGCGCGCTTCGACGCGCTCGGCAGCGTCGCCATCGGCCTGCTGCTCGGCGTGATCGCCGTGGTGGTCGGCACCGAGATGCGCAGCCTGCTGATCGGGGAGGCGGCCACCGCCCCCGACGTCGCCGCCATCCGCGAGGCGCTGGAAGGCACCGACGGGGTCCGCCGGCTGATCCACCTGCGGACCATGCACCTCGGCCCGGACGAACTCCTGGTCGTGGGGAAGCTCGAACTGGACCCGTCGTTCACCTTCGAGCAGGTCACCGAGACGGTCAACCAGGCGGAGGCGCGGATCCGGGCCGCCGTGGAACCGGCCGGGCTGATCTATCTCGAACCAGATATCTATCGCGAGTCTGCCGACAGGAAGGCCTCCGGCGGCGAGCCGGTCGAACGGACGGCTCCGGGCACCGCGGGGACGCCGCCGCCCTGAGTTCCGCTGGCTGCGCGGATGCGGGTTTTCTGCGGGTTGCCTGTAGGCTTGTAGCCGGCCGCTCCAGGCCAGCCCGGTGCCGGTGCCCCCACGCCGTGCCGTCCCCCGAAGCAAGCTTGGCAGGAGCCAGAAACGTCCACGAATCGCAGGGCCTGACGCATGTCGACCACACCAGTGCTGCTCATCGACCGGTACGAGGTCGGGCGGCTGCTCGGGGCCGGCGGCATGGCCGAGGTGTACGAGGGCCGCGACCGCCTGCTCGCCCGCCGCGTGGCCATCAAGGTGCTGCTGGCCGAGTTCGCCCAGGACCCGTCGTTCCTGGTCCGCTTCAAACGCGAAGCCCAGGCCGCGGCGAGCCTCTCCCACCCCAACATCGTGGCCGTCTACGACACCGGGGTGCAGGGCGGCACCCACTTCATCGTGATGGAGTACGTCGAGGGCCGCACCCTCCGTGACCTGCTCCGCATCGGCGGACCGCCGCCGCCGGAGCGGGCCGCCGGGATCGCCGCGGACGTCTGCAACGCCCTGGCCGCGGCGCACGCCCGCGGGCTGATCCACCGGGACGTCAAGCCGGGCAACGTGATGCTCACCCCGGACGGGACCGTCAAGGTGATGGACTTCGGCATCGCCAGGGCGACCAGCTCGGACACCATCACCCAGACCCACGCGGTGATCGGCACCGCCCAGTACATCTCCCCGGAGCAGGTCGAGGGGCGGGAGGTCGACGCCCGTGGCGACCTGTACTCGCTGGGCTGCCTGCTCTACGAGATGCTGACCGGCAGGGTGCCGTTCTCCGGCGAGAGCCCGGTGGCGATCGCCTACCGGCACGTCCGCGAGGACCCGGTCCCGCCGCGGCAGCTCAACCCGCGGATCCCGCCGGCGCTCGAAGCGATCACCCTGCGGGCCATGGCCAAGCACCCGCTCAACCGCTACCAGACCGCCGCCGAGCTGCGCGCGGACCTGGAGCGGGCGCTCACCGGGCGGCCGCCCGCGGCGGTGATGGCGCCGGTGGGCCGGTTCGACGAGCCGGCGCCGGTGACCCAGGCGATGCCGCCGGCGTACGCCTACCGGCCGGCCAGCCACGAACTGGCGGCCGGCGGCGACGCGGGCCGGGCCAAGCGCCGCCACCGGGTGGCCGCGATCGTGTTCAGTCTGGTGACCGTGCTGCTGGCGGCGGCCGCGTTCGCGGTGGTGGCCAGGAACGCGCGGCCGGACGCCGCCGAGCCGAGCGCGCTCTCCACCCTGTCGACCACGCTCGCTCCGCCGACCACGCTGCCAGCGTCTACCACCGCGGCCCCCACCACCGCGGCCCCCACCACCGCGGCTCCCACCACCGCGGCGCCCACCACCGCGCCCCCCACGACCACGCAGCCGACCACCACCACCCAGGCCGGCCAGGTGGTGGTGCCCAGCGTGCTGCGCCAGCGGGAGGAAAGCGCCCGCAACGAGCTCGAGAACCTGGGCTTCCAGGTGGACTCGCAGGACGTGCCGATCGGCAACCAGAACCTCGACGGGCGGGTGATCGCCCAGGGTCCCCGCGCCGGCACCAGCGTTCCCGAGGGCTCGACCGTGCAGATCTTCATCGGGCAGGTCCAGTAGCTCCGGCCGAGCTCCCGACGAGATCCAGGCGCCCAGGCGTCACGCGCCGCGCCCGCCACCGTGATTCAGCTCCCCGTAACTGCTGCTGCCCCGGCGCGTGGCCGGGGCAGCAGCAGAGGGGGTGGAGTGGGTGGCTCAGTACCAGTGGTGGCTCAGCCAGAACGACCAGGCGGCGTCGGCGGTGCCGTAGCGGTCGCGGACGTAGCCGCGGAACGCCTGGAGCTGCAGGGCGCAGTCGGTGGAGCCGGCGGCGTCGCCGAGGTAGCGCTGCCGCTGGCTGAAGACCAGCTGGCCGAGGCCGAACGCGGTGGAGGTGGGGTTGTCGGCGAACGGGTTCCAGCCGGACTCCTTCATGACCAGGTTGTACTCGGCGTCGGAGGCGCCGGAGGAGTCGCACTTGGTGCCGACGCGCCGCACCACGCCGGCGCGGGTGGAGTCGCCCAGCTGCTGGTTGAACTGCCGGGCGGCGACCTCGCCGCGGAGCCGGGTGATCTTGAGCGTGACCTTCTGGAGGGCCTGCAGGCGGAGGGTCTGGAGCTGCTGCGCCTGCCGCAGCTTCACCCGGATCGCCGCCGCGGCCTCGAGGGCGTCCTGTTCCGCCCGGTGCTGCGCCTCGATCGCCTTTGCGTAGTCGTTCTTGGCTACGATCAGATCGGTCAGCGAGTTGTTGCCCTCCCTGGCCATGTGATCGAGGATCGCCACCTGGTCGAGCAGGGCGTCCGGGTCGCCGCTCTGGATCAGCGCGCGGAGGTCGCCGGGCGATCCGGAGACGTAGATGCCCCGGACCCGGCTGAACACGACCGCCTGCAGGTACTGCACCCGCGTGTTGGTCGCGAAGACGGCCGCGGCGGCCTGCTGCGCGCGGAGGCGGGCGGCGAGCCGCTCGAGGCCTGTCTGGGCGAGGTCGCGCTCGGCGGCGTCGACCAGCGCTCCGGCCTGCTTGACGGCGTTGGTGAGCTTCTTCTCGTCAGCGTTCGCGTCAGCCAGGGCGGCCTTCAGCTGCTTCAGCTCGGCCGAGTCGGACGAGCCCGCAGCCTGAAAGGAGGCGGTACTCGCCCCGGCTTGGTGGGGAAGAAGGACCGACGCCAACAGCACGACGCCGACGAACCGAAGCACCCGGGCATGGCGACTGGGTGCCATTTCCAAGTTCTGCGCTCCCTTGGGGGTCGGGAACCTCCGCGGCTGGGGGACCACGAGCTGGTGAACGATATCCCACAGACCGCGCAGCTCAGCAACTCGGTCGATCGCGACGGAAAGTGCCCGCTCGGACGAAGCGCCAGGCTCCCGGCATTCCTGCGTAGTCCGCCCGAACCATCGACGACTGCGGGGGGCGGAGCCCCCGATACCCCCCGAAAAATTTCGCGCGTCCAGGTGCATACCACCAGCCCGTTCCTTGCCTTGCATTTCCCAGGTTGCGTTGCTGTGCCCGACCCCCACCAGAACCCAAACTCTTCAGCGGTTCAGGAAGCACCCCGGTGCGTTTGGGTCTCGGGGGGCATGCGGGGGCGGAGCCCCCCGCAGTTGTGGGAGGCTGGGCGGCATGAGCCAGCCACGACCGAGCCGCCTGCTGCTCGACTCGCCCAGCCTGGTGTACCGGGCGTTCTTCGCGCTGCCACGGTCGATCACCGCCCCGGACGGCCAGGCCGTCAACGCCGTCCGCGGCTACCTCGACATGCTCTCCCGCCTGCTCACCGACCACCGGCCGGATGGCGTGCTCAACGTGCTCGACGCCGACTGGCGGCCGCAGTGGCGGGTGGACGCGTGGCCCGGCTACAAGGCGACCCGCGCCGAGGACCCGCCCGAGCTGCCCGCCCAGTTCCCGATCCTGCGAGCGGTGCTCGAGGCGGCCGGGCTGCCGGTCGCCGAAGCCGCCGGGTACGAGGCCGACGACGTGCTCGGCGCCGTCGCCATCGCGGCCAAGGACGACGAGCGCCTGGCGGTGGTCACCGGCGACCGTGACCTGCTCCAGCTGATCCGCGACCCGGTGGTCTGGGTGCTGTTCCCGGTCAAGGGGACCTCCGAGATGATCCGCTTCGACGAGGCCGAGGTGCTCGCCAGGCACGGCATCCCGCCTGGCCGCTACGTGGACTACGCCATCCTCCGCGGCGACCCCTCCGACGGCCTGCCCGGCCTGCCCGGGGTCGGGTCGAAGACCGCGGCCCGCCTGGTCAACGAATACAGCGACCTCGACGAGCTGCTCGCCGCCGGGGACCGCCTCCCGCCCAGGGTGGCTGCCGCGCTCGCCGACAACGGCCCCTACCTGGCCGCCATGCGGAAGGTGGTGCCGGTGGCCAGCGACGCGGCCTGGACGGCCACCGCGGCGCACCCGCCCGACCGTGACGCCCTGGCCGCCCTGGCCGAGCGCCACGCCCTCGACGGACCGGTCGAGCGCCTCGAAGCGGCGATCGACGCCGCCGGCCTGGCCCTCCCGTCCTGACCCGGCATCTGGATCACCACCATTACGGTTTCGGTGGTGATTCAGAGGGTAGACTGGCGAGGTGCAGGTACGCAGCCGCGGAGGTGCGCCATGTGGGTCGTCAGCGGGGCGGTGCTCGTCTCCTACCTGGCCGTGGTCACGGTCCTGATGCTCACGCCAGGCCCCGACATGCTGTTCGTGCTCGCCAGCGGGATCCGTAGCGGGTCGAAGGCCGGGTTCGTCGCCGCCGTCGGGGTCGCCGCCGGCGAGGCCGTTCACCTGCTCGCGGCCGCCGCCGGCCTGGCCGCCCTGTTCCGGGCCGCCCCGCTGCTGTACGACCTGATGCGGTTCGCCGGCGCGGCCTACCTGGTCTGGCTGGGCGTCCGCACCCTGCGCGGGCGCGCCGGCGGCATCGCGGACGGCCAGGGCGGGGCGGCCAGCACCCGGCGGGCGTTCTGGCGTGGGCTGGTCACCAACGTGCTGAACCCGAAGATGGCGCTGTTCACCCTGGCGCTGCTGCCGCAGTTCGTCGACCCGTCCCGTGGCCAGGTGCCCGCGCAGTTCCTGGTGCTCGGCGCGTGCTTCCTCGCCCTGGAGATCGCGGTGGACGGGACCGTCGGGCTGGCCGCCGGCCGCGTGCGCCGCTTCCTGGCCGGCCGCCGACGGGCGGCCCGTGGCGTGGAGGTCGCCAGCGGATCGGTGTTCCTCGGGCTCGGCGCGAGGCTCGCCATCACCCGCTGAGCGTGCGCCTGCCAGGGCCGGTCCGCCCGCGCAGGTGCCGCTACCCGGCCCGGACGACCTCGACCTCGGCCTTGCTCCCGTCCAGCAGGTCGGCGAGCTGGCGGGCGTTCACCACGGCATGGTCGGACCAGCAGTTGTTCATCACCACGTGGACCTGGCGGGCCGAGGCGGCCAGGTGGCCGATGCGCGGCACCCACTCGCGCAGCTCCTCCTCGCGGTAGAGGTAGCGGAAGCGGGGGCCGGCGGTCGGACCCTGGTGCGCCCAGGCCTCGGGGTCGCGGCCGTGGAAGCGGACCACCGCCAGGTCGGGGCTGGTCACCTCGGCCAGCGGCGGCATCGACGAGCGGAAGCCCTGCGGCATGTCGACGCAGACCAGCGGGAGTCCGAGCTCGGCGAGCAGGCCGAGGGTGCGGTCGCGGTCCCGGTCGGTCAGCCAGGTACGGTTGCGCAGCTCCACGCAGACCTGGTAGCCGGGCAGGCGCTCGCGGATCCTGCGCAGCTCCTCGCGGCTGGAATGGCGGGGCGTGAACCACTCGGGGTACTGCAGCAACACGGCGCCGAGCTTGCCGGCCGAGTCGAGCGGCAGCAGCGCCTCGTGGAACCGGCGCCACACCTCGTCCACCGCCTCCTGCGGCAGGTGCGACGCGTACAGCCGCGGCTTCTCCCTGTGCTCCTCGTCGACCAGCTCCAGCAGGTCCTCGGGCACCGCCTTGCGCTGCGTGGGATGGCCGGTGAGCAGGCTGAACGCCTTGACGTTGAAGGTGAAGTCCGGCGGGGTGCGCTCCACCCACAGGCCGGCCTGCCCCTCTCTCGGCAGGAAGTAGTAGGTCGCGTCGACCTCGACCAGGGGGAACTGGGAGGCGTAGAAGCGCAGGCGGGCCTCGGCACTCGAGGTTCCCCTGGGGTAGAAGCGTCCCGACTTGATCAGCGTCGGGTCGGTCCAGCCGGCCGTTCCCAGCCGGACAGGAGCCCCGCTGTCCGCCATGCCGCACCTCCGGGACGTCGCCCGCGCCTGGTCGTCCAGCGTACGCGCGGTGCGACGGCGCTACCGGGCGGCGGCGGAGCCTGCTACCGTCGGGGGGTGGACGAACCGACGCAACCCGCCCGCCGCTGCCCCCGCTGCGATACCCCGGCACAGCCGGGGGGGACGGTGTGCGAGCGCTGCGAGCTGCCCTTCGAAGGCCCCGCCAAGGTCCGGTACAACCCCGCCGGTCTGGCGCTGCCGAGCCCGGTGCAGGGGCACGCCACCGTGATGGCCAGCATCGCCGCGGCGGTGATCCTGCTGTTCGTCGGGGCGTGGCTGGCCTTAGGCGGCGTCGGGCCGTTCAAGGGGCAGGCGGTCGGCCAGCGCGCCATCGCCGACCGCTCGTCGATGGTGATCAAGGTCCGGGTGACCAACGAGGGCAGCCGCGGCGGCAAGGCCCGCTGCCGCGTCACCGGGGTCGCCCCTGACGGCCGCCTGGTCGCCTC
>DATLQA010000311.1:0-2818 GCA_035535495.1 Actinomycetota bacterium | reverse complement strand
AGGGCCGGCCCTTCCAGGACGGCCGCGGCCCGCGCGCACCAGGCGGGGTCGGCGCCGGCGGCGGCCAGCGGCGGGGCGATGGCCCACGTGCCCGAGACGCCGTGGCGGGCCAGCCAGGACGAGAGCGCCTGCTCGCGGTCGGCCCGGGCCAGCGGGTCCGGGTCCGGCGCTCTGGGCTCGAGCTCGCGGCGCAGCTCCTCCAGGGCGGTGAACTGGGCGGCCGAGAGCTCGTCGGCGGCGAGCCGGCCCAGGGACGAGACCAGGGTCGCGCACGCCGCCTGGAGAGCGTCGACGGCCCGGGTGGCGGCCGACGCCGGGTTGTTGATCTCGTGGGCGAGGCCGGCGGCCAGCGTCCCCAGGGTGACCAGGGACTCGCGTTGCCTGGCCGTCGACTCGATCGAGCGCGCCGTGTGGTACAGCCCCTGAATGAGGTGCCCGCCGAACGGGAACCAGGCGTTGGACCGCTCGCGCAGCACCTCGGCCGGCACCCGCAGCACCCGGCCGGCGGCCGCTCCCCGCCCGGTGGCGAGATAGACGCCGTGCTCGTCCCAGGCGCGGAACCCACCGGCCCAGCGGCCGGGCACGTCCATCCTGGCGACCACGGTGTCCTCGCGGCCGACGTGGCGGACGAGGTCGATGGCGCCGTCGATCAGCACCCACCAGAAGTCGGCGTGCTCGCCCTCGCGGAACAGGTCGACCCCGGGCTCGATGGGGATCTCGGTGCCGCCCTCGGCCAGCTCGGCCAGCTGGCCGTCGCTCAGGCCGTCGAAGATGGGCAGCGGGCGGAGCTGGTCGGCGCGCATCAGATGGTGGCCAGGTACCGGTGCACGAGGTAGACCGACATCGCGCCCTCGCCGACGGCCGAGGCGACCCGCTTCATCGAGTCGAGCCGGACGTCGCCGGCGGCGAACACGCCGGGCACGCTGGTCTCGAGGACGAACGGCGGCCGGGCCAGCGGCCAGCGCCGCGCCCAGCCGGGGCCGGCCAGGTCCTGCCCGGTGACGACGAACCCCTTGGCGTCGCGGACGACGTCGGGGCCCAGCCAGTCGGTGCGGGGCGAGGCGCCGATGAAGACGTACAGCCAGCTCGTCGGCACCTCCTCGGTGGCGCCGGAGTCCCGGTCGGCCAGGGTGAGCGCCTCCAGGTGGCCGTCGCCCCGGCCCGACGCCACCTGGCAGCGGTAGCGCACCGCGATGTTGGGCGCGGCCAGGATCCGCTCCACCAGGTACCTGGACATGGTGTCGGCCAGGGTCGCCGCCCGCACCACCAGCACCACCCGCTTGGCGAAGCGGGACAGGTGGAGGGCGGCCTGGCCGGCCGAGTTGGCGGCCCCGACGACGTAGACCTCGTCGCCCTGGACCAGGCGCGCCTCGCCGGCGGAGGCGCCGTAGTAGACGCCCCGGCCGGTGAGCGCGTCCAGCCCCGCCGCCTCCAGCCGCCGGTAGGACACGCCGGTGGCCACGACGAGGGCCCGCGCCTCGATCTCGCCCGAACCGTCGAAGCGCACCGCCCGCACCGGCCCGCGGGCCTCGAAGCCGACGACGTCGCGGGCAAGGACCATCTCGGCGCCGAAGCGGGCCGCCTGGGCGATGGCCCGCTGGGTGAGGTCGGAGCCGCTCAGGCCCTTCGGGAACCCCAGGTAGTTCTCGATGGCCGCGCTCTGTCCCGCCTGGCCGCCCGGGGCCTCGCGCTCCACCACGACGGTGCTCAGGCCCTCGGACGCCGCGTAGACCGCGGCGGCCAGGCCGGCCGGCCCACCGCCGACGATGCACACGTCGTACAGGCGCTGCCGGGCCGAGGTGCGCAGCCCGAGCGCGCCCGCCAGCTCCAGCGTCGACGGCGAGCGGAGGGTGTCGCCGTCGGGCACGAGCACGAGCGGGAGGTCGGCCGGCGCCGCCCGGGCGAGGTCCCGCAGGCGCTGGGCCTCGGGGTCCCGTTCGACGTCGTACCAGCGGTAGGGGACGTGGTTGCGGGCCAGGAACAGCTTGAGGTCGTAGCCGCGGTCCGACCACCGGTGCCCGACCACCCGCACCTCGCCGGTGTGCTCCGGGTTGGCCTGCCGCCAGTCGCCGAGCAGGTCGTCGACCACCGGGTACAGCCGCTCCTCGGGAGGGTCCCACGGCTTCAGCAGGTAGTAGTCGAGGCCGATGTCGTTGATCGCCTTGATGGCCACGTCGGTGTCGGCGTACGCCGTGAGCAGCAGGAACTTGGCGCCCGGGGCATGGGTCCGCGCCCGGTCGAGCAGCTCGATGCCGGTCATCTCCGGCATCCGCTGGTCGGCGGCGATCAACGCCACCGGCTCGTCGCGCAGGGCGAGCCGGGTCAGCACGCCCAGCGCCTCGGGCCCCGAGGTGGCACGGACGATGCGGTAGTCGGCGCCGTACTGGCTGGTCAGGTCGCGGGCGATCGCCTCGGAGACCAGCGGATCGTCGTCCACCGTCAGGATCGTCGGTCTGGCCATGGACTCGGCGCTACCTGGCCGGCAACGAGCTGGCGTAGGCGACGCCCCGGTCGACCCAGCGGCGCAGGTCCTCGTCCTCGGCGAGCCCGCCGAACATCCTCTTCTCGGCCAGTCCAGGCCGGTCGCCGAGGACGTCCCGGACCCTGGTGGCGAGGCCTTCGTCGTACGCCATCGCGCCAGGTTACCCGATCTGCGGCAGTGGACCGGGACCGCGGATTGGACATGCGGTGCATTTGGGAGGATGCTCCCGCGATCCCAGCGGAGGGAGCCCATGCGCTACAAGGTCGGTGCCGAGCAGCTCCAGCAGGTGCCATCCCTGGCCCACCGGGCCGATGGGGTCTTCCGGGTGGCCAGGAC
>DATLQA010000310.1:0-27494 GCA_035535495.1 Actinomycetota bacterium | reverse complement strand
GGCCACGACCTGCACGCCGGCGATCTCCTCGGGCTGCTCGGCCACCCGGCCCTGACCGGGCCGGAGCTCCGCGCGGTCCTGGCCCGGCGCGGCTCCCTGGCGGTCCTGGCCGCGGCGGAGCCGCTGGACGAGCGTGCCTGGACCCAGGAGGTGGCCGCGCTCAGGCGGCACGCCACCACCGTGGTGGTGGACTGCGGGTCCGGCATGGCGGCGGCGGGCACGCGCGCCGCGGTCGCGACCGCCGACCAGTTCGTGCTGGTCACCGACCCCGCCGCGCCGGCGGCCACGCAGCTCGCCGCCGACCTGCTCGCCGAGGTCGGCCGCCCTCCGGTGGTGGTGGTCAACCGCGCCGGGAGCCAGCTCGACGCCGGCGAGGTGGTCGAGCGGGTGCCGAGCGCGCGTGGCGCGGTCCTGCTTCCCGCCGACCCGGCCGCCGCCGGCGCGCTCCAGGCCGAGCCGGCGCCGCCTGACGCGCCGCTCGACTGGGCGCGGCTGCCCGAGTTGTGGCGTCGCCAGGCCCTGGAGCTGGCGGTGCTGCTGCTCGCCGACTGGCCGCTCCTCGGCCTCGCGAACCTGCCGAACCGGCGGGTCGGCGCGCCCGTTGAGGAGGGCATGGCCTGACCGGCAAACGCGCTGGCAGAGGCCGCAAACAGGTTGCTGGACCGCGCTGGCTGGTGCTATTGTCAGCTGCTGGCGACGGGAGCCACCTGTTCTTCTGAGCGAAGTGGGCGTTGGCCCACTTCAATTGTGTCCGGGCTCCCCTTGCGCCGGGAGGCCAGAACGGTGCCGTTACCGAGAGGGCGACACACTACGTAAGCACGCGAGGAGGTCAGCGACCATGGCGACGCTTCCTCCGCGTGTCCAGGATCTGGCCGAACGGGTGGCCGCCGCCCACGGCGTCGAGCTGCTGGAGGCGCAGCTCCGCCGGCGGGGACGGTCCCCGGTGCTGAGCGTGGTGCTGGACGCCGACGCTCCCGTCGAGGCGGACGTCGTCGAACGCGTCTCCAAGGAGTTGTCGCACCTCCTCGACGAGGACGACCCGCTGCCTGGCAGCTACATCCTCGAGGTCACCACCCCCGGGCTGGACCGGCCGCTGCGGACCGCCAGGGACTTCCGCCGCCAGCGCGGGCACGAGGTGCGCGTCACCCGTGCCCAGGCTGGCTCGGACGCGACCACCTCCGTGCAGGGGATCGTGGTGGCGGTCGACGACCAGGCGGTGACGCTCGACGCGGACGGTGGCCAGCTGCGGCTGCCGCTGTCCGAGGTGGTGCGGGGAACGGTGGTGTTGCCGTGGTGACAGCCAGCGAGCAGCGTGGGCGACCGGCCAGCACCGGCCAGGAGAGGACGGCGACGTGAACATCCCCATCGAGGAGCTGCGCTACCTCGAGCGCGAGAAGGGCATCGCGCTCGACACGGTGATCAGCGCGCTCGAGAGCGCCCTGGCCGCCGCCTACAAGCGCCAGCCCAACGCGCCCGACGATGCCCGCGTGGTCGTCGACCGCGAGAGCGGCGAGGTTACCGTCTACGCCCAGGAGCTCGACGAGGACGAGCAGGTGGTGCGGGAGTGGGAGGACACGCCCTCCGACTTCGGCCGGATCGCCGCCGTCACCGCCAAGCAGGTGATCATGCAGCGCCTGCGGGAGGCCGAGCGGGACGTCACCTTCGGCGAGTACGAGGGCCGCGTCGGCGACATCGTGACCGGCATCGTGCAGCAGCGCGACCCGCGCCACATCACCGTGGACCTCGGCAAGGTGGAGGCCGACCTGCCCCACGCCGAGCAGGTCCCCAGCGAGCACTACCAGCACAACGACCGGCTCAAGGTGTACGTGACCGACGTGGTCCGCTCCGCCCGCGGGCTGCGGGTGGTGGTGTCGCGCACCCATCCCAACCTGATCAAGCGGCTCTTCGAGCTGGAGGTCCCCGAGATCGCCCAGGGGCTGGTCGAGATCACCAACGTGGCCAGGGAGCCGGGGCACCGGACCAAGATCGCGGTGCGCTCGAACGACCCGAAGGTGGAGCCGAAGGGTGCCTGCGTCGGCGCACGCGGCTCGCGGGTGCGGATGGTCGTCAACGAGCTGCGGGGCGAGAAGATCGACATCGTCCTGTACTCCGACGACCCGGCGCAGTTCGTGGCCGAGGCGCTCTCGCCCGCCAAGGTGAAGAGCGTCCACATCGACGAGGACGAGCGCACCGCCCATGTGATCGTGCCTGACTACCAGCTTTCGCTGGCGATCGGCAAGGAAGGGCAGAATGCGCGCCTGGCCGCCCGGTTGACCGGCTGGCGGATCGACATCCGCAGCGAGAGCCAGATGGCCGACGCCGAGCGGCAGGCCCAGGCTGGACGGGCGGCGGGGTCGGAGAGCAAGGTGGCCGCCCACCCCGGTTCGGGGCAAGCTGGGAATGTCGGACAGGGAACGTGAAGTTGAAGAGACAGACGCTGATGGCGCGCGGGTCTTCCAGGGCCGCCGGCCACCCGGAGTCGACCGGGCGGCCGGCCCCCAGGCGTACCTGTGTGGTGTGCCGGACCACGGCGGACAAGCGCGCCCTGCATCGGCTGGTACGCTCCCCTGACGGTGTGGTCAGGTTCGACCCGAGCGGGAAGGCACCCGGCAGGGGGGCCTACCTGTGCGGCGACCCGGCCTGCACGGCTCGGGCGGTCAAGCGGCGCAGCGTGCAGCGGGCGTTGAAGGCGGCGGGTGCGCCAGGCGTAGACGCCGCCCTCAACGCCCTGCGCGACGCGTGCGTGGCCAGGCGGTCGGGGGAGAGCACCGAGGAGGCTTCCGGGCGGCAGCGCCCCCGGTCGAGTGAGCAAGAGGAAGTGAGAACTGGTTGAGCAACCCGCGCGTCTACGAACTCGCCAAAGAGCTTGGAGTGCCGTCCAAGGACCTGCTCTCCAAGCTGTCCACCATGGGCGTGGAGGTGAAGAGCCATTCCTCGACGGTGACGCCTGACGTCGCGGAGAAGCTGCGGTCGTCCACCAAGGGCGGCGGCGGTGGCTCGCGGCCGGCCGCCAAGGCACCGTCCGGCTCCGATCGGGCTCCGGCCCGGCCGGAGCAGCCCGCCGCCCAGCGGCCGGCGGCGGCTCGCCCCGCGCAGCCGGGCGCGCCGCGGCCCGCCCAGCCTGGCCAGCGGCCGGGCCAGCCCGGTCAGGGCAGGCCCCTGCCCCCAGGGGTGCGCCCGCTGCCCCCAGGCGTCCGTCCCGTGCCGCCCGGTGCCCGCCGGCCAGGGCAGCCGCTGCCCCCAGGGGTACGGCCGTTGCCGCCGGGGGTGCGTCCGCTGCCGCCCGGTGCCCGTCGTCCCGGGCAGCCGTTGCCGCCTGGCGCCCGTCCCATGCCGCCCGGTGCCCGTCCCGGTCAGGGTGGCCGGCCGCTGCCGCCGGGGGTGCGGCCGCTGCCGCCAGGGATGCGGCCCGGCCAGCCGGGCCAGCGTCCAGGGCAGCCAGGCCGTCCCGGGCAGCCAGGCCAGCCCGGGCGACCGGGGATGCGGCCAGGGGCGCCGGGTCAGCCTGGCCGGCCAGGCATGCGGCCGGGCCAGCCCGGAGGTGCCGGCCGTCCCGGTCCCGGCGGTCAGGGCCGTCCGGGTGGTGGCGCCGGCCGTCCCGGCATGGGCGGCCAGGGCCGTCCAGGCGGTGGCGGCGGCCGTCCCGGCGTCGGCGGCCGTCCAGGTGGCGGTGGCGGTGGCCGTGGCGGTCCGATCGGGACCCGTGGCGGTCCCGCCGGGCGCGGCGGTCCCTCCGGCCGTCCCGGCGGCTTCCGCGGCCCGCGGCCCAAGCGGCGCAAGAGCCGGGCGCGGCGGGAAGAGTTCGAGGCCATGGGAGCACCCAGCCTGGACGCCCAGGGTGGGCTCGACATCGCGCTCGAGGGGGTGCTGCGCGTGCCGCGCGGGGTCACCGTGCAGGAGCTGGCCGACCGGCTCGGCCGGCCAGCGGGTGACCTGGTCCGTATCCTCATGCAGATGGGGGAGATGCTGACCGCCACGCAGTCGATGTCCGACGAGGCCGTCGGCCTGCTCAGCGAGGAGATCGGCGCCCGGATCGAGGTGGTCGACCCGAGCGAGGCCGACGCGCTCACCGAGCTGGAAGGCTGGGAGGACACCCAGCCGGACACCGATGCCGACCTGCGGCCCAGGCCGCCGGTGGTCACGGTGATGGGCCACGTCGACCACGGCAAGACCAAGCTGCTCGACGCCATCCGCCACACCGACGTGGTCGCCGCCGAGGCCGGTGGCATCACCCAGCACATCGGTGCCTACCAGGTCCGTGCCGGTCAGGACGGCCGGCTGGTGACCTTCATCGACACCCCGGGCCACGAGGCATTCACCGCCATGCGGGCCCGCGGCGCCGCCGTGACCGACATCGCCGTGCTGGTGGTGGCGGCCGACGACGGCGTGATGCCGCAGACCGTCGAGGCGATCAACCACGCCAAGGCGGCAGGGGTCCCGATCGTGGTGGCGGTCAACAAGATCGACAAGCCCGAGGCGAACCCCGTCCGGGTCCGCCAGCAGCTCACCGAGTACGACCTGGTGGCCGAGGAGTACGGCGGCAAGACCCAGTTCGTCGACGTCTCCGCCAAGACCAAGCAGGGCCTTGACACCCTGGTGGAGACCATCCTCCTGGTCGCCGACGTCGAGCTGAACCTGCGGGCCAACCCCAACCGGCGCGCGCAGGGCACGATCATCGAGGCCCACCTCGACAAGGGCCGTGGCCCGGTGGCCACCATCCTGGTCCGGCGCGGCACCTTGAAGGTCGGCGACGCGGTCGTCGCCGGGACCGCCTACGGCCGCGTGCGGGCGATGTTCGACGAGAACGGCAAGGAGGTCGAGGAGGCCGGCCCGGCGCGTCCGGTGCAGGTCCTCGGCCTGTCGGCGCCGCCGAGCGCCGGCGACGAGGCACGGGCGGTGGCCGACGAGCGGGTCGCCCGCTCCATCGGCCAGGCCAGGGAGTCGCGCCAGCGCCAGGCCCAGATCGCCGCGACGCCGAGGGCGCCACGGCTCGAGGACCTGTTCGACCGGATCAAGGAGGGCGAGCTCAAGGAGCTTCCGCTGATCCTCAAGGCCGACGGGATGGGCTCGGTGGAGGCGCTGGAGGACGCGCTCGGCAAGCTGAAGGTCCCCGAGGTGCGCCTGCGGGTGGTGCACAAGGCCGCCGGGGCGATCACCGAGAACGACGTCAGCCTGGCCACCACCACGGCCGCGATCATCATCGGCTTCTCGGTGCGGCCCAACCCGGCCGCCGCCGCCCTGGCCGACCGCGAGGGTGTGGATATCCGCCTCTACACGGTCATCTACCAGGTGGTGGAGGACATCGAGCGGGCGTTGAAGGGCATGCTCGCCCCCGAGTACGAGGAGCGCGGGCTCGGCAGCGCCGAGGTGCGGGCCCTGTTCCGGGTGCCGCGGGTCGGGGTGGTCGCCGGCTCCTACGTCACCAGCGGGGAGATCGCCCGCGGCGCCAAGGCCCGGCTGGTCCGCGACGGCGTGGTCGTCTACGACGGGCGCATCGAGTCGCTGCGCCGCTTCAAGGACGACGCCAGGACGGTGGCGGCCGGCTACGAGTGCGGCATCGGGTTGGAGAACTACAACGACATCAAGGAAGGCGACGTGATCGAGGCCTACGAGATGGTGGAGATCCCGCGTTAGGCCGTGGCCGATTAGCATGGGTGCGCCATGTTCGTCGCCCTGCTCCGGCTCGAGCTGCGCCTGCCCGACGCGACCTCGCTGAAGGACAAGCGCGCGGTGCTCCGCTCCCTCTCGGCCGACCTGCGCAAGCTCAACTGCGCGGTGGCCGAGGTCGACCATCAGGAGCAGCGGCAGCGGGCCACCATGGCGGTGGCGACCGTGTCCGGTGAGGGCTTCCACGCCCGCCGGGTGCTGGTCTCGGCCGAGCGCGAGGCGGAGCGCGCCGCCGGGATCGAACTACTCGACGCCTATGTCACCCTCTACGGACCAGAGGACGGCTGAGGACCATGGCCAATCCCAGCTACCCGCGCTCGCTGCGCCTGGCGGAGACGATCAAGCGCCTGGTCGGCGAGTGGGTCGAAGCCGAGCAGGCCGACGGCCGGCTCGGCTTCGTCACCGTCACCGACGTGCGCGTGACCGGCGACCTGCGCCACGCCACCGTGTACTGGACCGCGCTCGGCGACCAGCCCGACCAGGAATCCGCCGACGCCGCCCTGCGGGAGTCGACCGGTCAGGCACGCAGCTTCGTGGCCGGCCACGTGCGCCTGCGCTACACCCCGACGCTCGAGTTCCACCGCGACGACCTGCCCGAGCACAGCGCCCGCATCGACCGGCTCCTGGCCGAGATCGGCAGCAATCCTGACCACGGCGGCGAGGCCGCCGCGCCAGAAGGGCGGCAGCCGTGACCGTCCCGCCGGCGGTCACCGAGGAGGACTGGAAGGCGGCGGTGACCGCCATCGCCGACGCCGGCACCACGGTGATCTCCTGCCACGTCAACCCCGACGGCGACGCGCTCGGCTCGGCCCTGGCGCTGCATCTCGCCCTGGCCGGCGCCGGCAGGCACGCGGTGGTCAGCTTCTCCGAGCCGTTCGTGGTCGCGCCGCAGTACCAGTTCCTCGCCGGGCTGGACCGGCTCACCCCGCCGGACGAGGTCCCGGCACACGCCGACCTGTTCATCTGCTTCGACGCCGGCTCGCTGGACCGGCTCGGCAGCCTGGTCGGTGCCTTCCGCGGGGCGGCCCGCACGCTGGTGATCGACCATCACGCCTCCAACACCCGGTTCGGCGACGTCAACCTGATCGACCCGCGGTCCCCTGCCAGCGCGGTCCTCTGCCGGGAGCTGCTGCGGCGGCTCGACCTCCCGCTCGACCGCGACATCGCCACCTGCCTGTACACCGGGCTGGTGACCGACACCGGCCGCTTCCAGTACCAGGCCACCACGCCAGCGACCCACCTGCTCGCCGCCGAGCTGCTGGCCGCCGGGGTGGAGCAGTACGAGGTCTCCAAGGCGGTGTTCGAGACCAACGAGATCGGCTACCTCCGCCTGATCGGCGACTGCCTGGAGCGCATCGCCCAGGTGCCGGAGGCGTCGCTGGTGTGGACCTCGGTGACCCAGAAGGACCTGGCCGCCCGCGGGGTCGACATGGACCAGACCGAGGGGCTGATCGACCTGGTCCGCACGGACGCCGCCAGCGACGTCGCGGCCGTGCTCAAAGAGCAGCCGGACGGGACCCACAAGGTCTCGCTCCGCTCCAAGGGCGCCACCGACGTCGGCGCGATCGCCACCCACTTCGGCGGCGGCGGGCACGCCTTCGCCGCCGGGTTCACCGCCGAGGAGGAGCTGGAGGCGACCGTCGCGGCGCTGGTCGACGTCCTGGCCGGCAGGGGGGAGGCGGGCGACCGGCTGGCCGCGCACTCCCTGGCCACCGGGCAGGGGCGGCGATGATCGACGGGGTGCTGGTCTGCGACAAGCCCGCCGGCCTCACCTCCCACGACGTGGTGGCGAGGGTGCGCCGGCTGGCCGGCCAGCGCCGCGTGGGCCACGGCGGCACCCTCGACCCGCCGGCCACCGGGGTGCTGGTGATCGCGCTCGGCCGCGCCACCAGGCTGCTGCCCTACCTCCCCCTCGAGCCAAAGCGGTATCTGGCGGTGATCACCTTCGGGGCCGAGACCGACACGCTGGACGCGACCGGCACGGTGGTCGCCACCGCCGGCACGGCCGGGGTCGACCGCCTGTCGCTGGAGCGTGCCCTGGCCGGCTTCCTCGGCCCGCAGCGGCAGGTCCCGCCGATGGTCTCGGCCGTCAAGGTGGGTGGCGAGCGGCTCTACGCCAAGGCCAGGCGGGGTGAGACCGTGGAGCGGGAACCGCGCCCGGTCACCATCTACGAGCTGGAGCTGCGCGAGCTGACCGACGGCGAGCAGCCGCTGGCGACCGTGGCGGTGACCTGCTCGGGCGGGACCTACGTGCGGTCCCTCGCCGCCGACCTCGGCCGCGCCCTCGGCACCCTGGCGCACCTGGCCGAGCTGCACCGCACCGCGGTCGGCAGCTTCGCCGAGGCGGACGCGCGCCCGCTCGACGAGCTGCGGGCCATGGCGGAGACCGGCCGGCTCGGCGAGGCCGTGATCGACCCGGCCATCGCCGTGGCGGCGCTCGGGGTCCGGCCGCTGTCCGACCGCGAGGCGGTCGCCCTGGTCTCGGGGCAGACCCTCAGCCCGACCGGCAGGGACGGCCCGGTGGCGGCGGTGGGCCCCGACGGCCACCTGGTCGCGGTCATCCAGGACGGTTCCGGCCGCGCCCGCTCCAAGGTGGTGCTGGCATGACCGCGCGCGTGTTCCACGGGCTCGACCAGGTGCCGGCCGGCCTCGGCCCGACCGTGGCCACGGTCGGCATGTTCGACGGCGTCCACCGCGGCCACCAGGCGCTGCTCCGCCGGGTGACCGAGGAGGCGGCCGCCGCCCAGGCCCAGCCGGCCGCGGTCACCTTCGACCGCCATCCCCTCGAGGTGCTGCGGCCGGAGGCGGCGCCGCCGCTGCTGTGCACCCTGCCCGAGCGGATCGAGCTGCTCGGTGCGGCCGGTATGGAGCTGCTGCTGGTGCTCGAGTTCGACCAGGCGCTGTCCCAGGTATCGGCAGACCAGTTCGCCACCCGGGTGCTGTTCGACGCGCTCGCCGCCCGCGCGGTGGTGGTGGGGGAGAACTTCCGCTTCGGCAACCGCGCCAAGGGCGACGTGGCCCTGCTGGCCGCGCTCGGCGCCGAACGCGGGGTGGAGGCGGTGGGGGTGTCGCTCCACGGCGACGAGCACGGCGAGGTGATCTCCTCCACCCGGGTCCGCGGCGAGCTGGCCCGCGGCGACGTCCGCGCCGCCGCCTTCTCGCTCGGCCGCCCGTACAGCGTGAGCGGGCCGGTGGTCAAGGGCGCCGGCCGCGGCCGCGCGCTCGGCGTGCCGACCGCCAACGTGGAGGTGGGGGAGCGGATCGCGCTGCCGGCGTTCGGGGTGTACGCCGGGCGGGTGGTGGTCGAGGCGGGCCAGCCGATGCCGGCGGCGATCAACGTGGGCGTCAGCCCGCAGTTCGACGGCGACCAGACCCGGGTCGAGGCCTACCTGCTCGACTTCGACGGCGACCTCTACGGGCGTGGGCTGTCGGTCCGGTTCGAGCACCGGCTCCGCGGCGAGCAGGTCTTCCCCGGCGTGGACGAGCTGGTCGCCCAGATGCGCGAGGACATCGCCGTGACCCGCCGCCTCCTCGCGGAGAGCCCCTCCTGATCCAGCCGGTCTCCGTCCCGGGCCGTCAGGCAGGCAGGTAGCTGTGCCGCCGCCAAGCCACCCAGTCGCCCTGCCTGCGGGCAGTGGTCGATAGTTGCATGGCACAAGCATCTATGGCACGGTGGTCGGGTGCCAACACCTAGCGCTCCTCTTGCGGCGACCACCGGACAGCAGCTGCTGCTCGCGCTGATGACCATCGGCCGGCGGCTCAGGTCCCGGATCGGTGCCAGCGACCTCGACCCCTCCTCGGTGTTCGTGCTCCACCACGTGGCGGAGCGGGCGCCGCTGCGCCTGTCCGAGCTGGCCAGGTGCATCCGCCTCGACTCCTCCACGGTTTCGCGGCAGGTCAAGAACCTGGAGGACCTCGGCTACCTGGAACGCAGCGGGGACCCGGACGACCGCCGGGCCAGCCGGCTGCGCCTGACCGACCAGGGCCGCGCCGTGCTGGAGGAGGCCATGCGGGCCAGGGCGGCGCTGGTCGACCGCGCCACCGCCGGCTGGTCCGTCCAGGACCGCGACCAGCTCACCAAGCTCATGACCCGGCTGACCGAAAGCCTCGACCGAGTCGCCGGAACGGAGACCAGATGACCACACCAGCCCACGAGACCCCATCAACCGTCGCCGCTGACGGCGCCGCCAGCGCCGCGGTGACCGGCGAGGCTCCAGGCCCGCAGTACTTCAGCCACCGGCAGATCATCATCATCCTGTTCGGGGTGATGGCGGGCATGCTGCTGTTCGCGCTCGACCAGGGCATCGTGGGCACCGCCCTGCCACGCATCGTCAGCGAACTCGGCGGCCTCGACCAGCTCTCCTGGGTGGTCACCGCCTACCTGCTGACCTCGACGGCGTCGATGCCGCTGTGGGGCAAGCTCTCCGACCTGTACGGGCGGCGGCGGATCTTCCAGCTCGCCATCGGGATCTTCCTGGTCGGCTCGGCGCTGTGCGGGCTCAGTCAGGACATGCTCCAGCTGATCGTCTTCCGCGCCATCCAGGGCGTCGGCGGCGGTGGTCTGTTCGCGGTCGCCTTCAGCATCATCGGCGACGTCATCCCGCCCAGGCAGCGCGGCCGCTACCAGGGCTACTTCGGCGCGGTGTTCGGCGTCGCCAGCGTGGCCGGGCCGCTGCTCGGCGGGTGGCTCACCGACGGCCCTGGCTGGCGCTGGATCTTCTACGTCAACCTGCCGGTCGGTCTGGCGGCGCTGGTGGTCACCTCGATGGTCCTGCGGATGCCGGTGGTCCGGCGCGAGCACAAGATCGACTGGGCCGGCGCCGCTCTGATCGTCGCCGCTGTGTCCTGCCTCCTCCTCTACCTCGACTGGGGCGGCAAGGAGTACGGCTGGACCGCGCCGGGCTCGCTCGCCCTGCTCGCCGTGGCCGCGCTGCTCGCGGTCGCCTTCGTGGTGGTCGAGCGGCGCGCCGTCGAGCCGATCATCCCGATGCGGCTGTTCCGGAACCCGGTGTACGCGGTCGGCAACGCCTACGGCTTCCTGGCCGGCGTGGCGATGTTCGGCGGGTTCGTCTTCCTGCCGGTCTACCTGCAGGCGGTGAAGGGGTTCTCGCCGACCGCCTCGGGCCTGTCCCTGCTGCCGGCGATCATCGGCATCTTCTCGACCTCGATCACCTCCGGCCAGCTGATCACCCGCACTGGCCGCTACAAGATCTTCCCGGTCATCGGCTCGGCGGTGCTGATCGTCTCCCTGCTGCTGCTGTCGCGGCTCGGCGTCGACACGCCGTTCTGGCAGGTGGCGATCGCCGAGTACCTGTTCGGCGCCGGACTCGGCTTCACCATGCAGACGATCGTCACCGCCGTCCAGAACGCGGTGGACTTCCGCGACCTGGGCGCCGCGACCAGCTCGGTCACCTTCTTCCGGCAGATGGGCGCCTCGATCGGCGTGGCCATCTTCGGGGCGGCGCTGTCGAGCCGGCTCGCTCATTACCTGGCCGAGGCGTTCGCGCAGGCTGGCATCCAGCCGGGCGCGGGCGGCCCGCGGATCGACACCAACGACGTGCAGGCGATCCAGCGGCTGGCCGAGCCCGCCAAGGGCCTCGTCCTGAGCGCCTTCGCCAATGCGCTCGACGACGTGTTCCTGATCGGCGTGCCGTTCCTGGTGCTCGCGTTCTTCGTGGCGCTGTTCCTCAAGGAGGTGCCGCTGCGCACCGGGCCGGCCGACCCTGGCGCGGCGGTCGCCGACGAGGTGGTCCCTGGCCTCGACGGCGCCAGCCTCAACGGCGAGGTGGCGGTGCGGTCCGCCGGGCCGTCGGCACCGGCGGCGCGGCCCGCCGACCGCGTTCAGGGGGGACGCCAGCCTGCCGATTGAACTGAGCGAGCAGCGGAGGCGGACCACCGTGCGGCCAGGGAGGCCGCGCGGGCGGCCTCCCAGGCGCGCGGAGGTGCGGCGGTGTCGGCGCGGAACCCGAAGATCCTGGTCTGCGACGACGACGACGGCATCCGCGGGATGCTGCTCGCCTTCCTGGACGGCGAGGGGTTCGAGGTCGCCGGCGTTGGCGACGGGCCGGCCTGCCTGGCCTCGGTGGCCGCCGACCCGCCGGACATCGTGGTGCTCGACGTGATGATGCCCGGCATGGACGGCTACCAGGTACTCGAGCAACTCCGCCGGGACCACGCCGACCTGGCCCTCAAGGTGGTCATGCTGACCGCCCGCACCTCCGACGTCGACATCTGGCAGGGCTGGACCTCAGGGGTCGATTACTACATGTCCAAGCCGTTCGACCCCGAGGAGCTGCTCCGCTTTCTCCACTTCCTGGCCGACCGCACCGAGACGCCCAGCCCGGCCGACTGACCCGGGGTCCTGGCGGGTCCCTTCTCCCAGCTCATCGTGGTTGCCTGTGCTACCCTTTGCGCCGGGTGGCCGGGCCGTCACACGTGCCCGGCGACCGTCCGGGATGCGGGACGCCGAGGCTCGGCGGAGCCGTCGCGCGCCCCCGGGCACGCTTTCCGCACCGTCCCCGAGAGGTAGCGCATGCTGGTAAAAGACGAGAAGACGCAGATCATCGCCGAGTACGCGACCAAGGAGAACGACACCGGCTCGCCCGAGGTCCAGGTCGCGATCCTCACCCGGCGCATCAACACCCTCACCGAGCACCTCAAGGTGCACAAGCACGACCACCACTCGCGTCGCGGCCTGCTGCAGATGGTCGGCCGCCGTCGCCGGCTCCTTCGCTACCTGCAAGCGACCGACGTGACCCGCTACCGCTCGCTGATCGAGCGCCTCGGGTTGCGGCGCTGAAGCCGGGGCGCCGAAGCACCGAAGAAGGCGGTGACGCCGCTGCCGCAGTAGCAGTTTGAAGCGCGATGGACCTTCGGCGGCCGGTGCCGTGCCAGTTGTCAGTGGTGAGCTCTGGAACCAAGCCCAGGTCTTTCTACTGAGAACTGGCACCGCTCAAGGAATGAGCGGCCGGCCTCGGGCCGACCGCCAGCCCGCCCCGTCGCGCTTCCCGCTGGCCCGGTACGTCCGCGCGCCAGCGCCCGGACCAGGCATCACGCCGGCCGGGACCGCCAATCGTCATGCCGCCCTTTCGACGGGGCTTGAGGCAACGAGGAGAGAGAATTCATGGCAGTACATCGTGTGCAAGGCTCGGTCGGTGGCCGGGACATGCTCCTGGAGACCGGCAAGCTGGCCAAGCTGGCCGGCGGCGCGGTGGTCGTCGGCCTGGGAGAGACCCAGGTGCTGGTCACCGCGACCGCGGCGAAACAACCCAAAGAGCAGCTCGACTTCCTCCCGCTCACCGTGGACGTGGAGGAGCGCATGTATGCCGCCGGCAAGATCCCCAGTGGCTTCTTCCGCCGTGAGGGGCGGCCGTCGGAGACGGCCATCCTCACGGCCCGGCTGATCGACCGGCCGCTGCGGCCCTCGTTCCCCAAGGGGATGCGCAACGAGATCCACGTGGTCGGCACGATCCTCTCGGCCGACATGGAGAACAACCCCGACATCTGTGCCATCAACGGCGCCTCGGCGGCCGTGCTGCTCGCCGGCATCCCCTTCACCGGCCCGGTCGGCGCGGTGCGGCTTGGCCGGCGCGGCCCTGACTGGATCGTCAACCCGACCTACGCCGAGCTGGACGAGTGCACCTTCGACATGGTGGTGGCCGGTCGCCAGAACGAGAGCGGCGGGGTCGACATCCTGATGGTCGAGGCCGAGGCCACCGAGCAGGCGGTCCAGCTGATGGAGGAGACGGGCGCGCCCAAGCCGACCGAGGAGTCCCTCGGCCTGGCCCTGGAGTTCGCCAAGTCGCACATTGCCACCGCCTGCCAGCTGCAGGCCGAGCTGGTCCGCCAGGCCGGCGCCCAGCCCCGCGAGTACCCGCTGTTCGAGGACTACGGCGAGGACGTCGCCGGGATCGTCAGGGGCGCCGCCGAGACCAACGTGCGCGAGGCCATCGCCATCGCCGACAAGACCGCCCGCCAGGAGCGCCTCGACACTATCAAGGCCGAGGCGGCCGAGGCCGCCGCTGCCCAGCTCGGCGAGGAAGGCGCCGGGCGCGAGCGCGAGGTCGCCAACGCCTTCCGCAGCCTCACCAAGGAGCTGGTCCGCCAGCGGGTCGTCAAGGAGTCCAAGCGCATCGACGGGCGCGGGCCGCGCGACATCCGCCCGCTCTCCGCCGAGGTCGGCATCCTGCCGAGGGCGCACGGCTCCGGCCTGTTCGAGCGGGGCGAGACCCAGGTGCTCAACATCGCCACCCTCGGCATGGTGCGCATGGAGCAGACCATCGACACCCTCGACCCCACCGACCGCAAGCGCTACATGCACCACTACAACTTCCCGCCGTTCTCCACCGGCGAGACCGGCTTCATGCGCGGCCCCAAGCGGCGGGAGATCGGCCACGGCGCCCTCGCCGAGCGCGCCCTGCTCCCGGTCATCCCCGACAAGGAGGAGTTCCCCTACGCGCTCCGCCTGGTCAGCGAGGTGCTGTCGTCCAACGGCTCCACCTCGATGGCGTCGGTCTGCGCCTCGACCCTGTCGCTGATGGACGCCGGCGTGCCCATCAAGGCGCCGGTCGGCGGCATCGCCATGGGCCTGATCGCCGAGGGCGGCGAGTTCGTCACCCTGACCGACATCCTCGGCGCCGAGGACGCCTTCGGCGACATGGACTTCAAGGTCGCCGGCACGCGGGAGTTCGTCACCGCGCTCCAGCTCGACACCAAGCTCACCGGCATCCCGAGCGAGGTCCTGATCGCCGCGCTGACCCAGGCGCGCGACGCCCGCATGGTGATCCTGGACGTCATCCAGGCCGCCATCGAGCGGCCGCGCGAGGAGGTCAGCCGGTTCGCCCCGCTGGTCCACATCGAGCAGATCCCGGTCGCCAAGATCGGCGAGCTGATCGGCCCCAAGGGCAAGCGCATCAACGAGATCCAGGCCGCCTCCGGCGCGGAGATCTCGATCGAGGACGACGGCCGGGTGTTCATCGGTGCCACCGATGGGGAGCAGCTCGACATCGCCCTCAAGATGATCCGCGAGCAGATGAACCCGGTCATGCCCCAGGTGGGGGAGCGCTTCCTCGGCACGGTGGTGAAGACCACCACCTTCGGCGCGTTCATCTCCCTCACCCCGGGCAAGGACGGGCTGCTGCACATCTCCAAGCTGGGCCGCAAGGGCCAGCGCGTGCGCGCCGTCGAGGACGTGGTCAACGTCGGCGACAAGCTGCTCGTCGAGGTCACCGAGATCGACCGGCAGAACCGCATCTCGCTGGCGCTGGCCGACGAGGAGGAGGGCAGCCAGGCGCCCGCCCAGCCAGCCGAGGGCGGCGACGACGCCGACGGCAGCTAGCGGTCCGATGGTCGCGGCCGACGCCTTCGAGCGCACCGACCTTCCCGGGGGGCTGCGCATCCTCACCGAGCGCATGCCGAGCGTGCGCTCGGTGACCCTCGGCTTCTGGGCCGGCGTGGGGTCCCGTGACGAGACCCCACGCCAGGCCGGTGCCTCCCACTACCTGGAGCACCTGCTGTTCAAGGGGACCACGCGCCGCTCCGCCCAGGAGATCGCCGAGGTCATGGACGCGGTCGGCGGGGAGCTGAACGCGTTCACCTTCAAGGAGTACACCTGCTTCTACACCCGCACCCTCGACCGCGACCTGCCGCTGGCGGTCGACGTCCTGGTCGACATGCTGCGCGCCTCCAAGCTGGCCAAGGCGGACGTCGAGGCGGAGCGGACGGTCATCCTCGAGGAGATCGGCGCCGCCAACGACGTGCCCGAGGAGCAGGTCCACGACCTGTTCGCCGAGGTCCTGTTCGGCGGCCACCCGCTCGGCCGGCCGGTGCTCGGCACGGTCGAGTCCATCGGGCAGATGCCCCGCGAGACCCTGGCCCGCTACTGGCGGCGCCACTACACCCCGGACAACCTGGTGGTCGCCGCCGCCGGCAGCTGCGGCCACGACGAGGTGGTCGAGCTCGTCACCACCGCCTTCGGGGAGCTGGGCGATGGCGACGCCCGCGGGCCGCGGACGGAGCGGTCCCGGCCACGCGCCGCCGGCGGCATCAGCGTCCGCACCAAGCCGACCGACCAGGCCCACGTGGTCCTCGGCGGCCCCGGCATGTCCCGCAACGACCCGCGCCGCTTCGCCCTCGGGGTGCTCAACATCGCCTTCGGCGGCGGCATGAGCTCGCGGCTGTTCCAGGAGATCCGCGAGAAGCGCGGCCTGGTCTACTCGATCGGCTCCTACGCCAACCAGTACGCCGAGACAGGGTCCTACGCCGTCTACGCCGGCGCCGCGCCCAAGCGCATCCACGAGGTCCTCAAGGTCGTCAAGGACGAGGTCCAGCGGCTCGCCGCCGACGGCCTCACCGACGAGGAGCTGGCCAGGGCCAAGGGCCACTACAAGGGCTCACTCGTGCTCGGCCTCGAGGACACCTCGAGCCGCATGTCCTGGCTCGGCAAGTCGGAGCTGACCCGCGGCGAGATCCTCAGCGTTGACGACGTCATCCAGCGGGTCGACGCGGTCACCGAGGCGGACGTCCGCGCGCTGGCCAAGGAGCTGCTCGGCGACGGCCCACGCGCCCTCGCCCTGATCGGCCCGTTCGACGCCGACGAGTTCACGGAGTACGTGGCATGAGGCTTGATCCATCCCGGGGTCACCACGTTGCTCCATGAGTCTCCGACCCCGCCCGGAGCCGGGCTGCGCGGCGGCGCCGGGGCGGACGGGCGCACCGGGCGGGGTCGGCGGCCGCTCTCGATCTGCGTGTTCTGCGCGTCAGCGTCCGGGCTGCCAGCCGTCCACCACCAGGCGGCCAGCGCCCTCGGCCACGAGCTCGGCCGGCGCGGCCACCGGCTGGTCTACGGCGGCGGCAACGTCGGCCTGATGGGCGAGGTCGCCAGGGCGGTGCACGAGGTCGGCGGCCGCGTCCACGGGGTCATCCCGCGCACCCTGGTCGACCGCGAACTGGCCTACGACCCGGCCGACGAGCTGGTGGTGACCGAGACGCTCCGCGAGCGCAAGGCCGAGATGGACGCGAGGGCCGACGCGTTCGTCGCCCTGCCCGGCGGCTTCGGCACCCTGGAGGAGTTGCTGGAGGTGCTCACCCTACGCCAGCTCCGCCTGCACGACCGGCCGGTGGTGCTGATCAACGTGGCCGGCTACTGGGACCCGTTCCTGGCGATGGTGCGGAGCATGGTCGAGCAGGGCTTCGCCCCCTTGGGAGAGGGCCGCCTGTTCGCCGTCGCCGCCACCGCCGCCGAAGCGGTCGACCTGGTCGAGCAGGGCGCCGGCGGCGTGCCGGCGGGCGAGCCGCCCGCCGAGGCACTCGCCGAGGACTGGACCGCCGAGCTGCCCACCTCGCCGTAGCGACCGCGCACGCATCCAAGCGGGCACGGCTAGCGTGGCGTGAGCACGCAGAACTCGTTGCCTTCCGGGTCGGCCAGCACCACCCAGGGGACCTCACCCTGTCCCACGTCGGCTGGGGTGGCACCGAGCGTCCGCATGCGGGCCACCTCGGCGGCGTGGTCGTCGTCGAGCGGCGGGGCCACGTCCAGGTGGAGGCGGTTCTTCACCCGCTTGGGCTCGTCGACCGCGAGGAATTCGAGGAAGGGGCCCTGGCCGGAAGGGGATCGGAGCGACGCCCAATCGCCGCCCGACGCGACCAGCGGCCAGCCGGTCGCTTGGCTCCAGAACCGGGCCAGCGTCCGAGGGTCGCCCGTGTCGACCACCAGCGCGGCGACCGGGCCGGTCGCCGCGTACTCGTCGCGCGGATCGAGCACGCAGAACTCGTTGCCCTCGGGGTCGGCCAGCACCACCCAGGCGACCTCGTCGCCCTGGCCGATGTCGACCGGGCGGGCGCCGGCACCGGTCAGCCGCGCGACCGTCTCGGCCTGGTGGTCGGCTGAGGCGCTGCGCAGGTCGAGGTGGACCCGGTTCTTGCCGACCTTGGGGTCGGCGACCGGGACGAACACCAGCGGGACCCCGAGGCTGTCCGGTTCCGCCGGCTCGACCACCACCTCGCTGGGCTCTTCCAGCGTGACCGCCCATCCGAGCGCGTCGGCCCACCACCGCGCCAGCGCCGGCGGGTCACCCGCGTCGACCACGACGTGTGCCAACCGGGTCGGCATCGCGGCATCCTCCAGTGGGGTGGATGGCAACGGGGTCCTCAGGGTAGCGGGAATCGGGTCAGCGGAGGTCGACGGTGCGGTACCTGCCAAGTCTTGGCGTCCCCGCGGCGGTATGGGCCGCGGTGGTGACTGACCGCGGGAATCAGCTACCGGCAGCGGCGCGCGCCTGCTACGGTGAGGCCATGAAGCGCGCTGCTGCAACCACGACGCCGGAGACCGTCCCGGCGCGCTGACCTGCTGTCCTTTTCCAAGCCCCGGGGCGAGCGGCCCCGGGGCTTCGTGGTGGTCGCTCGTCTCCCGATCCGCCAGGAGGCATCATGCACGACCACCACCGGCTCGGCCGCGAGCTCCAGCTGTTCGACATCGACCCGCTGATCGGCGCGGGCCTGCCGTACTGGCTGCCGGCGGGCGCCGCGGTGCGGCACGCGATCGAGGAGTACATCCACGAGGCCGAGCGGCGCGCGGGCTACCAGCACGTCCACACCCCGGTCCTCGGCAAGCGCGAGCTGTACGAACTGTCGGGCCACCTGGCGCACTTCCGCGAGGAGATGTTCCCGCCGCTCCAGCTCGGTGCGGAGCAGCTGGTGCTGCGGCCGAGCCTCTGCCCGCACCATGCGCTGATCTTCCGCTCGCGGCACCACAGCCACCGGGAGCTGCCGCTGCGCATCGCCGAGCTCGGCGGGATGTACCGCGCCGAGCTGTCGGGAGTCCTCGGCGGGCTGACCAGGGTGCGCGCCATCCAGCTCAACGACGCCCACGTGTTCTGCGCGCTGGACCAGGTCGCCGACGAGGTCGCCCTGGTGCTCGACATGATCGACCAGGCCTACGCGGCGCTCGGCATCCAGGCGGCCCGCTACCGGCTGTCGCTGCGTGGGCGAGGCGGCAAGTACGTCGCCGACCCCGGGGTCTGGGACCGGGCGGAATCCATCCTTGCCGCGGTGCTCCGAGCGCGGGGGGTGTCCCATGACGCCGAGGCGGGCGAGGGCGCGTTCTACGGGCCGAAGATCGACGTGCAGGTCGTCGATGCGCAGGGCAGGGAGGCCACCCTGTCGACCGTGCAACTCGACTTCCACCAGCCACAGCGCTTCGACCTGCGCTACACCGGCCCCGAGGGGGCGCGGCACCGGCCGGTGATGGTGCACCGCAGCGTCGTCGGCGGCATCGAGCGGCTCGTCGCCCACCTGATCGAGGTGCACGGGGGAGCCTTCCCCACCTGGATGGCCCCGGTGCAGCTGGTAGCGCTGCCGGTGTCCGACGCCGAGCTGGCCGCGGCCGCGGCGCTGGTCGACGGCTGCATCGAGCGGGGGCTCCGCGCCGAGCTCGCCGCTGCGGACCGCGGCACTCTCGGCGCACGGGTCAGGGCGGCGCGACGGGTGCCCTACCAGGCGGTGATCGGACCGAAGGAGGACGCCAACGGGCAGGTGGCGTTGCGGCTCCGCGATGGCCGCCGCCTCGACCCCCTGCCGGCCGGCGAGGTCGTCGCACGCGTCGCCGCCGCTGCCGCCAGCCGTAGCCACGCGCTCTGGGATGACCGGCGGGACTGAGGCGGCGCCCCGGTGGCCGGGACGTCCTCGCGGCGGCCTCAGCGGGCCCGCTTGGGCGGCGGGCGGTAGCCGGCCCGCTCGGCGGCGGTGTCGTCCTCGCCGTACTCGATGCCGTAGCGGCGGTCGGGGACCACGCCGTGGTAGCGGCCCAGCTCGTGCAGGCCGACCGACTCGGCCACCCGGGCGGAGGCGTCGTTGTCGACGGCGTGGTTGTAGAGCACCGCCCGGCCCTCGGCCAGCACCGACCGGGCCGCGGCCGCCACCACCGAGCGCGCCAGGCCACGGCCGCGGGCGGCCGTGGCGGTGCCGACCGAGATCTCCCGCAGGCGCTCGTCGTAGCGCTTGAGCACCGCGGTGGAGAGGACCTCGCCGCCCTCCATGACCACCCACGCCTCGCCGGTGAAGTGGCCGTGGACCCAATCGGGCAGGCGGGGGTCGGTCGTGTCGAGGACGGTGATCTCGACGGCGGGCGGGGGGATGACCACCCCGGTGCGGGCGACGCCCGAGAACCGGTGGCCCGGCAGCTCCGCCGCGAGCGCCTCCAGCGCGGGCACCACCGACGCGGGACCGTCGAGATGGCCGCGGAGACGCTCGGCGTACTCGAGGTCGACCCCGACCACCGCGCCGCCGAGCCGCTCGAAGGCGCGCGCCGGCATGCTCGGGTGCGGGATCTCGGCCACGACGACCGCGCCGGGGGCAAGCCGGTCCAGCGGCAGCCGGAAGCGATCCGACAGCACCGTGAGCACGACCGCCTCGTTGTCCACCGGTGCCAGCATGCGCCAAGCCTAACCGTAGTGGACCGGAAGGGACACCGGAACGCGGCACGGTCCAGTAGCTCCACCATGCCAGGAAGCCGGCTCCACCGTCGACACCACAAGCCGGTACGATCCGGGCATGGCGCGAGTCGACTTCGACGAGCTGGCCGCCTGGCTGCCACCGCCGTCCGGGCTGCCACTGCGCGTCCTGGAGGCAGCGGCGGCGGCACGGCCGGACGGGCAGGTGCCGGTGGTCGACCGGCTCGACCTGCTGGTGCTCGGGTAACCAGATGGCCAGGTCCATTCCCGTCCCCGCCCGCGAGCCGCCCATCGGGCTCCTGGGCGGGGCGGGCTACCTGGCCAGGGGCATCCGCGTGTTCACCGGGACGCCGGGGATCCGCCTGCTCGGGCTGCTCCCGGCCCTGCTCGCCGCCGTGCTGGTGCTCGCCCTTCTGATCGTGGTCGCCGCCGTGGTCGACGAGGCGGCCACCGCGCTGACCCCGTTCGCCGACCAGTGGTCGGAGAGCGCCCGCACCTTCGTCCGCACCGGCGTCGCGTTCGCCCTCCTGGTCAGCTACCTGATCCTCGCGGTGCTCACCTACGCGACCCTCACCAACGTGATCGGCCAGCCGTTCTTCGAGCGCGTCTCCGACCGGGTGGAGCACCGCCTCGGCGACCCGCCGACCGGCGCCGACGCGCCCTGGTGGCGCACCCTGCCCCGGGCCACGGTCGAGTCGGTGACGTTGTTCGTGCTGGTGGTGGCCGTCAACGTGCCGCTGTTCCTGCTCAACTTCGTGCCGTTGCTCGGCCAGACCTTCGTCCCGCTGCTGCAGGCGCTGGTCTCGGGCTTCCTGCTCTCGATCGAGCTGTGCGCCATCCCGCTGCAGCGGCGCGGCCTGCACCTCGGCGAGCGCCTCCGCTTCGCCTGGCGCCACCGCGGGGCGGTCACCGGCTTCGGCGTCGCCGCCTTCCTGCTGTTCCTCGTCCCCCTCGCCAACGTGGTGGCCTTGCCCGGCTCGATCGTCGGGGGCACCCTGCTCGTCCGCCGCCTCACCGGCGCCCGCGACGCCTAGGAACCGGCGCCAGGTCGTCGAGCGTGGCCGTGGCGCCGCGGCCGGCTCCTGAGGCGGCTCAGCCGGTCGCCGGTCCACCCTCGGGGCCGGGGGGTCTGGTGATCACCGAGAACTCGGCGCCGAACGGATCGGTGATCGTCGCCATCCGGCCATAGACGAAGTCCTTGGGCGCGTCGGATCTGCCCCCTGCCGCGGTGGCCCGCTCCACCACGGCGTCGGTGTCGGCCACCTCGAAGGTGGTCGACCACGCCGAGGCGGGCGCCTCCGCCAGGCCCATGACCCCGCCGATCTCGTGGCCGTCCGGCCGGCGCAGGAAGGTGAAGTCGAAGCCAGGGAGGTCCTGGTTGCCGTCCAGGGTGAAGTCGAACACCGCCGCGTAGAACGCCCTGGCGGGCTCGGGATCGGGGGTGACCAGGTCGTTGCGGACCAGCGACCCGGGCTCGTTCACCACCTCGCAGCCGACCAGCGCGCGGCCGTGCCAGAGGCCGAACTGGGCGCCGACCGGGTCCTTGGCGAGCGCCATGCGCCCCTGGTCCATCACGTCCATCGGCGCCTGGATCATGGTCCCGCCCGCGTCGGTGATGCGCCCGGCGGTGCCGTCGCAGTCCGAGGTGGCGAAGTACACGTTCCACCAGTACTCGGTGTCGACCGGGTCGGGGGTTGGCGCGAGCCCCGCCACCGGCCGGCCGTGCAGCAGGCACATCGTGTAGCGCATCCGGTCCGCCGGTCCGACCTCGTACTCCCAGCCGAACAGCGCACGGTAGAACTCCATCGCCCGCTCGAGGTCGGGGACGCCCAGGTCGATCCAGGTCGGCGTGCCGTCGGGCTGGTTGCTGGTGACGTAGCTCATCGCATGGCTCCTTGCTGCCGCGGACCGGCCCGGTCCAGCTTAAGCGCGGAGGAAGGCCAGCACCGCGCGGACGCGGCGATGGTCGTCCTCGGTGGGGGAGGTCGAGCTTGGTGAGGATGCTGCCGATGTGCCTGGCGACCGCCGCCTCGGCGACCACCGACGTCCTGCGTGCCATCACCATCGAGTAGCCGGCCCCGGCGTCGGTGGGAGCGGGTAGCATGCGCGCCGTCGGGGACGACCGCGAGGGAGGCGGAGCCGTGCGGGTCGGCGTGCTGGGAGCCACGGGCCGGATGGGCCGGGCCACCTGCCGTGCCGTGCTCGACGCCGCCGACCTGGAGCTGGTCGCGGCGGTGGCGCGCGCCACCAAGGTCGGGCACGAGTTGCGCGAGGTGCTCCCCGAGGCACCAGGTGACCTGCTCATCGGCGAGGACCTGTCCGACCTGGTGGGGTCCGAGGTCGAGGTGGTGGTCGACTTCTCCGCGCCCGAGGCGACCATGGCCGCCGCCCGCGCCCTCCTCCCCGGCGGGATTCACCTGGTCTCCGGCACCACCGGGCTGCCCGCCGGGGCGCTGGAGGAGCTGGCCGGCCTGGCCGGTCAGGAGGAGGGCGGCAACCTCGTCTGGGCGCCCAACTTCGCCCTCGGCGCGGTCCTCGCCATGCACTTCGCCGCCATCGCGGCACGGCACTTCCCATCCGCCGAGGTGATCGAGCTGCACCACGCCGGCAAGGCCGACGCGCCCTCCGGCACGGCGCTGCGCACCGCCAAGGCGATCGCCGCCGCCCAGGGCGGCGCCCGCGACCACCCGCCCGCCAGCCGCGAGTCGGTGGCCGGCGTGCGCGGCGGCGACGTGGACGGGGTGCGGGTCCACTCCGTCCGGCTCCCCGGCCTGGTCGCCCACCAGGAGGTCGTGTTCGGCGGCCAGGGCGAGATCCTCACCGTCAGGCACGACTCCCTCGACCTCGCCTCGTTCATGCCCGGGGTGCTGCTCGCCGTCCGCCACGTGCCCACCAGGCACGGGCTCACCGTCGGGCTCGAACCGCTGTTGGGGCTCTCGTGACGGCGACCTACTGGGTGGAGGAGTTCAGCGCGGCCGAGCGAGCCCGCCTCCAGCCGTACGTCACCAACCTCGACGGGCCGGTGTTCGCGCTCCAGAACCTGCCCGAGACGGTCAAGGGGGCGCTGTTCGCGCGCTACTCGCGCACCGGCAAGAGCCTGCGCCGGCTGTTCCTGGACGAGTTCGCCGACGAGGTGGAGGCGGGAGCGCCGACCGCCTCGACCGGCATGCGCCGGGCGAGCGAGCTGTACGGGCGGATCTTCGACCAGTACGGCGACGACTCGGTGGCCCAGCTCGGCGGCGCGCACGTGGCCTGCGAGCAGGCCTCCAACCTGCTCACCAAGGCGCTCGAATGGGGCCGGCTCGCCGCCTACCTGGAGCAGTCCACCCGCTACGTCTCCTACGCCGACCGGCCGGGTGGGCGCTTCCGCTACCACCTCGACCCGGAGCTCGACGCCGACCCGCTCGGGGCGGAGTACCGCCGCGTCCTCGACGGCCTGTTCGAGACCTACGCCGAGCTGCTGCCCGCCCTGTCCGACCACCTCGCCACGGTGGTGCCCCACGAGCCCGGCAGCAGCGAGCCCGCCTGGCGGCGCGCGGTCACGGCCCGCGCCCTCGACGGCCTGCGCGGCCTGCTGCCCGCCGCGACAACCTCCAACCTGGGCATCTACGCCACCGGGCAGGCGTACGAGGCGCTGCTGCTCCGGCTGCGCGCCAGCCAGCTGCCCGAGGCCAGGAGCTACGCCGACCTGCTCCTGACCGAGCTGGACAAGGTCATCCCGGCATTCCTCACCCGGGTCGACCGGCCCGACCGTGGCGGCGTCTGGTCGGAGTACCTGGCGCGCACCGCCGCCGACACCGCCAAGGCGACCGCCGAGGTGCTCGGCGACGGCACCGGCGACGACCAGGTGCCGTCGGTGACGCTCACCGAGTTCGACCCGGCCGCCGAGGACAAGGTGCTCACCGCGATCGCCTACCCCCACCTGGACGCCGGCGAGGCCGAGATCGCCGCCCGGGTCGCCCGGCTCGGCGCCGGGGAACGCGCCCGGCTGCTCGCCGCGTACGTGGGGGAGCGGGGCAACCGCCGCCACAAGCCCGGCCGCGCGTTCGAGCGGGCCGCCTACACCTTCGACGTGGTGGCCGACTACGGCGCCTTCCGTGACCTGCAACGCCACCGGCTCTGCACGATCGTGTGGCAGCCGCTGACGCCCGCGCTCGGCTACGACGTGCCCGCCGACGTCGCCACGGCCGGCCTTGGCGACCGCTTCGCGGCCGCCATGGCCGCCTCCGCCGAGCTGTACCAGGCGCTCCTGCCCGGCTTCCCGGCGCAAGCGCCCTACGCGGTCGCGCTCGCCCACCGGGTCCGCTTCGCCATGACCATGAACGCCCGCGAGCTGATGCACCTGACCGAGCTCCGCTCGACTCCGCAGGGCCACCCCGCCTACCGCCGGGTCGCGCAGGACATGCACCGGCTGGTCGCCGAGGAGGCCGGCCACACCGGCCTGGCCGCCGCCATGCGCTTCGTCGTCCACGACGAGGTCGATCTCGGCCGCTTGGCCGCCGAGCGCCGCCTGGAGGCACGCCGGGCGACCGGCTGAGGCGGGCGCTCACGACCCTGGCGGCAGCCTGCCCGGAGTGGCTGTGGCCCGTCGGGAGGTTGCGATTCGTTCACGATCAGCGGGAGATTTCCACCGTTCGCGCCGGAACGCCACGAACCGGTCATCCATCCGGCTGAGATGACTGCTTCGGCTGGTTGATTGGCATTTCGCCGGGGCCTAGCATGCGGGCCGTCCGTTGACCCGAGGATCGCCCCCCGAAGCATGCGAACCCTCAACGAACCGTCGTCGTCGCAAGGTGGCAACGCCGCCACCGGACTCATCTTCGTCGGTGTGGTGTTGGCCGTGCTGTTCGCCGCCGGCATCGCCGCGGTGGTGGCCAGCCGCCCGGGACAGCAGGCGGGCACGACGGCACCGGGCTCCGCCGCGGGCACGCCAGGCGCTGGCGGGCCGGCCGGCGACTCGCCCAGCGTCCGGCGCGAGGCGGCCGACCGCCTGGTCGAGCTGGTGCGCCTGCGGGACACCGCCATCGGCCGCCGCGACCCGACCCTGCTGGCGCGGGTCTACGTGCCTGGCTGCGTGAACCGCCGCTACGACCAGGCCGCCATCAACCAGCTCCGGAGTGGCCACGTCCGCTGGCTCGAGCTGCGCTCGACCGTGGAGGTGCTCGACGCCACCCAGACCGGCGAGCGGCAGTGGACCCTGGTCGCGGCCGTCAACCGCGCCGCCGCCCGCCTGGTGACCGATGGCGGCCGTCAGGTCAGGGCGGTTCCAGCCCAGCGCCAGGTGCTCCGCTTCACCATGCTCCGCCAGCCCGACGGCCGGAACTGGGCGCTGCTCGGCATCGCCACGGGCGGCACCTAGGCCGCCCTCAGCGCTCGGACTGGCGCTCGGGGAGCAGGTGCGGCAGCACGTCGCGGACCGACAGCACGCCGAGGAGCTGGCCGCCCTCGAACACGACCAGGTGGCGGATGCGCTTGCGGGCCATCTCCTCGGCCGCCTCGACCAGGTCCCAGTCCGGACCGACGGTGACCACGTCGCGGGTCATCATGTCGGCCACCATGGCGCCGTCGGGATCCGCTCCCTGCGCGACCAGCTTGAGCACGTCGCGTTCGGTGAGGATGCCGGCGAGCTGCTCGGCGTCGGTGACCACGGCGGAGCCCACGTGATGCTGGGCCATCATGCGGGCGGCATCGCGGACCGTGTGCTCGGGTCCGACCACGACCACGGCGCTCGATGCCACATCCCGAACCCTCATCGGTCCCGCCTCCTCGTGCGTCGTCCCCGCCCGCCGAACCTACCGCGTCAGTGCCCGTGCTTTCGAGCCCTGGTCCCCGAACCCCCGGACGTCACGAGCCGGTCAGCGCCCGCTCGACCAGCTCGCGCTGCTCCTGTGCGTGGATCGTCGGGCTGCCGGTCGCCGGCGCGGCGCCCTCCTCCCTGGCCACCGCGTCGAGCTTCACCCCCAGCTCGCGCGTGGCACGAAGGAGGACGTACTGCCCGGCGCCCATGTTCTCCGGCTCCTCCTGGACCCAGCGCACCACCTCGGCCTGCCCGTACGCGTCGAGCTGGGCGCGCAGCGCCGCCGCCGGGAACGGGTACAGCTGCTCCACCCGGACCAGGGCCACCTCGTCCAGCCCAGCTTCCTTGCGCTGCTTGGCGAGGTCGTAATAGACCTTGCCGCTGCAGAGCAGCAGCCGGCGCGCGGCCCGCGGGTCTGGGCCGTCGCGGTCGGGCAGGACCTCCTGGAAGCGCCCGCCGGTCAGTTCCTCCGCGGTGGAGCGGGCCGCCGGCAGCCGCAGCAGCGACTTGGGCGTCATCACCACCAGCGGCTTGCGGGTCCCGCGCAGCGCCTGCCGGCGCAGCAGATGGAAGTACTGCGCCGGGGTGGAGGGGACCGCCACCTGCAGGTTGTCCTCCGCGGAGAGCTGCAGGAAGCGTTCGAGGCGGGCGCTGGAGTGCTCCGGCCCCTGCCCCTCGAAGCCGTGCGGCAGCAGCAGCACCAGGCTGGACCGTTGCCCCCACTTGTCCTCGGCGGCCGCGATGAACTGGTCGACGATGATCTGGGCGCCGTTGACGAAGTCGCCGAACTGGGCCTCCCACAGCACCAGCGCCTCGGGGCTGGCCACCGAGTAGCCGTACTCGAAGCCCATCGCGGCGAACTCCGACAGCAGGCTGTCGTAGACGAAGAAGCGGCCCTGATCCTCGGAGAGGTTCGCCAGCGGCGTGTAGAGCGAGCCGTTTTCCTGGTCGACCAGGACCGAGTGGCGCTGGCTGAAGGTGCCCCGCCGGCTGTCCTGGCCGGACAGCCGGACGGTCCGGCCTTCCAGCAGCAGCGACCCGAGCGCCAGGGTCTCGCCCATGGCCCAGTCGATCGCGTTCCGGTTCAGCGCCTCGGCCCGCTCCCTGAGCCACTTGGTCAGCTTGGGGTGGACGTTGAAGCCCTCGGGCTCGCGCGTCAGGGCGGCGGTGACGAGGTCGAGCCGCTCCCGCTCCACGGCCGTCTCCACCGCCGGGTCGGCCGCCATGGAGGCCGGCCGGGCCAGCTCCACCTCGGCGACCTTGTCGGTCTCCTCCTTGGTGTCGTCGAAGGCCTGCTGCAGCCGCTGCCGGAAGTCCTCGAGCGCGCGCTCGGCGCCTTCGAGGGAGAGGTCGCCCCGGTTCACCAGCGCCTCGGTGTAGAGCTTGCGCACCGACCGGCGGCCCTTGATGCGCGCGTACATCAGCGGCTGGGTGAAGGCCGGCTCGTCGGACTCGTTGTGCCCGAAGCGCCGGTAGCACCACATGTCGATGACGACGTCCTTCTTGAACGCCTGGCGGTAGTCGAACGCCAGCCTGGCGACCCGCACGCACGCCTCCGGGTCGTCGCCGTTCACGTGGAAGAT
>DATLQA010000309.1:0-14080 GCA_035535495.1 Actinomycetota bacterium | reverse complement strand
GTGCGCGCCGCGAGGGATTCGAACCCCCAACCGCCAGATCCGTAGTCTGGTGCTCTATCCGTTGAGCTAGCGGCGCAGAGCGGAGGCAGTGCGATTCGAACGCACGATGGGGGATGAACCCCAAACCCGCTTAGCAGGCGGGCGCCATAGACCAGACTAGGCGATGCCTCCAGATTTCCCAAGCCGGCTGCCTGGGAGGGAACATTGTAGGCAACCCTGGACGTCGACCCAAGCGGGTGGATGGGATGATCCGGGGATGGACGAGGGGTCGGGTAGCCTGCCGCCGGGGGCGGCGCGGCGGCGGTTGGGGAATTTCCGGACCGCCGAGTTGGCTTCCAGGGTTCGGGCGGTGCTGGCCGAGGCCGGCATCCCCTCCAGCGACGACCCCGACCCGGACCGTCCGGAGAGGTGGGGCCGGCTGCTGGATCGGTTGGTGAGCCTGGCCGGCGTCGGCGGGCACCGGGTCTGGGTGCCCAGGGGGCGGGCCAGGGAGGCGGCAAGGGTCCTGGCGGCGGCGCGGCGCCGCGGCGACTAGACCGGCGCGAAGGGAGGAAGGCTGGCGGTGGAGACCACCGTGCTGGCGGTATTCGCCTTCGTGGTCGGGGCGCTGATCGTGGCGACGACGGTGCTGTCGGCGATCATGACCCTGGTCGTGCCCAGGGCGCTCCCGGTGATGATCACCCGGTGGGTCTTCATGGGGATGCGGGCGCTGTTCAAGCTGCGCGGGGGCCGGGCCAGGAGCTTCGAGGCGCGCGACCGGGACATGGCCCTGTACGGGCCGATCAGCCTGTTCACCCTGGCCGCGACCTGGCTGGTGCTGACCGGTCTCGGCTACACGCTGCTGTTCTGGTCGCTGGGGGCGCGGCCGCTGGTCAAGGCGCTCGAGCTCAGCGGCTCCTCGATCTACACCCTGGGGTTCGTGGTGCCCGTGAACCTGCCGACCATGGTGCTGGCGTTCTCCGAGGCCGGGTTCGGCCTGGTGCTGCTGGCCATGCTGATCAGCTACCTGCCCTCGATGTACCAGTCGTTCCAGCGCCGGGAGGCGGCGGTGACGGCGCTGGACGTGCGGGCCAACACCCCGCCGACGGCCACCGCCATGCTCATCCGGTCGTCGATCATCGGCGGCTGGGACCGACTCGAGGCGCTGTGGCGGGAATGGGAGGCGTGGTTCGTCGACATCACCGAGACCCACACCTCGCTGCCCGCGCTGGTGTTCTTCCGCTCCCCGCACTGGGAGCAGTCGTGGGTGACCGCGTCGGGGGCGGTGCTGGACGGGGCGTCGCTGCGGGCGTCGACGGTGGACCGCCCGCGCAGCCCCGACGCCGAGCTCTGCATCCGCGCCGGCTACATCGCCCTCCGGCGGATCGCCGACTTCTTCGGCGTCGATCACAATCCCGACCCGCACTGGCCGGAGGTGTCGATCTCGATCGACCGGCGCGAGTTCGACCAGGTCTGCCGGGAGCTGGCCGAGGCCGGCGTGCCCCTCAAGCCCGACCTGGAGCAGGCCTGGCGCGACTTCGCCGGCTGGCGGGTCAATTACGACCGGGTGCTGCTGGCGCTGGCCGCGCTGACCATGGCCCCGTACGCGCCGTGGTCGTCGGACCGGTCAATGATCGCCCGGAACGGGCTGCGCCACCGCAAGCGCACCCGGTCCGGGGCGTGAACCGCCGCCCGAGCCGGGTTTGGCGGGCCCGCCACGGGTGGTGCACGCTTCGGGTGACCGCCGAACGCGAGGGATGGGCATGGACGCGCTGACCCTGGTCAGGCAGGACCACCACAAGCTCGAGGAGCTGCTGCAGCGGTGCGAAGGGCTCGACGGCCACGTCCGCGGCGACCGCGAGGCCCTCCGGCAGGTCCAGGCCGCGATCCGCCACCACGTCGACCAGGAGGAGACCATCCTCTACACGATCTTCCGGGACCGGGCCCGGCAGGCCGAGGTCGACCTGGCGCCCCTCGACCGGGCGGTCGAGCAGCACCGCCTGATCGACCGGCTGGCCACCGAGCTGACCGACCCCGAGCTCGACGGCGACAGGCGCAGGGCCAAGCTCACGGTGCTGGCCGAGCAGGTCCGGACCCACCTGGACGACGAGGACTCGGTGCTGCTGACCGCCATCGAGGACCTGGTCGATGACGACACCCTGCTCGAACTGGGCCGCCGGATGGAGCAGCGCGAGCGAGTCATCGAGGCCAGGCGCGAACTGGCCGCCACGATCATCCCTGGCGGCACCCGCGGCCGCCGGGTCGCCGCCGCCCTCGGCGGCCTGGTCGCAGCGGGGAGCGCCCTGGTCGCGATCCTGGCTCTCCGCCGCCGCCAACCGCCCCCCGACCCACCGGCCGGCCGGAGGCGCCTGCGGCGCCGTTGACCAGGCTGACCCCCCTCCCGAGCCCTACACTACGGCCCGGAGGAGTGGCCGAGCGGCCGAAGGCAGCGACCTTGAAAGTCGCCGGACCCGAGAGGGCCCCGTGGGTTCGAATCCCACCTCCTCCGCCGGGGTTCACGGTCATCTGCCTGCGCCTTTGCCGAGCGGAACGACGGTGGGGCCACTGTGGGGCCACACACCGGCGGCCCGAGCGTCCAGCGCCGCGGCCCGGGCCGCCTCCAGGCGCCCGGCAAGCTGGTCGAGTTCGTCGGGGAACAGGTGCCCATAGGTGTCCAGGGTGATCGAGGCGGTGGCGTGGCCGAGCTTGGCTTGGACGGCCTTGACGGTGGCGCCCTCGCGGATCAGCAACGATGCACACGTGTGGCGCAGGTCGTACAGCCGCAGCCGTTCGGGCAGGCCCGCGGTGAGGGCGGCCGGCTTGAAGTACCGCTTGGTCCACTTCGACCAGCGCATCGGCCCGCCCAGCGGCGCCGGGAAGACCAGGTCCTCGGGATCGTGGGGCCGGATGGCGAGGTGGGCGGCCAGCTCGTCGGTGATCGACCGGGGCAGCCGCACGGTGCGCGCCTCGTGGGTCTTCACCCCGCCCCAGTGCAGGCGCCCGTCGACCTCGGTCGCCGCCTCGACCACACGGACGGTGCCCCGCAGCAGGTCCAGGCGGCCGACCTTGAGCGCGGTCAGCTCGCTGGGCCGCAGGCCCGAGTAGGCGCCGAATCGGATCAGCGTCACGTACCGCGGGTCGATCGCCTCGGCGAGCGCCTCGACCTGGCCGGCGTCCAGGAAGCACATCTCGGCGCGCTGGAGCTTGGGCGGCTTGACCCCGGCGGCGACGTTGCGGCTGAGCTTGCCACCCTCGACCGCTGAGGCGAGTACCTGGCTGAGCACCGCCCGCGCCTTGCCGGCCCGCTTGGGGCCGAGACCACCGGCAGCCAGGGCAGCAAGCCACTCGCGGACCGCGAGGGCGTCGATGCTGGCGATCGGCGCCGCCGCAAAGGTGGGCAGGATCTCCAGGTCGAGCAGCTTCCGGTAGTCGCGGCGGGTGGTGGGGCGCAGCGCTGCGGTGGTCCCATACCAGCGTTCGGCCCACTCGCCGAGCCGGACCTTGCCGGCGGCTGGGTCGACCCAGCCGCTATGGCGCTTAGCATAGTCGTTGTCGGTAAGCCAGCCGTCGGCGTCGGCCTTGCGGGTGAACACCTTGGATCGCTGGCGGCCGGCCGGGTCGCGGTAGCGGACGCGGTAGGTGGTCTTGCCGGCTCGGATGCGCTTCTCGACCGATGCCACTACCCTCGCCTGCCCTTCTGGCCGGGTGGCAGCAAACCGCGCCGACGCGCCTCGGCGACCCATCCACGAACGGTGGACACCGGGACGCCCGCGCCCCTGGCGAGGTTCACCGAAGGTCGGACGCTCACGCTCGCCGCCGCGAGATAGTCGCTGGCGACCTGCTGGTAGAACGAGTCCGGCCGTGGGCGCCCCGGAGGTGGCACGAGTCCCTCGCCGTGCACGTGCACGGTCATCTCCCCCCTGATCATTGGGGAGGGCTTGGTTGGTCCCCGCGGCTCCTTCGGGCCGGGCGCCTTGTCGAGGTGCTCCAGAACCAGCGCCTTCTCGACTGGGCTGTTCAACGTCGCCTCGATGCGCGCTGGCGACAGCCGCCGGAGCTGGTCGGTGTCGATGCGCTCTGACCCGAGATCGTTGTCTGCGTTCAGGTACAGCTCGCGGATGACCAGTCGCCCCTCGGGCGTCGGCTGGAGGCGCACCCAGACCGGTTCCGGATGCTGCGAGTCGTAGTACCGCACCCATCCGCCCTCGAAGTATGTGGTGCCGCCCGCGTCCATGCGACGAACGGTAACACGAAACAATGCGAACTTCTAGGTTCGCAGACTTGCGTGCCAGCGCGCGTCGTTGCATTATGCCTCAAGCCCGCCGACTTGAGGAGCAGACGCGATGGCAGCAGCGGCGAATCCGTGGATGACGCCGGATGAGGTCGCCGAGCGGTTCAAGGTGCCCCTAGCGACGGTGTACGCCTGGAGGTACAAGCGCACCGGACCGGCCGCGGTCAGGGTCGGCCGCCACCTGCGTTACAGGGTCGAGGCCGTCGAGGCGTGGGAGGTCGAGCAGGAGCGGCTCAGCCGTGCCAGGTGACAAGCGGCGCACACACGACGGCGCCCGAGGGCCGCCAACTCCCTCGGGCGCCGAACATGTCAGCCAACCCCGCCGACAGACACACGAGACAGGAGTCTCTGCATGTCCGAAACCACTCTACAACGCGCTGATGACTGGCTGCGCGAGCACTTGGCCGAGGATCCGCCGATCGGGCTGAAGCTGCTCGACGGCGACGTCGTGCTCGGCACGCTGGTCACCGAGGAGACCCGCACCGGCAATGACGGCGGCGAGTTCGAGGTCGCCGTGCTCGGCGAGGCCGATCTCGGCGGCATGGCCGACCCGCCCGACGAGTTCGACGAGGACGCCTTGGTCTCGGTGTCGGTCTCTGGCGCGAGCCTCAAGCGCCAGTGGGACCGGCTGCAGCCGAAGCCGGGCGAGCGGATCGGCATCCGTCGTCTCTACAAGACCAAGACGAGCAAGGGCCAGGACACGGTCCTGTACAACCTGCGCGTCTTCCGGCCCGAGGGTGATGGCGCCGGCCAGTAGCGGCGCCGAGCTGCTGGACATGCTCCACGCCGCGGTGAGCCGCTACGTCGCGTTCCCGAGTGCTGAGGCCGCCGATGCGGCCACGCTCTGGATCGCCGCGACGCACGCTCAGCCGGCGTGGGAGCACGCTCCCCGGCTGGCCGCCATCTCCGCCGTCAAGCGTTCCGGCAAGTCACGGCTCATGGACGTGATCGCCGAGACCTGCCACAAGCCGATCATCACCTTCAACGCCACCATCGCCGCCATCGTCCGCTCGATCGATCACGACGACCCGCCGACGCTGCTGGTCGACGAGGCCGACGCCCTGTTCGGCTCCAAGAAGTCAGCCGAGCAGAACGAGGACCTGCGCGGGCTGCTGAACAGCGGCCATCAGCGCAACCGGCCGCTGCTGCGCTGGGACATGACCAGCCGCAGCCTGGATGAGCTGCCTACCTTCTCCATGGCCATGCTGGCCAGCATCGGTGACCTGCCGGCAACCGTGATGGACCGGGCCATCGTCATCCGGATGCGGCGCCGCGCGGCCGGCGAGAAGATCGAACCATGGCGCAGCCGCCGCGACGCGCCGCCCCTTAACCAGCTGCGCGGCCAGCTCGGCAAATGGGTTCGCGCCCACCTCCGGCAACTACGGGTCGCCGCGCCGGACATGCCGCTCGAGGATCGCGCCGCCGACACCTGGGAGCCGCTCGTCGCCATCGCCGAGCTGGCCGGCGAGGCCTGGCCGGTCCGAGCCCGGATCGCCGCCGAGGCCTTGACCCAAGACGAGGCCGACGCTGAAGCGGACGCGTCGATGGGCGTTCGGCTCCTGGAGGACGCCTACGCGGTGTTCGAGGACGCCGCCGCGCTGCACTCCAAGACGCTGGTTGACCGGCTGATCGCCATGGACGAATCGCCATGGGCCGACTGGGCCCGCGGCCGTGGGCTGAATCAGCCGGGGCTGGCCAAGCTGCTGCGCCCATTCGGGATCAAGCCGTGCAATGTCCGCGAGCACGGCACCGACCCGCCCAAGAAGGGCTACCGGGTCGAGCAATTCGACGACGCCTGGGCCCGCTACGCGCCACACCTGCGCGCCAGTGCCGCTACAGCCGCTACATCCGTAACAGCCCAGGTCAGCGGGCAAATGCCGGCCGCTACACAACCGCTACATGCCGCTACAGACCCCGGCGATGTAGCGGCATGTAGCGGGGACGTAGCGGCACCGATTCCTATCCTGACCAGCGATGTTACGGATGTAGCGGCTGTAGCGGATCCCCCTAGCGAAGACGGCGAGGAATGGACCGACGCCGACGACACCGCATGGCGCGACGGTCGGCTCCCCGGCGTCGGCGACGACCCGAGGAGGTTCACCCGATGACACCAGCTGCGCACACCAGCCGGGCACAGCAGGCTGACTCTCTGCACCGTCCGCGGTACGCTCTGTACATGAGCGACTTGAGCGGCTCTTCCCCGACGCTTCACCTCACCGCCGTCGTCACCCAGGAGGGCGACTGGTACGTCGCCCGCTGCTTAGAGATCGATGCAGTCAGCCAAGGCGAGTCCGTCGAACAGGCGCTCGCCAATCTTCGTGATGTGGTCGAGGTCTACGTGGAGGAGGAAGGGCTCCCACCGGCCCCCACTCACCCGCTGGTCACCTCGATCGACGTGCCGATCCCGGCGTGACCGGGCGGCTGCCCCGCGGCGTCTCCGGCAAGGAGACTGTCGACGCGCTTGGACGAGTCGGCTATCGGCCGCTGCGAATCAAGGGCGATCACCAAATCCTCAAGACCCGGAGGCCACGTCCTGGCGCCTACGCCACGGTGGCCGTTCCGCTACACCGCGAGCTAGCCCTTGGCACGCTTGCCGGGATCCTTCGCCGAGCCGGGCTGACCGCCGAGGAGTTCCGGGAGCTGCTCCGCTAGCTGGGCCGTCGCCCACCGCGGCGCCCGTCGCTGAACTAGCGCACCGGCCCCGGGATCGCCCACCGGGGCCGGTGGCGTTGGGGGCGCAGGGCCGGTCCGAGTGAGGTCCTCACGGGCCGGATGGAAGTTGACCGGCCCTACCAGTGCCCTTCGCTCCCCGGTCGGGCCATGCCTGCCCCCGGCCCGGGGTGACGTTGACACCCTGCTCAGAGTATCGCCTCACGACCCTTTCTAGTACTCTCATGTCAACCGATTGCCTAGGTGGGAAATGCTGGTGGGACCGTACCGCTGCTCGACGACCTGAGAGGGCAGCGGGCGACCGCTCGCACCTCCGCCGATGAGATCCTGACCCGCGCCGCCGCCGATGGCCGGGACCCGGCCCCCGACGAGCTGGCGCAGTATCAGGCCCATGTCACGGCCGAACGGGAAGCGGCCGACGCCATGGAGCAAGAGCGAGACCGGCAGCTTCAGGAAGTGCGGGCGATGGCCACCCGCGGCCGATCCCCGACCCTGTCGCGTGCGTCGGCTGAGCTGGCCCGCCAGTTCCGCTCGGCGATCTTCGCCAAGAACCCCCAGCCGATCGAGGTCTACGCCGACCAGCTGGCCGACGAATGGCCCGAGGAGGTGCCGGAGCCCGTCTACGGCCGCGCCGGCCGGGTCCGCCTCCACACCCGAGACACCCTCAAGACCACGGCCACCCAGGCACTGGGCACCGACGTCTACGGGACCATCGTCCAGCATCTGGTCGAGACCAGCTCCCTGATGCGGGCCGGGGCCACCGTGGTGACCACCGAGACCGGCGAGGACCTGGTCGTCCCCCGCTCCACCGGGTTCGTCACGAGCGCGATCACGGCCGAGGGCGCGGCCATCACCGAGAGCGACCCGGCCCTGTCGACGGTGACGCTGAAGGCGTTCAAGTACAGCAACTACTTCGAGATCAGCCAGGAGCTGGCGAACGACTCGCCGACCAACCTGCTGGACTTCCGGGCCCGCCAGGCGGCCCTGTCGCTGGGCCTGGGCGCCACCGGCTACGGCGACGACCTGATCAACGGTGTCGGCACGACCGAGCCCAGGGGCCTGCTGCTGGACGCCGCCACCGGGGTGACCGCCCCGACCGGCACCGGCACCAGCCTGGGCACCCAAGGCACCCTGAACATGGGAACCGACGCCCTGTGGAACCTGGTCGGCAGCGTGGCCGAGCCCTATGCCGAGTCGCCGAGCGCAGCCTTCATCATGCGCAACGCCTCCAACGTGATCGTGCGGAAGCTGCGCGACACCACCGGCCAGCCCGTCAACGGCCTCACCGACCGCCGCAGCATCCTCGGCTACCCGGCCTTCGTCGACCCGTTCATGCCCGCCATGGCCAACGCCGCCGAGTCGATCGCCTTCGGGGCCATGGACCGCTACTTCGTGCGCATCGTCAACGGCATCCGCTTCGAGCGGTCGGATGAGTTCAGGTTCCAGAACGACTTGGTCGCCTTCCGCTGCATCCTCCGCCTGGACGGCGCCCTGATCGACACCAACGCCGTCAAGACGCTCGTCAACACGACCTAAGCCCATGAGCGTCGTCCGGAGATGCCTCGGGTGCGGGGAAACCTACCCGCCCGACGAGCACGCCTGCCCCAAGTGCGGCAGCCACGCCGGCGAGGTCGAGAAGGTCGAGAAGACCGTGGCCAAGCCCAAGCCGCCACGTCGGCCGCGGAAGACCTGAGCGATGCCCTGGCAGTGGCCGTTCAAGCGCCACGACCGGGCGCTATGGCAGGTCGGCGACATACCGGCGGCGTCCACCTATGCCGCCGTGCCGGTCACCCCGACCACGGCCATGCAGCACAGCGCCGTCTGGGCGTGCGTGAACCTGATCGCCGGCAGCATCAGCACCCTGCCCCTGGCCGCCTACCGCCGCGGCGACCGCACCCCGCTACCTGACCTGCCGCCGCTGCTCCGCCAGCCATCGGCGACCATGAACCTCCCCGACTGGCTCTATGCCGCCCTCCAGAGCCTCCTGCTCAGAGGCAACTGCTACGGGCAGATCGTCGACCGCGCCGGCGCCGGCCTCCTGCCCGCCCAGGTCGAGCTGCTGAGCCCGGACACGGTGCAGGTGGAGGCGAACAGCAGGGTCATCTACCGCGTCAACGGCGAGGAGGTCGACCCGGCCACCATCTGGCACGTCAAGGCGTTCACGACCGCCGGCAGCGTCGTCGGCCTCTCCCCGATCCAGCACGCCCGTCAGGCCATCGGCCTGGGCCTGGGGGCTGAGAAGTTCGCCGCCAAGGTCTTCGGGACCGGCGGCATCCCCGTGGGGATCCTCTCCACCGAACGCGACGTCGACCAGGAGATCGCCGACACGTGGCGGGCCCGCTGGCGCCAACAGGACCGCGGCATCGCCGTCCTCGGCGGCGGCGCCAAGTTCCAACCCGTCACCCTCAGCCCCGAGGAAGCCCAGTTCCTGGAGACGACCCAGGCGAACGTCCGCACCATCGCCCGCTACTTCGGTGTCCAGCCCGAGCTGATCGGCGCCGACAGCGGCAACAGCCTCACCTACGCCAACGTCGAGCAGCGGGCGCTCGACTTCCTGCAGTTCTGCCTCCGGCGCTGGATCGTGACGATGGAGACCGCCATCTCGGGGCTGCTGTCCTCGACGACCACGGTCAAGTTCAACGCCGCCGGCCTCGTGCGCACCGACCTGCTCACCCGCTACCAAGCGCATGAGTCCGCGATCCGGGCCGGCTGGAAGCTGCGCTCAGAGGTCAGGGAGCTGGAGGATCTCCCGCCCATCCCCGGCATCGACGACCAGGACCCACCCGAGACAGGGGCTGTCGCATGATCCACGTCCGCCAGCTCACCAGCTCCCTCGCCCTGCGCGACGGGGGAGACGGCCGCACCCTGGTCGGCCCCGTCCTCCCTTGGGGTGTGGAGGCCAAGGTGGTAGACCAGGGCCGGCTCGTCACCGAGACGTTCGAGAGAGGCGCCCTGCAGGGGACCGACCCGGCCACGATCCCGTTGACCGCCACCCATCCCCGCGACGCCGGCACCCTCCCCATCGGCCGCACCCTCACCATCGAGGACCGGGCCGACGCCGCCTGGGGCGAGTGGCTAGTGTCCGACACCATGATCGGGAACGAGGTCCTCGCCCTCGCCCGCGACGGCGTACCCCTCGGCCTCTCAGTCGGGTTCGCCGAAGTCCCCGGCGGGAGCCGGTGGTCCGCCGACCGGCAGCGGGTCACCAGAACCAGGGCCGAACTCGACCACATCGCCGTCGTGCGGACGCCGGCCTACCTCGGGGCCGGTGTCGCCGGGGTGAGGGAGGCAACAGCCCGAGCCGAGAACATGGCCACCCTGCTCACCCTGCTACGACGCCATGGGTAAGCACCACATCAGCGTCGGCGTGGGCCACGCCCAAGGCCGCTGCCGCGCCTGCCGCGCCTGGTTCGTCGGACCCGGGGAGCGCTGCCCCAAGTGCCAAGAGAAGCTGCGCGAACGCAAGCGCCGCAAACCACGATGACCCGCACCCTGCTCCGCGCCTGCCTCGACTGCGGCAAGCAGGTGAGAGGCAAGCCCAGGTGTGGCACGTGCACGGCCAGGGTGGCCCGGGCCAAGGCAGCGAAGCGACCAGGCATGCGCACCTACTCAGAGACCGAACGCCGCCGCCGCCTCGTCGCCGACCACCGCGCCACCGTCGGGGACTGGTGCCCCGGGCTGGAGGACCACCCCGCCCACCCAAGCGCCGACCTGGTCGCCGACCACGTCGTCGAGGTCGCCGTCAGCGGACTGGAGACCGGACCGCTCAGGGTCCTCTGCCGCCAAGAGAACAGCCGCCGGAGCGCCCGAGTTCTGGCTAGGTACATGGCCCGCGACCCGTCACCAGCCGAACAGCCGATTACACTCTCTACCAGCGGCGATAGCGGGCCGGTGGTCGCGTGAGAGCCGGCCCCAAGGCGGACGTTGACCCCTCTCCGCTGCCCCTACGCGGATCGAGGCGCCGGGAGTTGGCGGTTGCGCGGTTCGCCCTCGACTACGTGCGGGTGCCCCGTGGCCATGGTGTCCGCAAACCGTTGCGGTTGCGGCCCTGGCAGCGGGAGCTGATCGCGGCGACCTGGGATTCCAGGCCTCGGCCGCGGGTGGCCGGGTGGATGCTCGGCCGCGGCAACGGCAAGACCTCAATGTGCGCCGTGCTGGCCATGTACGAGCTTCTGGCGGGCGCAGAGGGCGCGCAGGTCGTGGTGGGTCGCCACCGACGAGCGACAGGCCTCCCTGGCGTTCCGGGCCGCCGCCAGGATGGTGGAGCTCCGCCCGGCGCTGGAGGCCCGCGTCCAGGTGTACGCCGACCAGCTGACGGTCCCGGCGCGTGGCGCCAGCTTCCAGGTCCTGCCGGCCGTGCCGAAGCGGCTGGAGGGCCTCGACTACACCCTGGCCATCGTCGACGAAGCCGGCCGCGTCGACACCGACGTGTATGAGGTCGTGACCCTGGCCAGCGGCAAGCAGAAAGCCTCCATGGTCCTGGCCATCGGTACCCCGGGTCCGGAGCTGGAGCAGACGGTGCTGGGGCGCCTGCGCACCTACGCCCTCGACCACCAGGACCCCCTGGTCGTCTGGCGGGAGCACTCGGCCGCCGGGTTCGAGGATCACCCCGTCGACTGCCGGCACTGCTGGGAGCTGGCGAATCCGGCCCTCGGGGACTTCTTGGCCGAGGACGGCCTACAGGCCTGCCTGCCGCCGAAGATGAGAGAAGCCAGCTTCCGCCGGGCCCGGCTGTGCCAGCTCGTCGACCAGCTCGAGGAGGCATGGCTGCCTCCCGGGTCGTGGGCGGATGTCGCAGATGCGACCCGCGACATCCCGGACGGGGCCGAGGTGGTCTTGGCGTTCGACGGGTCGTTCAACGGCGACACCACGGTCCTGACCGTGGCCACCGTCGCCGAGCGCCCCCACATTGACCTGGTCGAGCTGTGGGAGGCCGCCGGCGCCCAGGTCCCGATCGTCGACGTCGAGGCCGCCATCAGGGCCGCCTGCAGGCGCTGGCGGGTGCGGGAGATCGCCGCCGACCCCTTCAGGTGGGCACGCTCCCTCCAGCTCCTCGACGGCGAGGGCCTGCCGGTGTTGGAGTACCCACAGAGCCCAGGCAGGATGACCCCGGCCACCAGCAGGTTCTATGAGGCCGTCGTCAACGGCGCCCTCACCCACTCGGGCGACAGCCGCCTGGCCCGCCACATCGGCAACGCCGTGCTCCGGGAGGACGCCCGCGGGAGCCGGCTGGCCAAGGAGCGGAAGGACTCACCCCGCCGGATCGACGCCGCGGTGGCCGCCGTGATGGCCCACGATCGGGCGGCGGCCCTGGCCGGGACCGTCCGCCACAGCGTCTACATTTGAACGTGCCACGGCCCCCGAGCATCCCCCGGGGGCCGTGGCGGTTGCGGTTAGATGCTCCCGAGGCCACGCTCGGGCGGGATCACCTCTTCGAGCAGGACGGCCCAGCGGACCAGGCTGTCGCGGCCGTCGCGGACGCCGGGCTCAACCGGCAGGTGCAAGTCCCTTGCCTCATGGACGAGGCGGGACACTTCGCTGGCCGCCGTGGTGACGTCCAGCACCAGCCGCCCTCGGCGGCGTGGGATATCGTTCGGGTCGGGCATGAGGCTTGCTCCTCGTGTCCCCTGGGGCCGGCCCGCGTCATCGGGTGCGGCCCCGCTGAATGCGGCGGGCCAGGGGTACGAGGTGGACCGCGGGGCCACGGCGGGCCACACTGGGGCCACACGAGAGCGGGAAACAGCGCGTAACAATGAGCGGAGGCAAGCGGCGCTGAGGAGGCTCGTTTCGGCTGCTCAGGCGCCAGATTCGGCGATCATCCCAGCGTGGAGCGGCCGAGAGGGAATCCCGAGAGTGGTGGGTTCGAATCCCACCTCCTCCGCATCAACGACCAGCACGTTCGCTCAGCGTGACGACCGCTGGTCCGTACTGGGTCCGCTCCCGGTTCTCCAGCGCGGCGGCGCGCGCCTGCTCCAGCCGGTCGGCCAGCGCCTCCAACTCGGAGGGGAACAGATGCCCGTAGGTATCCAGGGTGATGCTGGCGGTCGCGTGCCCGATCTGCGCCTGCACGGCCTTGACGCTGGCGCCTTGGGCGATCAGCAGCGACGCGCAGGTGTGCCGCAGGTCATACAGCCGCAGCCCCTCGGGCAACCCGACCGCACGGACCGCCGGCTTGAAGAAGCTCTTGACCCATGTGTGCGGGCGCAGCGGGCCACCCAACGGCGCGGTGAATACCAGCGCCTCGGGATCACGAGGGCGGCCGGCGAGGTCGGCGGCCAGCTCCTCGGAGATCGACCGGGGCAGCCGCACAGTGCGCGACTCGTGGGTCTTGACGCCGCCCCAATGCAGACGCCCGTCGATCTCTGGGGCCGCCTCGACCACCCGGGCGCTCCCGCGGAGCAGGTCCAGGCGGCCGACCCGCGCCGTCAGCTCACTGGGGCGCAGCCCCGAGTAGGCCGCGAAGCGGATCAGCGTCGCATATTGACGGTCGATCGCCTCGGCCAGAGCCTCGACCTGCTCGGCGTCGAGGAAGTGCATCTCGGTGCGCCGCACCTTGGGCAGCTTCATGCCAACGGCCACGTTGCGGCTCAGCCGGCCACCCCAACTGCCGAGGCAAGCACTTGACGGAGCACCGCGTGGGCCTTGCGAGCCCGCCGTGCCGACAGCCCGCCCGCGACCAGCTCGGCCACCCACTCCCGCACCGCAAGCGCGTCAATCCCGGCCAGCGAATCGCCGGCGAAGGCCGGAAGGACCTGCTGGTCGAGCAGCTTGCGGTAGTCCCGGCGGGCGTGTGGCGCAGCGCAGCTTGGCGTCCTCGACGGCGACCAGGAACCGCTCGGCATCGACCTTGCGGGTGAAGCTCTTGGACCGCTCCCGCCCCGAGGGGTCTCGGTAGCGTGCCCGCCACCGAGGCCGGCCCTGGCCCTGCTTCTTGCCGCGCAAGTCCTCGACGTAGCCCACGGTCTACCTCCTGCCACCAACCGCCCGCAGCCGCTCGCTGGTCGGCCGGGCGACCTCGATTCGGTGCTGGTCGTGGATGAGACCGGGTTCCTCAAGAAGGGCACCAAGTCGGCCGGGGTCAAGCGGCAGTACTCGGGCACGGCCGGGCGGATCGAGAACTGTCAGATCGGCGTGTTCTTG
>DATLQA010000308.1:0-3539 GCA_035535495.1 Actinomycetota bacterium | reverse complement strand
CCCCAACGCCAACAGCCCGCTCGGCATCTTCACCCTGGCCGCCAGCCCAGCAGCGGGCACCGTCGCCGCCGGTGGCGACTTCACCCTGGTCGGAGGCCGCTCCCAGCGCCACTTCGCCCTGTTCACCTAGGCCCGCGGGGGCCTGGAGGCCGCGAGTCAGCCTCCGGTGCCGCGCAGGACAACGGTCGTGTTCGCGCCGGACAGGGTGTAGCCGACCGCCCACAGGCTGCCGGCCGGCGTCGCCGCCACCCCCTGGGCCGTCGCCGACACCGTGAGCGCCGGGCTCGGGTGGTCCAGCGCGAAGGCGCCGTTCGCGCCGGTCCAGCGGACGAGCAGGGGCTCGAACATGCCGCTGGAGGGCGAGGAGTAGTACCCGGTCGCGTACAGGCGGTCGGAGGACACGGCCGCGACCGACAGCAGCTGGTCGGTCGAGCCGGGCTCGCCGGGCGGGACGTTCAGCACCGACCAGTTGCTGTCGTGCCAGCGCAGCATGAGCGAGCGCGGGGTGATGGCGCCGCCGGTCACCGTCTGGCCGACCCCGACCGCGACGATGTCGCCGTTGCCCAGCGCGACCACGTCGTTGAGGGTGTTGCGGTTGGACGGGCTCGGCGAGTCCTGACGTGCCCATGTGCCGTTGTGTCCGCGCACGACCAGGCTGGAGACCGGCCGGCCGGGGGCGTCGTAGTTCCGGTCCCAGCCGACCGCCCAGACGTCGCCGTCCGGGGCCACGGTGACCGCCTCGAGCACCAGCAGGTGCCGGCCCGTGCCGGAGAGCGTGAACGGCGTGCTCCACTGCCCCTTGGCGTAGTGGACGACGGCGGCGGCCGAGCCGGTGTAGCCGGCGAACCACGCCTCGTCGGTCCCGACCACGTCCATGCCCCGCAGCGAGACGCTCGAGATGGCGGTGAGCTTCGACCAGGTGGTGCCGTTGTAGCGCTCGACCAGGTTGCCGGACTGCGTGTCGTAGCCGACCGCCCAGACGTTGTTGGCGGCCGTCGCGTCGACACGGTTGAGCTGGCTGTACCCGCTGGCGCTTCCGCTCGGGCTGGCCACGATGCCCCACAAGGTCCCGTTGGAGCGCTCGACCAGCGTGCGGTAGGCGGCCACGTTGCTGTCGTAGGAGTAGCCGACCGCCCACGCGGTCGTCGAGCCGGGAACGGTGGTGACGTCCTGGAGGACGCTGGCGACGGTGCCACGGTTCGGGCTCGCGACCCTCGTCCAGGTCGCCGCCGCGCCGGCCGTAGCCGCGACCACGACCAGGGCGAGCGCGATCGGGATCGCGAGTCGGAGTCGATACAGACGGGTGGGTGACGGTCCGGACCGGAGCATCATCATGCCCCTCCTCCCCCGCCGGTCTGAGACCGGTATGCGGCAAGCGACGGTCGAGAGGCCGCTCCCTGTTCAACCACGCAAGCGGGCGCCTGATTGCATCAGCCGCCGGCGGGCCTGCGGGCGAGGAGCAGGACGGCTTGGGCCTGGTCGACCAGATGGTGCTGCTCGGGCGGCTCGAAGCCGGCGTCGTGGAGCCAGTCGAGGTAGGCCGCCAGCGGATGAACCCGGCCGCTGGCGGTGCGCAGGAACAGGCCGAGCTCGTAGAGGGCGACCCAGCGCGGCCTTGGCTCCTCGTCGGGGATCACGTCCATGACGGCGAGCCGTCCGCCAGGAGCGAGCGCGTCGTACAGGCGGCCGAGCAGGCGGCGGTTCGCGTCCCCGTTGAACAGGTGGCAGAGGTTGCCCGCGATGGCCAGGTCGTAGACGCCGCGCCCCAGGTCGACGTCGTACAGGTCGCCGGCGAGGAAGCGGAACTGCCGCTCGCGGCCCGCGCTGCGCACCGCCCGGCGGGTGGCGGGCACGACGGCCGGCAGGTCGACGGCGGTGACCAGGCAGGCGGGGTCGCGGGCGGCGACGGCCAGGCTCCAGGGTGCCGCGCCGGCGCCCGCGTCCAGCACCCGCCCGGCCGGCGGCAGCAGCTTCGCCGCCCGCTCCGCGACCGCCGACAGCATCGCCCCGAGGTGGCTGACCGCGCCCGGGTAGAAGGCGGCCGCGCCCTCGGGTGTGTCGCCGCGAAGCAGCGGCCGGTCCTCGCGGAGCGCCTCGGCCAGGTGCGCCCACATCCCGGCCGTGCCCGCCAGCCCGGCCAGATCGGGAAGGGCGGCCCGCCAGGCGCCGCCCCCGACGGCCTCGGCCAGGCCCAGCCCGGCCAGGGCGCCAAGGAGCAGCCGGGCGCCACGCTCGCTGATCTCGCAGGCGTCCGTCAGCTCGGCGGTCCTCGCTGGGGCGCCGTCCAGCCGGGCGAGGACCCCCAGGCGCCCGGCGGTCTGGACCACGGCCGCGGCGGCCACCGCCTCACCGAGATAGGCGAGCGGCGCTCCGATCGCCGGCGCCGCGGCCGGTGTGGTCAAGGCTGCACCTCGATCCGGCCGGCCCCGCCGTCGACGGTGACGACCTGGTCGTCGCGCAGGAGGGTGGTCGCGTTGCCGGTGGCGACCACGGCCGGAACGGCGTACTCGCGGGCGATGATGGCCGGGTGCGACAGCAGCCCGCCGGTGTCGGTGACCAGCGCCCCCACGCTGGGGAACAGCACCGACCACACCGGCGAGGTGACCGGGCAGACCAGCACGTCACCCGGCCGCAGCTTGCCGAACTCGGACTCGTCCATGACGACCCGGACCGGACCGGTGTGCCGGCCCGGCGAGGCGGCGATCCCGCCGAGGGCCCGGATCCCCGTCTGCTGGACCTGGCTGGACGTCGCAGCCTCGAAGATGCGGTCGATATACCACAGCAGCGCGGTCATCGTGAACCTGGCTTCGGCCGGGAGGGCGTCCAGCGGGGGTGGCGGCCCGGGGTCCTTGCCGTAGGTGGCCGGCCCCGGGTGCTGCTCGATGAAGGCCCGCTCCCCCCTACGGCGGCTGACCAGCGCTCGCCGGGCCTGGCCGTCACCCAGCGCCGCCCGCGTCTCGTCCAGTGTCAGGAAGAAGATGTCGTCGCGCCGGTCGAGCTGGCCGCGGGCGGCCAGGCGCCGGCCGATCTCCAGCACCCGGTAGCGCAGCAGCGCAAGCGGGACGCTCGTGGTGAAGAACTCGTTGTCCTCGCGCACCGGGTAGGCCCGCTCGGCGCGGGCCAGGGCCCGCTCGAAGCGCTCGCGGTCCTCGGGGCGCCGCCCGGCGAGGGCCGTCCGGGCCCGGGCGGCCGCGGTTGCCCTCCGGCTGCCCAGCGCCGACGCGTCGGCGGCCGGATCGTAGCCGTGGGCGAGCTGGTCGGCGAGCAGCCGCAGGGTGAGCTCCGGCGTCTCCGCGATGGACGGGTCGGCGATCTCGTAGCGGAGCGCCCGGCAGGCGAACTCCCGCTGGTAGGCGGCGAAGGCCTCGGCGAACTCCGGGTCTGTTTCGGCCAGCCGGTCCAGGGTGCCTCCCTCGGCCTCGAGCAGACGGCGCACCGCTGGCCGGCCCGCGGCCGTGCCGGCCAGCTCGGCCAGCCGGCGGGCGGGCTCGGTGGAGGTGGCCGACAGGCCGACGAGCAGCTCCAGGGCTTCCTCGTCG
>DATLQA010000307.1:0-16127 GCA_035535495.1 Actinomycetota bacterium | reverse complement strand
CGCGATCCAGCCGGTCGACGAGACCGCCCGCCGGCGCCGGTTGACCGCGCTGGCCTGACAGACCGGCCCGCTGGGGCGGGCCAGGACGTGCCAGGGGGGGCCTAACGCCCGGGGGTCTTATGACCCTCGGGCGTTAGTTTGCGCTGGCCGAGGGCCGCGCCCTCACCGAGCGCCTGCGGCGCGAGCCGGACGCCGCCCAGGTCGCCTCCTACTGGACCGAAGACGCGGCCGCGCTGCGCAGCTCCGACCGCCGCCAGGCGCTGCTGCGCGCCCGCATCACGGCGACGAGGCGGCCATGGTCCACGGGGTCACCTCGCTGCTCATCTCCATGCCGGGCTTCCTCTGGCCGATGGGCCCGGAGGAGCTGGTCGACGGGATGCTCACCCACCACCTCAACGGCCTGCGGCCGTCCCCGGCGGCCGCGCCGCGCACGTCGGACGCCTGAGCCGGGCGCCCGAGCACGAACCGGGCCGACCCTGTCGAACGGATGTGTCAATCTGTTCCCTATGGCCGCCATGTCCGCCGGTGACGACCTCCGGCTCTTCTCCGTGCCCGACGGGGCGGCGCCGGCGATGGCCGTCCCGCCGCGGCGCCGGTGGACCCGGCGGCGGCCGACCCCCAACCTGCTCGCGGTGGACGGCAACGGCCTCGCCCACCGGGCCTTCCACGCCGTCGGCGGTGCCGAGGCGGAGCCCGGCGAGGCGGTCGCCCGCTTCGTGGCCATGCTCGCCCGCATCGCCGTGGCCATCCGCCCGACCGCCTGCGTGGTCGGCTTCGACGACCCGGCCCGCTCGCTGCGCCGCGAGCGCTTCGCCGCCTACAAGTCGGCCCGCCCGCCCAAGCAGGACACCCTGGTCGAGTTCCTCGGCGGGCTGCCTCCGCTGGTCGCCCGGCTCGGGCTGGCCGTCGCGATCCCCGCCGGGCTGGAAGCCGACGACGTGCTCGGCTCCGCCGCGGCGCTGGCCACCCGCCACACCGTCGCCGCGGCGCTGGCAACCGGCGACCAGGACGCCTTCGCGCTGGTCAGCCCCACGGTGCAGGTGTGGCTGATGGTCGGCGGCGGGCGCCTGCAGCAGGTCTCACCGAGCTGGCTGCGCGCCCGGTACGGCGTCGGCCCGGCCCAGTACCAGGCGTTCGCCGCGCTGCGCGGTGACTCCTCGGACTGCCTGCCAGGGGTGCGCGGCATCGGCGCGGTCACCGCCGCCCGCCTGCTGGCCGCCTACCCGAACGTCGAGGCGGCCATGGCCGACCCCGTCGGGGTGGCCAGGCTGCTCGGCAGCTGGGTGGCGGAGGCGCTGGTCACCCACCGCGCCACCTACGAGCTGAACCGCGAGCTGATGGCGATCCACACCGACGTGCCGCTCGAGGTGGCCGCCTGCAACCGCCCGCTCGACCCCCGCACGGTCACGGCCGCGCTGGCCGAGCCCGGCCTGGAGCACCTCACCCCCGCCGTCCTGTCCGGCTTCCGCCTGCTCGGCAAGGCCGCCTGGCGCCGCCCACCGCCGCCCCGCCAGTAGTGGTTGCGGGCAGGGCGGATCGAGCGCACCGTGGAGGCCACACGTAAGGTTGTAAGTCGTGAGGTGGCCGGAGCCGCGCGCTGGCTGGACTGAGGAGCGGCGGAGGCCACCGAGCGTTTCGTAAAGGAGCCCCCATGAGCGACGGCGTGGCCGCGCCCGGCCCGACCACCCTGGCCGCGCTGCGCGAGGCCGGGCGGCACCACCCGCGCACGGTCAAGCAAGAGGTGCGCGCCAACCTGCTCGCCCGGCTCGCCGCCGGCGGGCCGCGGTTCCCCGGCATCGTCGGCTTCGACGACACCGTCCTGCCCGAGCTCGAGCGTGGCCTGCTCGCCGGCCACGACATGGTCCTGCTCGGCGAGCGCGGGCAGGGCAAGACGCGACTGATCCGCTCGCTGGTCCACCTGCTCGACGAGTGGACCCCGGTGGTGGCCGGCTGCGAGATCAACGACCACCCGGAAGCGCCGGTGTGCGGCGCCTGCCGGACCAGGCTGGCCGAGCTCGGCGGCGACCTGCCGGTCACCTGGCGCCACCGCTCCGAGCGCTACGGCGAGAAGCTCGCCACCCCCGACACCAGCGTCGGCGACCTGATCGGCGACGTCGACCCGATCAAGGTCGCCGAGGGCCGCACCCTCGGCGACCCGGAGACCATCCACTACGGCTTGGTGCCACGGACCAACCGCGGCATCTTCAGCGTCAACGAGCTTCCCGACCTGGCCGAACGCATCCAGGTCGCCCTGCTCAACGTGCTGGAGGAGCGCGACATCCAGGTCCGCGGCTACCAGCTCCGGCTCCCGCTCGACCTGCTCCTGGTGGCCAGCGCCAACCCCGAGGACTACACCAACCGCGGGCGGATCATCACGCCGCTCAAGGACCGCTTCGGTGCCGAGATCCGCACCCACTACCCGCTCCGGCTCGACGACGAGCTCCGCCTGATCCGCCAGGAGGCGGTGCTGGCCTGGGACGGCGACGAGCTCGGCCGGCCGGTGATGCCGCAGCACGTGCTCGAGGTGATCGCGCGCTTCACCCGCGCGGTGCGCGAGGCGCCGCAGATCGACGCCCGCTCCGGCGTGTCGGCGCGCTTCGCCATCGCCGCCGCCGAGACCGCCGCCGCCTCGGCGGTCAGGCGCGCCGCGGTCACCGGCGAGCGGGTGCCGGTGGTGCGGGTGGTGGACCTGCCCGCCACCGTCCCGACCGCGCTGGGCAAGGTCGAGTTCGACCAGTTCGAGGAGGGCCGCGAACTGGACCTCCTCAAGCACCTGCTGAAGCGGGCGGTGGCCGAGACCTACCGCAGTCGGGTCGCCGGGGCCGATCTCTCCGGGCTGCTGCGCCGCTTCGACGACGGCCGCACGGTGGAGACCGGCGAAGGGGTGCCAGCCGCCGAGCTGCTCCGCCGGGTCGGGCCGGTGCCAGGGCTGGCGCAGCTGCTGCGCCGGCTCGGCGACGACGAGGGCGCCGAGACCCCCGGGCTGGCGGCGGCCGCGCTCGAGTTCGTGCTGGAAGGCCTCCACCTGGCCAAGCGCCTGGCCAAGGAGGAGCTGCCCGGCCGCTCGGTGTACGGCGGATGAGCTACCGCTACGGCCGCTGGCGCGGCGGCCCCGACCCGCTGGAGCCGCCGTTCGACCTCGGCGAGGCGGTCGACCGGCTGGGGGAGCGGGTGCTGGCGGGCTCGCGGCCGGGTGACGCCCTGGCCGCGCTGCAGCGCCAGGGCATGCCCGGCCTGCGCGGCCTCGGCGACCTGCTCCGCCAGGTGCGCCAGCGCCGCCGGGCCCTGACCCGCCAGGGCAACCTCGGCGGTACCCTCGACCGCGTCCGGGAGCTGCTCGACCGGGCCCTCGACGCCGAGCGGGCGGTGCTCGCGGCCGACCCGTCCGACCAGGCCCGGCTCGACGAGGTGGAGCTGGACCAGCTCCCAGGCGACACCGCCGCCGCCGTCCGCCAGCTGGCCGACCGCGACTGGCGCTCGCCAGAGGCCGCCGACCTCTACGAGCAGATCCGCGACCTGCTCCGGCGCGAGCTGCTGGACAGCCGCTTCAAGGGGATGCGCGACGCGCTCGCCGGGGCGAGCCCCCAGGACATGGAGCGGGTCCGGAGCATGCTGTCCGAGCTGAACGCCATGCTGGACGCGGACGCCCGCGGCGAGGACACCACCGCCGCCTTCGACCAGTTCATGCAGCGCTACGGGGACCTCTTCCCGGAGCGGCCGCGCAACCTCGAGGAGCTGGTCGACGCGCTCGCCAGGCGGTCGGCGGCGGCCAGCCGGCTGCTGGCCTCGCTCACCCCGGAGCAGCGCGCCGAGCTGGCCGGGCTCGCCGAGGCGGCCTTCGGCGACCCCGGCCTCCAGGGCGAGCTGGACCGGCTGGCCAGGGCATTGCAGGGGCGCCGCCCCGACCTGCCGTGGGGCCAGGGCGTGCCGTTCAGCGGCGAGCAGCCGCTCGGCCTCGGCGACGCCACCACGGCGCTGGAGGAGCTGGCCGACCTGGAGGGCCTGGAGGCCAGTCTCGGCCAGCGCTACCCGGGCGCGTCCCTTGACGACGTGGACCGCGAGGCGCTGGAACGCGTGCTCGGGCGGCGCGCGGTCGAGGACGTGGAGGCCCTCCGGGCCCTGGAACGGGAGCTGGCCGAGCAGGGCTGGCTCAGCCGCGACCACGGCGACCTGCGGCTCACCCCGAAGGCGGTGCGGCGCATCGGCCTGGCGGCGTTGCAGCGCATCTTCCGGCAGATCGAGGCGCGCGACCGCGGCGACCACGAGGCGGCCAGAGCCGGCGTCACCGGGGAGCCGACCGGCGCCTCGCGGCCCTGGCGCTTCGGCGACGAGCAGCCGATCGACGTGGTCGGCACGGTCCGCAACGCGGTCCTGCGGGGCGCCGCCGAGCGGCCGCCGGTCGCCACGTCGGCACCGGGTCCGGGGCGGCAGGAGCGGGCCAGGGTGGCGTTGCGGGCCGACGACTTCGAGGTCCAGGAGACCGAGCGGCGCAGCGCGGCAGCGATCAGCCTGCTGGTGGACCTCTCCTACTCGATGCTGCTGCGCGACGCCTGGGGGCCGGCCAAGGCCACCGCCCTGGCCCTGCACAGCCTGGTCACCACCCGGTTCCCCCAGGACGCCCTGCAGATCGTCGGGTTCTCCTCGCTGGCGCGGACCCTGCGACCTGGCGAGCTGGCCGAGCTGGGACCCGACGTGGTCCAGGGCACCAACCTGCAGCACGCCCTGCGGCTGGCCGGGCGGCACCTCGACCGGCATGCCGACGCCGAGCCGGTCGTGCTGGTGGTCACCGACGGCGAGCCCACCGCGCACATGCTCCCCAACGGCGACTACCACTTCGAGTGGCCACCGTCGCGCGAGACGATTGAGTTGACCCTTGCCGAGGTGCTCCGACTGACGCGGCGGGGCGCGGTGGTCAACGTGTTCATGCTCGACACCGAGCCCCGCCTGGTACGGTTCGTGGAGACCCTGGCCGAGCTGAACGGCGGCCGGGTGTTCGCGCCGTCAAGCGAGCGCCTCGGCGACTATGTGGTCAGCGACTACCTCCGCACCCGCCGGGGCCGGCGCGCTCGCTGACCGGTCACGCTGCTACCTGCCGCGGTCGGTGGCCGGCCCCGACAGCTCGCTACTCGATCGGCCGCACGTTGGCCGCGTGGGCGCCCTTCGGCCCGCGCAGCACCTCGAACTCGACCGCCTGGCCCTCGTCGAGGGCACGGTAGCCAGACATCTGGATCGCGCTGAAATGCACGAACACGTCCTCCTCGCCCTGATCGCCAGAGGCGATGAAGCCGTAACCCTTCTCCGCGTTGAACCACTTGACCGTGCCGACAGCCATGTACCGCCGTCCCTCCCCCCCTCGTCCCCGGCCGGCCAGCCGCCGCTGCCAGCGTCGCGGGCGGCCCGGCCGCGGGACGCGAAGCGAACCTGAACCGTCCTGGACCTTGCCTTGCGGCCAGGGAAAATAGCACGGCCGCCAACCCGGCGCGAAACCGCTCCCACCGCTCAGCGGGGATGGCCATGAGCGGTCCGACAGCGACCCCGGCTAGACCTTCGAGAGGCGCGCCTCGGCCTCGGCGAGGGCCTCGGCGGAGCGGCCGGCCCGCTCCGAGGCGGCCCGCTCGGCCTCGGTGGCGGCGTCGGCCGCGGCGCGGGCCCTGGCGGCCGCGTCCTCGGCTTTGGCGGCGGCGGCCCGCAGCCGCTCCGCCTCGCGCTTGGCCATGATCGCCCGGTCGGCGGCGATGCTGGCCTGCTTGCGCGCTTCGTCGCGGGCATGCCGGGCGGTCTGGCGCCGCTCCCGGGTCTGGTGGGTGGCCACCTCGCCGTTGCCCTCGACCTCCTCCTCGCCGGCGAGGGCGAGGTCGCCGAAGCCGCTCGGGTCGAGGTCCTGGGTGAGCCGCCCGCGGCGGACCAGCGCCGCCGCCGCGGTGTCGTGCGCCGCCGCGTGCAGAGTGTTGCCGATCCGCTCGCGCACGCCGGGGGATGCCGGCCGCCCGGCCGCTTCCAGCTCCCTCGCGGCGAGCTCGACCAGCTCGGCGACCACCCCGCGCTCGGTCCGCCCGGCGGCGGCCAGCCCGGAGGCGCCCCGACCGGCCAGGGCGGCACGGTGGGCGGCGCGCAGCCGCTCGCCGCTCTCGAGCAGTTCTGCGAGGCGGTCGACGTGGCGGCGGGCGAGCTGGTTGACGGCCCAGGCGGAGACCGACGGCTTGCGCAGCCCGGCGACCTCCGCCGCCGCCTCGGCCTGGCCCTCCTGCTTGAGCTGCCGGGCCGCCTCGTCGCGGGCGGCGATGAAGCCGTCAAGGGGCAACCCGTAGAGCCGGTCGAGCAGCTTCCCCTCCGCCATGCGCCCACCTCCTTGCCACTGCCGGGCCGCGCACCAGATTGGCAGGTGACGGCCGTGGTTGGAAGGTCCCTTCGGCGCCGCCGCCGCTGGGTGCTTGCCAGCCGGAGCCGGCCGGCTATAATCACATCGATGTAATTCAAGCCCGGCTGGCGCCGGTCGGGCCCAGGGCGGGGGCCTCGGGGCCGTGAGGGGAAGCACGGCATCCGGGGCCCCCTCTCTTATTCAAGTGCTACCTCCCTTGTTCCTCGTCGCTCGCGGTCGACCACCTCGCTCGAGTACCGACACAACCGGTTGCCGAGTGCTAGGTTCTTCTCGTGGAGATCGACCTGCCGTTGCTCCGACTCGACCCCGATCTGCCCGTGCCTGGCTACGCCCATCCGGGTGACGCCGGCGCGGACCTGATCGCCGCCGAGGACGTGAAGCTCCCACCCGGCGGGCGGGCCGTGGTGTCGACCGGCGTGGCCGTGGCCGTGCCCGAGGGCTACGCCGCCTTCGTCCACCCCCGCTCCGGCCTGGCCGCGCGGCACGGGGTCACCCTGGTGAACGCGCCAGGCACGATCGACGCCGGCTACCGCGGGGAGATCCGGGTGGTGCTGCTCAACACCGACCAGACCGAGCCGTTCGTGGTGCGCCGCGGCGACCGCATCGCCCAGCTGGTGGTGCAGCCGGTGGTCCGCGCCAACTTCCGGCCGGTCGCGGTGCTGCCTCCGAGCCCGAGGGGGGACGGCGGCTTCGGCTCGACGGGCCGCCGCTGATCTCCGGAAGGCGTTTGCACCGACGTTCGGGCGGAATCAGGAGTTGAGATGGATCCACGCACCGGTGAGCCATGGGGTGAAGGGCTGGCCGCGGACAGCACCGCGGGCGACCGGTCGTCCAGGCGCCTGATCCGCGACGCCGTCGGCGTCGTGCGCGGCCGCCTCGGCGAGATCTCCCGCGGCGGCATCCAGCCCCTGCTGCAGGAGGCGGCCGCCCAGATCAAGCCGGCCACCCTGGCAGAGCTCCGCGCCCGCTACCCCGACCTGACCGACGACGAGGTCGCCCGCCGCCTGATCGACCGGGCGGCACGGACGGCGGCGGGGGTGGCCCTCTCGATCGGTGGGATCCTCGCGGCGCAGGAGGCGATCGCGGTGGCGAGCGCGGCCGTCCCGCCGGCCGGCGGCGCCGCCCTCGGCACGGTCGGGGTGACCGCCCTCGCCGAGGTGCTGGTGCTGTTCGCCATCGAGGCGAAGCTCAGGGCCGACCTCGGCGCGCTCGCCGGGCAGCGCGCCCTCACCCCGCGTGAGCTGGTCGCCGAGGTGCTCGGCGAGGTGCAGGCCGCGGGCGGCTTCGCCACGCTGCGGCAGCGCTCGCTGCGCGGCGCCCTGCCCCGGGCGGCGGTGCGCCGCACCGCGACCCGCATCGCCGCGATCGTCCCCGCCCGTTTCGCCCGGGTGGTCATCCCCGAGGTGGTCGCGCCCCTGGTCGGCTCCGTCTTCGCCGCGCGCCTGGCGTCCAGGCAGCTGCGCGCGTCCGGCGAGCGGCGCTGGGGCGAGCTGCGCCTGATGCCGCGGACCACCGCCACCTGGCGGCCGGCGACCGACAACGGCCAAGCGCCGAAGGACAGCACCGGTCACCGCGCGCTGCCGCCGCCCGACGACACCTCGCGCCCGCAGGCCTGAGCCGGCAGGCGAGGCCGCCCGCCGTCGGCGGGTTCAGGAACCCGCCGCTCGCGGCCGATATCCGGTGGAGGGAGTCCCGGACGCGGGGGCGCGGTGACCGAGAAGCTCGAGAACGACGATCGCGACGGGCGGCGCGGGCCCAGCGTGGATGAGCTGGAGCGCCGGGTCGAGGAGCTGGAGCGCTCCAACGCCGAGCTGGAGCGGTTCGCCTATGTCGCCTCCCACGACCTGTCCTCGCCGCTGCGGACGGTGGCCGGCTTCACCCAGCTGCTGGCACGACGCTACCAGGGCAGGCTCGACGACGACGCCGACGAGTACATCGGCCATGTCCTCGACGGCGTGAGGCGGATGCGGGCCGTGATCGACGACGTGCTCTCCTACGCCAGGGTCGGCCAGGCGGAGCTGGAGGCCGTCCCGGTCGACTGCGCCCGGCTCGCCGCCGACGCGGTCGCGGCGCTCGGCGCCGGCGACCGCGCCGCGGTGGAGATCGGCCCGCTGCCCACCGTCAAGGGAGACCCGACCCAGCTCGGCCAGCTCCTCCAGAACCTGCTCGCCAACGCGGTCAAGTTCAACGACCGGCCGAAGCCGTGGGTGCGGCTCGGCGCCGACCGCGACGCCGGCGCCTGGCGCCTCTCGGTCAGCGACGACGGCCTCGGCATCGAGCCGAAGCACCGCGAGCGGATCTTCCGCATGTTCGAACGGCTCCACCCGCCCGACCAGTACGCCGGCACCGGCATCGGGCTGGCACTGTGCAAGCGGATCGTCGAGCGGCACGGCGGGCGGATCTGGTTCGAGCCACGCGAGGGTGGCGGCACCGTCTTCTGGTTCACCCTTCCCGACCGGTGACCCGGTGCGGAGCCGGGGGCGGCCACGGCCGCCCCCGGTCCTGACTCACCGCTCGATCGGCACGCCGACCAGGGAGCCCCATTCGGTCCAGGAGCCGTCGTAGTTGCGGACCCGCTGGTAGCCGAGCAGCTCGTGGAGGACGAACCAGGTGTGCGCGGAGCGCTCCCCGATGCGGCAGTACGCCACCACGTCCTTGTCCGGGGTCACTCCCTGCCCGCCGTACAGCTCCCCGAGTTGCTCCTCGGTGAGGAACTTCCCGGTGTTGCCGTCGACCGCCTTGGCCCAGGGGACGTTCACCGCGCCCGGGATGTGCCCGGGCCGCTGCGCGGCCTCCTGAGGCAGGTGGTCGGGGGCGAGCTTCTCGCCCCGGAACTCCTCGGGCGAGCGGACGTCGACCAGCGCCGCCCCGTCCCTGCCGAGGTAGTCGCGCCAGACCTGGTCGCGGAAGGCACGGATGGACAGGTCGGGCTCGCTGGTCTGGTAGCCGCTGCTCGCCTTGGCGACGGGGGCCTCGGTGGTGAGTTCGCGGCCTTCCAGCTCCCAGAGCTTGCGGCCGCCGTCGAGCAGGCGGACGTCATCGTGGCCATACACCTTGTAGTACCAGTAGGCGTACGCCGCGAACCAGTTGTTGTTGCCGCCGTACAGGACCACGGTGGTGTCGTTGCCGATGCCGAGGTTGTCCTGCAGCTTGGCGAACGACTCCGCGCTGACGAAGTCGCGGCGCAGCGGGTCCTGCAGGTCCGCGGTCCAGTTGACCGCGACCGCGCCGGGGATGTGACCGCGGTGGTAGGCGTCGGTGTCCTCGTCGACCTCGACGATACGGATGGACGGGTCGTCGAGATGCTCGGTCAGCCAGTCGGTGGTGACCAGGATGTGGTCCCGGTCGGCCATGGGTAGCCTCCTTGAGGGACGGGCCGGGCGCCGGTCGCGCCGGTCGGCGTGGGCGACCCTGGATCGGGCCGCCGTGGTGGCCGGAATGGGCCGCGGTCTCCCGCCCCTGGGGGTCCGGGGGGGCGCTGCTTGTCCCTCGGAGAATCGGGCGGGGTCGCGCCGCGGCCCTAGAGACAGGGCGGGCGGCCGGTGGCGGAGTTGCCGGTGCCCAGGCCCATCGGCGCGCAGGCACGGGTGGTGAGGGCGGCCGGGCCCCAGCGGGCACGCGCGGCCGCCGACCCGCTCGCCGACGGTGCAATCATGTGGATGTCCAGGCTGCCAGCCGTTGGCGGCGTGGTCAACCGGTGCGCAGCCGACGCAAGCAGCCACCCCTTACGAAGAAGCCGGACAATGACTGAAGAACCAGGACAAAGGAGCTTCGAGATGGCGTTCACCCCCGACCCGGACGACGCCCTGATCGTCGTCGACGTGCAGCGTGACTTCTGCCCTGGCGGCAGCCTCGCGGTCCCAGAGGGCGACCAGGTGGTGCCGGTGATCAACCGGCTGGCACCGCGCTTCACCACGGTGGTCACCACCCAGGACACCCACCCCGCCGACCACTCCTCCTTCGCCCAGCAGGGCGGTCCATGGCCGCCCCACTGCGTCGAGGGCACGCCCGGTTGGGAGTTCCACCCCGACCTCCGGGTGGACGCCGATTTCCAGGTGTTCAAGGGCCGCGACCGCGACCTGGACGGCTACACCGGGTGGACGCCGGAGCTGGCGGACTTCCTGGTCAAGCGTGGCGTCCGCCGGGTGGTGACGGTCGGGCTCGCGATCGACTACTGCGTCAAGGCGACCGCGCTGGACGCCCGTGCCGCCGGCTATGCCGTGGTGGTGCTCACCGACGCCGTCCGCGCCGTCAACGTGGCGCCCGACGACGGCGACCGCGCCCTGGACGCGCTGCGTGCCGCGGGCGTGCGCGAGGACCGGGCCGAGGACGCCGTGCGGCCGGCGACGGCCTGAGCGGCCCGCCGCCAGGGTTGCGAGCCCGACGAGAAGGGCCAACACTCGCAGGTGCCCGGCACGCCAGCCGCGCCGGGTAGGGCGTCGGCGCCGAGGCCGGCCTCGGCGATCCCGGGGAGACGAACCGCATGCGGGGCAGGGCGGAGGAGCGGGGCAAGGCGGAGGAGTTCCGCGAGCACTGGGCCGACGAGATGGACGGTGCCGCGATGTACCGTGCCCTGGCGGAGCGGGCCGCCGGGGAGCGGCGCGAGATCTTCCTGGAGCTGGCCGCGGCGGAGGAGCGACACGCCAGCCACTGGGCGGCGAAACTGGTGGAGCTCGGCGAGCCGGAGCCCGGTCCTGCCGACCACCGTCGTCGGCTCCGGACGCGGCTGCTCGCGTGGCTGGCAAGGCGCTTCGGCCCTGACACGGTGTTCCCGCTGATCCAGCGGGCCGAGATGGCCGACGCCGGCCACTACGACCAGGTGCCAGAGGCCTCCCGGTCGATGGCCACCGACGAGCGCATTCACGCCCGCGTGCTGGCCGGGCTGACCCCGGCGAGCGTGCGGGCGGGCGGCATCGTGCGCGGCGAGCGCTGGCACCGCGGGGACGCCTCCGGCGCCTTCCGCGCGGCGGTCTTCGGCGTCAACGACGGCCTGGTGTCCAACCTGGCCCTGATCATGGGGGTGGCGGGCGGCCAGGCCAGCAGCCGCGTGGTCCTCCTGGTCGGGCTGGCCGGGCTGCTGGCGGGGGCGTTCTCGATGGGTGCCGGCGAGTTCATCTCGGTCTCGTCCCAGCGGGAGCTGTTCGAGCGCGAGATCGCGCTCGAGGCCGAGGAGATCGAGGTGATGCCCGAGGAGGAGGCGAACGAGCTGGCGCTGATCTACCGCGCCAAGGGGATCGGGAAGGCCGAGGCGGAGGCGATGGCCGCCCGCATCATGCGCGACCGCTCCAGCGCCCTTGACACCATGGCCCGCGAGGAGCTCGGCCTCAACCCGGACGAGCTGGGCTCGCCGTGGGGGGTGGCGACCTCCAGCTTCGTCGCCTTCGCCGGCGGGGCGGCGGTGCCGCTGGTGCCCCTGCTGGTCGCGGACGGGACCGGCGCGCTGGTCGCCGCCGGGGTGGTCTCCGCGGCGGCCCTGTTCGCCGTGGGCGCGGGCATCAGCGTGCTGACCGGGCGGCCGCTGGCCGCGTCCGCGCTGCGCCAGCTCGCCGTTGGCGGGTTGGCCGCCGTGGCCACCTTCGGGATCGGCCGGCTCATCGGCGTGAACGTGAGCTGAGCGTGGGTCCCGTGCCATCATTCGCTCCGCGTTGTCGGACCGCGAGCATGACGACCGTTACCATGAGAGGGTCCACCTGATGAGCGACCTACGACGTGTGCTGCTGCTCGGGCCACCAGGCGCGGGCAAGGGCGTGCTGGGCGCCTTCCTGGCGGAGCGGCTCGGTGTGCCCCATATCTCCTCCGGCCAGCTGCTGCGGGCCTCGGTCGACCAGGGCGATCCCCACCACGTCGCCGAGCAGGTCGGCCGCGGCCAGGTGGTCCCCGACCGGGTGGCCTTCCAGGTGGTGACCGAGGCGCTCGGCGACGACGGCTTCATCCTGGACGGCTTCCCTCGCAACACCAGACAGGCGCAGGAGCTGGACACCTTTCTCGAGGACAGCGACCGCCGCGTCCAGCTGCTGCTGGAGATGGTGGTGCCGGACGAGCTGGCGTCGGCGCGGTTGTCGCGCCTGGCCCGGATGGAGAGCCGCAGCGACGACAACCCGGACACGGTGGTCGCCCGCCTGGTCGCCTACCGGCGTGAGGCCGGCCCGCTGCTGGCCCACTACGCCAACCGGGTCCGGCGGGTCAACGCCACCGGCGACGTGGACGAGGTGTTCCAGCGCGCCGAGCGCGCGCTCGCCTCGCTGCCTCGCGGCGCCCGTTCCTGACACCGCCGGCGCGGCGCCGATCCTTGGCTCCGGTCAGCGTGACACGCGGTCGGCGCCGCGGCGGGGCCGCTGGAGCGCGTTGGCGATCGCCATGACGTCGTCGTCGCCGTCGGGCGAGGGCCAGGCGGCACCGCCACGGGTGGCACCCCCGCCGCGGCCGCCCTGCACCGCGTCGGCCAGCGCCATGACGTCGTCCTCTGGCGCTGGCGTCCTTGGCGGCGCCGGCCGCTGGTCGTCTTGGGGTCTGCCGCTCCGCCGCGCGTGCTCGCCGGTGAGCTCGGCGGCCAGCGTGTCCAGCAGGGGGCCGATGAGCTGGGCGCGCACGCCGTCCTCGCCGCCGCGGCGCCCGTCAGGGCTGACGTAGGCGCGGATCGCGGCGCGCACCCGCCGCTCGTCGTGGCCGCGCCGGCCGAGGCCGCGGGCCAGCGCCTCGACGAGCGGGTCGCGGAAGGCGCCCTTGTCCGGCGGTTCGCGTCGCTGGCCGGGCGGGTCGGGTGGGGGAGTGCGCGGCTGGCCGGTGGGCGCCGGGTCGCGGGCCGCCTCGGCCGGCTGGGGCCGGGCGGGTGCCGGTGGGCTCGGTTCGGCCGGTTCCGGGGGTGCCGCCACGGCTGGCGGCGCGACGCCCTCCCGGTGGCGCGCGGCCGCCAGCCGGGCGGCCCGTTCGAGCTCGGCGTGCCGGCGCAGCCATGGGTGCACCGGGGTGGTGATCGGGTCGAGGTCGCGAGCCTCCGCGAGATCGTGCGCCTCGACCAGGTGCCTGAACAGGGCGGCCGGGCTGTCGATCACCTCGTGCTCGTCGTCGAGGGACACTCGACCCGTCTCCTCCCCAGCCCAACTCGAACGTATGTTCGAGTGTACCAGGCCGCGCAAGCCCCGGCTCAGCGGCGCAGCAGCCGGGCAGCCACCACCACCGTCCAGGCGAGCGGGATGCTGACCGCGACCCGCTGCACGATGCCGTTCCAGGGCTCGATCGCCTTGGAGGCGAACAGCCCGAGCAGCACCAGGTTGGCCAGGCCGGTGCCGAGCGTGGGGGCGGCCAGCGGCCGCCACGCCGGGTCGGCGGCGAGCCGCCTGGCGAGCACCAGCGGCGCCACTACCAGGGCGGCGTACACCACCAGGCTGCTCAGGTCGTGGCCGTCGTTGACCCAGGACTGCGGGGCGGCGGTGCCTGGCGGGGGCAGCAACATGTGGTCCCGCCGCAGGACACCGGCGGCGACCGCGCCCACGCCGGCCAGCCTGACCAGCATCGGCCCCGGTCCGGCGCGGCGGCGGCCGCCGAGCGCCTCCTCGAGGGCCGAGGCGAACAGGACCACCGAGACGCCCAGGGTGAGGAACCCGGTGGTCATCATCCACGGGTCCCGCGCGTCCGGCGCGGCCAGCCCGCTCAGCTGCTCCCTGGCGACCGCGTAGCCGTCCTGCCGCAGGGTGCTGGCCGCCCAGGCGGCGGTGAAGGCCACCGGCCCGACGATCCCGGCGGCGGCACGGACCCGCCAGGACGCCGCCGGCGCCTCGCCGGCCAGCTCACCAGAGGATCCGAGCACACCTGCCACCGTCCCACCGTAGAACGCCGGTCAACCCGCCCGGGCGAGCAGGCGGCTGGCCCAGCCCGGCCAGGGCAGGTCGGCGGTGCCGGACGGCGGCGACCACCTCGGCCATCGTCTCGAGATCGTCACCGCTGGCGGTCCGTTACAGCGGTTTGGATAGGATCCGCTCCACAGGTCTTCGATGGGTGGCTCCGCGGGCTCCGCGGCGGGGCCGGGGGTGCTGGGCGAAAGCGGGTCATCGTGCCATGAGGGGACCACTCCGGCGGCTGTACTGGGTGCTGCGGCCGTCCAAGAACCGCCGCATGTTCGCCTACGACCGCAGGCTGCTGGTCAATGAGTACCTGGCGGAGCAGGAGGCCGCCACCGGTGACCTCGAGTCGGCGATCGCCCGGACCGGGTTCTCGCTCGGCTACCCGTCCTGGAACCTGCTCTACTACACGCTGCTGTGCAGCCTGCCCCGCTCCGGCAGCCCGGTGGTGATCGAGACCGGCACCAACCGTGGCTTCTCCACCATCGTGCTGGCCCAGGCCCTCAGGGACGGCGGCACCCCGTCGGTGGTCAGGACCGTTGACGTCGACCCCGACGTGGTCAAGCTGGCCGAGCGGAACCTCGCCAACGCCGGCCTGTCCGACCTGGTCAGCTTCTCGGTCCGCGACAGCCTCGACTTCCTCGAGGCGCTGCGGGGCGAGGTCGACCGGATCGACTTCGCGCTGCTGGACGGCGACCACAGCGCCGAGCACGTGTTCGCCGAGTTCGAACTGGTCCGCCCCCTGGTCACGAGGTGCGGCGGCAAGGTGTACTTCGACAACACCTCGGCCGGTGGCGTGGCCGAGGCGCTGCGACGCATCCGGGCAACCCACGGCGGCAACCTGATCGAGTTCGCCAACTGCTCGTGGGCGCCGCCCGGCAATGCCGTCTGGCAGCCTTGACCTGCTGAAATGTGCTTGGACGGATAGGAACGGACGAATCGGGGAAGGGTCTGGGGGGCTTGACGCCGGCCGCTGTCGCGGCCGCGCCAGGACAGGACCGGGAAGGGAACATGCGAACGGGCCCAGGGCTGTGGCAGGGCATCCGCAAAGCCGGTTTCGCGGTCCCGGTGCGGCCGTCGCTCGACGTCCTCACCGCCGACCTGCTCGACAACCTCGCCAACCCCGACCCTGACCAGCGCGCCCTCGGCCTCGAGATCCTGGAGACCTGGGTCAGGCGTGGCGTGTACGAGCCGCCGGCGCTGCGGGCGATGGGTGGCCGGGCGGTCGACAACCTCAAGGTCGGCCTCGGCGAGCGGGACACCGACACCGTGTTCCTGCGGGCCGGCTCGCTGATCCTGCTCAAACGGGTGGTCGAGGCCGACAACCGGACCGCCTTCCTGAAGCCCGAGGAGCTCCAGGCGTGGCTCGACGCGCTGGTCGCCTATCTGGAGAACGAACGCGACCTCCGCGGCTACGTGCCGGGAAAGGGCTGGGCGCACGCGCTGGCGCAGGCGGCCGAGACCCTGCGGCTGCTGGCGCTGAACCGGCGGCTCAGCCCGGAGACGCTGCGCCGCATCCTCGACGTGGTGGGAGCGAAGATCACCGCACCGGTGGACGAGCCGTTCCGGTACTACGAGGACGAGTGGCTGGCCTACACGGTACGGACCATCTTCCGCTTCAAGCCGCTCGGCGTGGAGGAGCTGAAGCAGTGGCTGGCCGGCCTGACCGACCCCGCCGGGCACGAGACGTGGAAGGAAGCCCCGCGTTCCCCGTCCGAGGCGGCCGCCAGGTACAACACCGCCAGCCTGCTGCGGAGCCTCTACTTCCAGCTGGCCGCCAGCCGTGAGCGGCCGCCGACCGCCGCCCAGCTCGTCCCCGCCGTCCGGGAGGCCATCCAGGAGCTGGACATCGGCTTCCACGAGCTGCCCTAGCAGCCCGCCGGCGGCCCGGCGGCGCCGGGGGCGAGCGG
>DATLQA010000306.1:0-10327 GCA_035535495.1 Actinomycetota bacterium | reverse complement strand
CGCCCACACCGCGAACGACGTCCCGGTGACGCCGTCGATCGTGCGGACGTGCGCGCCGAGCGTCTCGTAGAGCTCCTCGTGGCGACCCTCGCCGACGAGGTGGAGGTCGAGCTCGCCGATGGTGGGCAGGAACCGGTACGGGTCGTCGAGCGTGTAGGTGCCCGACTGGTAGCTCACTTCGAGCTGGTAGGCGGGGACGCGGCTCCGCTCGACCGCGCCCTCGAACAGCCCGGCCGGGTGGACCTGGTCGAGCTCGACGCGTTCGGCGCCGACCAGCGCGGTCACCGCGGTGGCGTCGGGCCGCCAGGCACGGATCACCACCTGGCCGTCCTGCGGGTGCGGGCCGAGCACCCGATGGGGCTCGTGGTGCTCGCCGCGGACCAGCCGCGCGATGTCGCTCTTGCCGATGCTGGCAGTGGTCATGGCTCAGCTCCCGAGCAGCCGGCGGATGCCGCCGAGTGGGATGCCGACCCAGCCCGGCCGATGCCTGGCCTCGTACATCACCTCGTACACCGCCTTGTCCAGCTCGTAGGTTCGCAACTCGAGATCGTAGGAGGCAGGCAGCCAGCCGCCGTCGGCGGCGCGGCCGACGTAGGCGTCAAGGAACGCCGCCCGGTTGGCCTCCACCCACGCCGTCCCGTCGCCCGCCGGCGGCTCCGCCCCGGCGTGCTCACCGAGCAGCAGCGGATAGGAGGCCGCGTAGTCAAAGGAGCGGAGCATCCCGGCCACGTCACGCAATGGGCTGGCGAGGCGGCGGCGCTCCTCCAGGCTGCGGGCTGGCTCGCCCTCCCAGTCGATCACCACCCAGTCCTGGTCGCTCCGCAGCACCTGGCCGAGATGGTAGTCGCCGTGGATGCGCTGGAGATACCGAGGCTCCCCGGCGGCCTGCGCCTCGGCGTGCACCGACTCGATGCCGTGTCGGTACGGCGCCAGCTCTGGCACGGTCACGGCCAGCTGGCTGAGCTGGCCGAGCAGGCGGAAATGGGCGCCGAGGTCGGGCTCTGCCGCCGCCACCACCGGCAGGGCGGCGGCCAGGGCGGCGTGCATCTCGGCGGTGAGCACGCCCAGCTCGCGGGCTTCACCGGTGAAGTTGTCGGCGGCCGCTCCGGCCCTGAGGTGGTCGGTGGCCCGGTCGGTCGCGAGCTTCCAGCCTTCGACGCTGCCGGCGAAGTACGGCTGCAGGATCGCCAGGGTCGAACCGAGCCCCTCGACCCAGCCGAGCGGCGGCGCGCAGGCCTTGAAGCCCGCGCCGACCAGGGCCCTGGTCACCTCCAGCTCGGGGTTGACGCCCGGCTGCAGCCGGCGGAACAGCTTGAGGATCAAGCGGTCGCTGAACACCAGCGAGGTGTTGGACTGCTCGGCGGCGAGCGGCCGGCCCGGACCGCGCAACGAGTCGCTCCACTCGGGCAGCTTGTGGAAGCGGAGCTCCTGCACCGTCTCCGCCTTGTCGATCAGGTCCAGGAAGACCGCGCCGAGCCGCTCGTCGGCGACCATGTCGTAGAAGATCCCGGCACGCGCCCCCCTGGTCTCCAGGATCACCGCCTCGGGATCGCTGGTGGCCAGCTGCCGCGCCTCCGGGCCGCGGTCGTGGCCGACCGGCACGGCGTAGCGGTCCTGCCCGCCGTCGGCGAACGCCACCTCCACCACCATCAGGCTGAGGCTCGGCAGCGGCGTCCGTAGCGACACCGACGCCTCCACCCTGGTCTCGACCACGGTGCGGCCCTTGCCGGCGAACCAGCGCTGCCTGGGCAGGAACTCGACCAGCGCGCGTTCCAGCTCGGTCATGGCTTACAGCCTTGGCTGCACGTGGAAGATGTGGGCGGGCTCGGCGCCGGGATCGAGGCGGATCCAGCTGGAGGTGCCGTGCCAGGTCCAGGTCGCGCCCGTCAGCTCGTCGCGGACGTCGTAGGTGGCGGCCTCCCACGGCAGCCCGAGCGCGGGCATCCACAAGTGGACGAAGGTGTCGTGGGCATTCGCCGGATCGAGGTTGCAGACCACCAGCACGGTGTCGTCGCCGTGGCGCTTGGAGTAGGCGATCACGTCGGGCGAGTCGGCCAGGTGGAAGCGGAGGTTGCGCAGCCAGTGCAGCGCCGGGTGGGCGCGCCGGATCTCGTTCAGCCGTGCCAGGTAGGGTCCGAGCGGCGCGCGGGTGTAGTCACGCGGCCGGTACTGGTACTTCTCGGAGTTGAGGTACTCCTCCGAGCCGGGCCGCAGCGGCTGGTTCTCGAGCAGCTCGTACCCGGAGTACACCCCCCATGAGGGCGACATCGTCGAGGCCAGTACGGCCCGGATCTTGAAGGCCGGCAGCCCGCCGTGCTGCAGGTAGGCGTGGAGGATGTCCGGGGTGTTGACGAAGAAGTTGGGCCGCATGTACTCGGCCACCTGGCTGCCGGTCAGCTCGCTCAGGTAGTCCTCCAGCTCCGCCTTGCCGTTGCGCCAGGTGAAGTAGGTGTACGACTGGGTGAAGCCCACCTTGGCCAGGACGCGCATCATGGGCGGGCGGGTGAACGCCTCGGCCAGGAAGATCACGTCCGGGTGCTCGGCCTTGACCTTGGCGATCAGCCACTCCCAGAACTGCACCGGCTTGGTGTGCGGGTTGTCGACCCGGAAGATGCGCACGCCGTGGGCGATCCAGTGGTCGAGCACGGCCTTGCAGGCCGCGTACAGCCCCTCCGCATCCGGGTTGTCGAAGTTCAGCGGGTAGATGTCCTGGTACACCTTTGGCGGGTTCTCGGCGTAGGCGATCGAGCCGTCCGGCCGGATGTGGAACCACTCCGGGTGCTCCTTGACCCAGGGGTGGTCGGGCGAGCACTGCAGGGCGTAGTCGAGCGCCACCTCCAGGTTCAGCTCGTTGGCGCGGGCGACGAACGCGTCGAAGTCGTCGATCGTGCCGAGATCGGGGTGGATGGCGTCGTGGCCGCCGGCCTCGCCGCCGATCGCCCAAGGGCTGCCAGGGTCGTCGGGGCCGATCTCGAGGGTGTTGTTGGGGCCCTTGCGGTGGGCCTGGCCGATCGGGTGGACCGGTGGCAGGTAGACCACGTCGAAGCCCATCGCGGCGATCCCGGGGAGGCGTTCGGCGGCCTGCTTGAGGGTGCCGCCGGCGGTCTGGGTCGCCCCCTCCGAACGCGGGAAGAACTCATACCAGGAGCCGTACAGGGCACGCGGCCGGTCGACCCAGATGCCCAGCCGCTTGGAGCGGGTCGCGTCGCGCAGCGGGTGGCGCTCCAGCAGCTCGGTGACGCCGCCGTCGGAGGCGGCGGCGAGGCGCTCGGCGGGGTCGTGGTCGTCGCGGCGCAGCCCGGCGGCGACCTCGGCGAGCAGGGGCCGGTGCTGCGGGGGCACGCCCTTGGCGGCGCGCTCAAACAGCAGCGCCCCCTCTTCCAGCTCGAGGCCGACGTCGCGCCCGGCGTCCAGTTTCTTCCAGGTGTCGCGGTGCCAGGTGGCGATCTGGTCGGCCCACGCCTCGATGGTGAACCACCAGCTGCCGGTGCGCGGCAGGGTCACCTCGGCGCGCCAGCGGTCCATCCCCTGGCCCACCTCGGTCATGGGCACCAGCTGGCCGCGCTTGTCTTCCGGGCCGACCAGCCGGACGGCGGCGGCGATGATGCCGTGGCCGTCACGGAACACGGTGGCCTCGACCGGCACGGTCTCCCCTGCGACCGCCTTGGCAGGCCATCGGCCGCAGTCGGACTGCGGCCTGACGTCCTCGATCACGATTCGTCCGATCATGGGCAGCAACCTACCATCGCGCTCCGGGCGGCTATCCGGCCCCCCTCGGTATCTGTTCATCCGGGGCTACCGCTCCGCTACTTGAGCCCCGGACCCCCCTTCAGTTTCGCCAGGCTGCAATGGCGGGTAAACCATTGCTTCTACCCTAGCTAGCCCATGCGAACCAGTAAGGCCGCATTGTTGCTGATGACGACCGCCCCGGCGGCCCCATGGCGCGAACCGCCGTTCAGCGCGCTTGTATAGTCGGGCGTTATGAGACCGCTACGACGCATCACCGTGCTGCCCACCGTGCCCACGGCCCTCGAGCCACTGCGCGTCCTGGCTCGCAACCTGCGCTGGAGCTGGCACCCGCCCACGCAGGACCTGTTCGCGGCCATGGACCCGGACGGCTGGGAGGCCTCAGGCCACAACCCGTTGCGCATGCTCAACGAGGCCGACCTGGCGCAGCTCGAGCGGGCCGCGGCCGACCCGGACCTGCTGGACCGGCTGGCCGTCGCCCTCGACGACCTTGATCGCTACCTGACCGAGCCACGCTGGTACCAGAGCCTGCCCGACGCGCCGGCGGCGCTCGCCTACTTCTCACCCGAGTTCGGCATCAGCGAGGTCATGCCGCAGTACTCCGGCGGCCTCGGCGTGCTCGCCGGCGACCACCTCAAGGCAGCCAGCGACCTGGGCGTCCCCCTTGTCGGTGTGGGCCTGTTCTACCGCTCCGGGTACTTCAGGCAGATCCTCACCGCCGACGGCCGCCAGCAGGAGTCCTATCCCGCGTTCAACCCTCACGAGCTCCCGCTCGAACTGCTCACCGACGCCGACGGCAAGCCCCTGCTGGTCAGTGTCGGCCTGCCGGACGCGACCCTCCACGCCCAGATCTGGCGGGCGGAGGTCGGCCGCGTCCCCCTGCTGCTGCTCGACTCCGACGTCGACGAGAACGCCCCGGCCGAGCGGGCGGTCACCGACCGGCTCTACGGCGGCGGCGGCGAGCACCGCCTGCGCCAGGAGATCCTGCTCGGTATCGGCGGGGTGCGCGCGCTTGACCTGCTCGGCACCAGGGCCGAGGTGTTCCACACCAACGAGGGCCACGCCGGCTTCCTCGGCCTCGAGCGCATCCGCCGCCTGGTCCAGGAGGAGGGCCTGGACGCCGCCACCGCCATCGAGGCGGTCAGGGCCGGCACCATCTTCACCACCCACACCCCGGTCCCGGCCGGCATCGACCGCTTCCCACGGTCGTTCATCGAGCGCTACTTCGGCGCTGGCGGGGTCTCGACCGGCCTGTCCGTCGACCAGATCATGGACCTTGGAGCCGAGCCCGACGGCGACCGCTCCATGTTCAACATGGCCGTGATGGGGCTCCGCCTGGCCCAGCGGGCCAACGGCGTGAGCCGCCTGCACGGCGAGGTGTCGCGGAAGATGTTCCGCGGGCTGTGGCCCGGGTTCGAGGCCGCCGAGGTGCCGATCGGCCACGTCACCAACGGCGTGCACGCCGGCACCTGGGTCAGCCGCGAGTGGTCCGAGCTGTTCGAGCGCCACCTGGGCACCGGGTTCGCGTACGCCGGCCGTGACTGGGGCGCCCTGGCCGACGTGCCCGACGAGGAGATCTGGCGGATCCGCTGCCTGGCGCGCGAGCGCCTGGTCGGCGACGTTCGCCGGCGCCTCGCCGCGGCCTGGCGGGCCCGTGGCGTGGTCGACGGGCAGCTCTCCTGGGTCGACCGGGCCTTCGACCCCGGCGTCCTGACCGTCGGCTTCGCCCGCAGGGTGCCCTCGTACAAGCGGCTCACCCTGCTGCTGCGCGACCCGGACCGGCTCACCCGGTTGCTGCTGGACCCGGAGCGGCCGATCCAGCTGCTGATCGCCGGCAAGGCCCATCCCGCCGACGACGGCGGCAAGGCCCTGATCGCCGACTTCGCCCGCTTCGCCAGCGACGCCAGCGTGCGGCACCGCATCGCCTTCCTGCCCGACTACGACATGGGCATGGCCAGGCTGCTGGTCGCCGGCGCCGACGTCTGGCTCAACAACCCGCTCCGCCCCTACGAGGCGTGCGGCACCAGCGGCATGAAGGCGGCCCTGAACGGCTGCCTCAACCTGTCGATCCGCGACGGCTGGTGGGACGAGCTGTACGACGGGGCCAACGGCTGGGCGATCCCCTCCGCCGACGAGCCGTCGATCGCCGACGAGCGCCGCGACGAGCTGGAGGCGGCCTCCATCTACGAGCTGCTCGAGCACGAGATCCTGCCGCTGTTCTACGACCGCGGGTCCGACGGGCTGCCGCGGCGCTGGGTCGGCATGCTCAAGCACAACTTCGTCTCGCTCGGGCCGGAGGTGCTCGCCTCGCGCATGGTGCGCGACTACACCGAGCGCCTCTACCTGCCGGCGGCGTCCAGCTCGCGGCTGCTCCGGGCCGACGGCTTCGCCGCCTCGCGGACACTCGGCGAATGGAAGCGCCGGGTCGGGGAGGCCTGGCCTGGCGTTGCCGTGCGCCGGGTCGAGGCCGACGAGGTTGGCCGCGCTCTCGGCGGCCACCTGCCGGTGCGGGTGCTGGTCGAGCTGGGCGACCTCTCGCCCGACGAGGTCGACGTCCAGGTCGCCTACGGGCGCGTCGACGACCAGGACGAGCTGTCCGGCGCCGAGCTGGCTCCGCTCAAGCAGAACGGCCGGCGCGAGGGCGAAGGCTGGCTCTTCGAGGGCGAGGTCCCGCTGGCGACCGCTGGCGCGTTCGGCTACACCGTGCGCGTCGTCCCGCGCCACGACGGCATCGCCGAGACCTCGGAACTGGGCCTGGTCACCTGGGCTTGACGGCTAGTCCTCGGGGAGGTCGCGGAGCAGCGGGTTCACCGGCAAGGGCGTGGCGCGGGGGTTGGCGTCGGCGAGGACGGCCAGCTGGCGGCCGGCGAAGTGGAGCGCCTCCGGGCCGCGCCAGCGGCCGGCGAACCAGGAGTGCATCAGTCCGTGGGCGTGCAGCTCGCTGGTGAACACGTCGAGGCGGCGCGGCGCCCAGGAAGCCACGGCCATGCCCGCCACCGCCAGGCGGTCTGGTCCGGTCCCGAGCGCCTCCGGGCCCTGCCAGCCACCCGCGCCGGCGCCGTCGAACCAGCGATGGGCCAGCACCCGGCGGCCGGTGGTGGTGGCGAACACGTCCAGGCGCCGCGGCGCCCACGCGGTCACCGCCACCGGCGCCACGTAGCGGGCACCGCCCGGGCCGGCGCCGATGTGCTCCCAGCGGCTCCAGCGGCCGGCATGGTAGAGGTGGTCGAGCACGCCCTGGCCGTTCACGGTGAACACGTCCAGCCGCCCTGGCGCCCACGAGGCCACGCTCGGCACCCAGCTCCCGCCAGGGCTGGACGCCACCGCGGACGGCCCGCGCCAGCCACCGCCCGCCAGCTTCCAGTGGACCGCCTGGCCGGTGACCGCGTCGCGGGCGAGCACGTCGAGGAGGCCGGACCCGGCGGAGACGGCCGCGGGCGGCCCGACCCGGTGGCCGCGCGGCCCGGGACCGCGGTCGGTCCAGCCGCTCCAGACGCCGCCCCCCGACCAGGTGGCGTGGAGCAGGCGGCCGCTGACCGCGTCGGTGGCGAAGGCGTCGAGCCGCCCGGGTCCCTGCGAAGCGAGCGCCGGCGCGCTCAGCCGGTGGCCGGCCGGGCCGCGCGGCAGCGACGCCCACACCGACCAGCCGTCCTGGAAGGACTTGTGGATGATCCCGCCGCCACCGTCGGCGGCGAGCACGTCGAGCCGGCCGGGCCCCCAGGAGACGGCGGCCGGGCTGATGGCGTCGTGGCTCAGCGTCTCGGCGTCGACCCCGGTCTGGTAGCTGAGGTAGCTCGGGTAGCCGCCGCGCATCCAGACCACGTTCAGGTCGGGCCCGGTCCGCCCGCGTGGGGAGATCGGCCGGTAGTTGCCCCGCGCCGAGCCGCCGGTCACCCCCCTCGACGTCCATGTGTGGCCGCCGTCCGGGGTCTGCCACATCGAGACCTCGAACGCCCTGCCTTGCTTGCGGGCGAGGTAGACGGTGGACGGGTCCTCATGGTCCAGGGTGATGCCGCCCGAGTAGTGCGGCTCGTGCGGGTCGATGCTCATCGACCCTCCGGCCCTGGCGATGGTGTGGTCCTCCCAGCGCGAGCCAGTCCAGCGTGAGTAGTGGTAGCGGTGGTCTGAGATGGAGTTGAAGGTGACGTAGGTGATCACCGGCCGCCTGGCCGCGTCGGCGGCGACGTCGTGGACCCAGGACCGCACGCCGTGGTGGGCGGCGGCGGTGTAGATCCGGTCGGCCTGGGTTGGGGCGATCGGGGCCTGGCTGAGCGGCGCGATCGGCTGACCGCTCGCCTTCTGCAGGCTGCCGGCCCGGTAGCGCGCGTAGTAGACATTGGTGGCGACGTCGCGGGGGTGGCCCTGGGTGAAGGCGACGTGGATCGTGTCGGCGCCGTTGGTGTGGTACTTCGCGTACGGTCGTTGCCCGGAGACGCGGAGCAGCGTCCGGGCGGGCGTCCAGGTGGCCCCGTCGTCCGAGGTGGAGAACGTCGGGTTGAAGTTGCCGCCGCGCCAGAACAGCCAGATGCGGTTGCCCTCGGCCCCCAGCTGCACCGGGTTGGGGTAGGTGTAGCCCCAGGGGCCCGCGGTGTTGGTGGGGACGTGCTGCTCCGGTCCCCAGGCGGTGACGTCCTCCGGCCGGACGGTGCGGCGGTAGTACATCCGACCGCCGCTGTGGGCCGACCAGAACGCCATCAGGTGGCCGTCCGGGCGCATCAGCAGGGACGGATGGTCATGGTCGTCGCGCGCGAACCTCGCCTTGATGGTGGCGGTCACGCGGGCCTGGGTGTCGTGGTCATAGCTGGTGACCTGGATGTTGCCGCCAGGGTCGATCCAGCCGACGTAGGTGCGGCGGTGAGCGCCCTGGTGGTAGACGGCGCGCGGGTCGCCGAACCAGGACCAGGCGCCGCCGGCGCCGAGCTCGCGCCGGCGCAGCGGCAGGGCTCCCGCCATGTCAGGGACGGCCAGCTCGGCGGCGAGCATGCCGAGCAGGATCAGGAGCGCCCCGACGGCGGTGCGCCGGCCTGGCTGCACGATCGCCCCCTTCGCGCGGTACGGATGGAACGTCGGTACCGGCTGCGGTGAGGCGATCATCCGAGGGGACGAACCGTGCCGTCCACCTACGAATGACGTAGATCGGCGACGATCGGGCGGCTGGCGGCGGGTACGCCGCTCAGTCCGCTGTCTCCTCGCGCAGGATCTCGGTGCAGAGGTCGAGGCATTCGCCGCAGATGTGGACGCCGGCGCCGCCGGCGACCAGCCGGCCGACGCGGCGGGCGCGCTTGCCGCAGAAGCTGCAGCGGGTGCGGTCGCGCGGGTCCCCGCCGACCAGGCGCAGGTCGTCCCGGTCGGTCCTGCCCTGCACCAGCAGGTCCATGGCGACGCCGACGCAGCGGTCGCAGACGGCCACCCCCGGCCCGGCGATCAGCCGGCTGGCCTCGCGCTGCACCGCGCCGCAGAACGAGCAGGCGGGTATCCCCCAGCCCGGCTGCTGCCGCTGGCCAGCCGGATCAGCCTCCGCCTTGGCGCCCGCCGCGCCCGATTCCAGCATCTCGCGGACCTGGCGCTCGCCGAGTCCGACCGCGGCGGCGATCTCCTCGGGTGAGCCGCCGGCGGCGTGCAACCGGCCGACCTGCCCGCGGAGGTCGGCCAGGACCTGGTCCACCTCGGCTCCCAGCTCGGCCAGGCGGTCCCGCAGCTGCCTACCGGCGCGGACGAGGTCAGGGTCGAGGGTCATCGCAGGCGTAAGGCTAGATCAAGCAGACGCGTACGTAACCCCCCAGCCTGGCTCCGCCCGACGTGGCCGTCCGGGGGTCCCACCCGTCCCGTCCTGACCCGCCAGCGCCTGGCGGCGCCGCTCCAGGCGCCACGCTCACCCGCGGACCAGCAGCGCGTGGGGGTGGACGGCGGTGAGCTCGTGGGCAGGGGTCGGGCCGCCGTGGAAGGCGGCACCGCTGAGCTGGTCGCGCCACGGGCCGCCGGGCAGCTCGACCGGGCCCAGCTCCCGGCCGGAGGCGCCGAGGCAGGTCACCACCACGGCGAGCCGGTCGGTGCCGCGGGCAAAGGCGACCAGCTGGTCGGGGGCGGCGAGTGGCCGGTAGCCGGTGAACAGGTCGGGGTGGGACGCCCGCAGCCGCAGCGTGATCCGGGTGACCAGGTACTTGAGCGAGCCGTCGGCCTGGAACGCGACCGGGCGGCGGTTGTCGGGGTCGACCAGGGTGAGCTGCTCGACCTCCGTGCCCTGGTAGGTGTCTGGCACGCCTGGGCTGGTCAGGCGGAGCAGGGCGAGCCCCGCCGCCTTGGTCCGGCCGGCGGGGACGACCTCGGCCAGCAGCGCCTTTAGCTCGTCGCGGAGGGCGCCGTCGGCGTAGGCGCGGCCGATCAGCTCGGCGACGGCCCGTTCGTAGGCGGGGTCGGGCGCCTGCCAGCTGGTGCGGAGCTTGGCCTCGCGCAGCGCCTTCTCCATGTAGGCGCGGCAGCGGTCCTCCTCGAGCGGCCAGGCACCCACCATCGTCTGCCACAGCAGCAGGGCGTCGCCCGGCTCGACCTCGCCGCCGTGCCTGGCGGTCCAGCGCTCGGC
>DATLQA010000305.1:0-26877 GCA_035535495.1 Actinomycetota bacterium | reverse complement strand
CGGCGGGGCTGTGGTTCCGCGACGGCGAGCCGGCCTAGCCGGTGCGCGAGGTCACCGTCGCCGGGCACCTGCTCAGCCTGCTCGGCGGCATCGTCGCGGTCGGCTCCGACATCCGCTTCACGGTCGGCTCGATTGGCGGCGCCAGCATCCTGGTCGGCGAGATGACGGTGGCGGGCGCCTAGATGGCCCTGCTGGCCACCAGGACCTGGGGGCAGGGAGGCGGCGGCCGCCCGCTCGCGCTGCTGGTGCACGGCATCACCAGCTCGTCGCGGACCTGGTGGCGGCTCGGCCCGGCCCTGGCGGAGCGGGGCTACGAGGTGCTCGCGGTCGACCTCCGCGGGCACGGCGGCAGCCCGCGCTCCGAGCACGGCCTCGGCCCGGCGGACCTGGCCGCCGACGTGGCCGAGACGGTCGCGGTCCATCTCGACGCGTCGAGGAGTGACGGTGACGCGGCCACGCCGGTCGACCTGCTGGTCGGCCACTCGCTCGGCGCCCTGGTGTCGCTGGCCCTGCTGGCCTCCCGGCCGCGCTTCGCCCGCCGGCTGCTGCTGGAGGACCCGCCCGGGCCGCTCGGCATCGACTGGGCGGAGCTGGCCGCCGGGATCGAGTACGACGCCGACCGGGCCCACCGGGACCCGGCCGCGCTCAAGGCCGACCTGGAGCGGGAGAACCCGTCCTGGCCGGCTGGCGAGGCCGAGCAGCGCGTCGCCGACATGGCCGACTGCGACGCGGCCGCGATCGCCGCCGCGGTCCGCAGCGGTATCCCGTTCGACCTGGCCGGCCTGGCCGCCGCCGTCCAGCTGCCGGTGCTGCTGGTCCTGGCGGACGAGGCGGCCGGGTCCAGCCTGGTCGGCGCCGACCGTGCCGACCTGGTCTCCGCGGTGCGCCAGGGCACCGTCCGGGTCCTGCCCGCCGGCCACAGCGTCCACCGCGAGGCCTTGGACGCCTACCTGCTGGCCGTGGACGAGTGGCTGGCCGCCGTGCCTGGCTAGGACGCGGTCAGCCGACCGCGCCGGCGCCACGCAGGGCGGCGACCTCCTCGGGCGTGAAGCCCCAGTCGGGCAGGGCGGTGTCGGTGTGCTCGCCAGGTGCCGGGTTGGACCCGGGCGGGCCGCCCGGGGTGCGGCTGAAGCGCGGCGCGGGGGCGGGCCGCTGGCCGTCGGGGGTGGCGGCGAAGACCCCGCGCTCGCGGTTGTGCGGGTGCTCGGCCGCCTCGGTGGGGGAGAGGACCGGGGTGAGGCAGGCGTCGCGCCCGTCGGCCAGCGCCGCCCACTGGTCGCGGCTGCGCCGGCGGACCGCCGCGGCGATCCGTCGGCGCAGCTCTGGCCAGCGCTCGCGGTCGAACTGGGCCGGCAGGTCGTCCTCGCCGTCCAGGCCGAGCAGGACCAGCAGCTCCTGGAAGAACTCGGGCTCGAGGGCGCCGAGGGCGACGTGGCCGCCGTCGGCGGTCTCGTAGACGTCGTAGAACGGGGCGCCGCCGTCGAGCAGGTTCGCGCCACGCTCCCACCGCCACAGCCCGAGCCCGGCGAGCTCGTGGAGCACGGTGGTGAGCAGGGCGCTGCCGTCGAGCACGGCCGCGTCGACCACCTGCCCGCGGCCGGAGCGGCCCGCCTCGAGCAGCGCGCAGGCGACCCCGAAGGCGAGCAGCATGCCGCCCCCGCCGTAGTCGCCGAGCAGGTTGATCGGCGGCAGCGGCGGCTCGCCGGGGCGGCCGAGCGGGTGCAGCGCCCCGGCGAGGGCGAGGTAGTTGATGTCGTGGCCGGCGCTGGCGCGCAGCGGACCGTCCTGCCCCCAGCCGGTCATGCGCCCGTAGACCAGCCGGCGGTTGCGCGCCAGGCAGGCGTCGGGGCCGATGCCGAGCCGTTCCGCCACGCCAGGGCGGAAGCCTTCGAGCAGGACGTCGGCGGTCCCGGCGAGCCGCAGCACCACCGCGGGCCCCTCCGGGTGCTTGAGGTCGACCGCGACCGAGCGCCGGCCTCTGGTCAGCAGCGGCGGCCAGGGACCGGCGGCGCTGGCGGGCCGCTCCACCCGCAGGACCTCGGCGCCCATGTCGGCCAGGAGCATGGCGCAGAAGGGACCGGGGCCGATCCCGGCCAGTTCGACCACGCGGACTCCGCCCAGCGGCCCCATCGGCGCTCCTTCCTGGTGGCGACCCTGCCGCGGGCCGTTGACGGCGGCTCGATGGTGCCAGGATAGTGCCGGGCTAGAGGCGACCGAGAAGGCGGGTGCGGCATGGCGGAGCTACGGTTCGACGGCAGGGTGGCGATCGTCACGGGCGCGGGCGGCGGGCTCGGCCGGGAGCACGCGCTGCTGCTGGCCTCGCGCGGCGCCAGCGTGGTGGTCAACGACTTCGGCGGGGCGGTCGACGGCAGCGGCGGCTCCGGCGACCCGGCCAGGGCCATCGCCGACGAGATCGTCGTGGCCGGCGGCAAGGCCGTGAGCGACGCCAGTTCGGTGGCCACGCCCGAAGGCGGCAAGGCGATCGTCGACACCGCGCTGGAGGCGTTCGGGCGGGTCGACATCGTGGTCAACAACGCCGGCATCCTGCGCGACAAGACCTTCCAGAACATGACCGCCGAGCAGCTCGAGCCGGTGCTCGACGTGCACCTGCGCGGCGCCTTCAACGTCACCAGGCCGGCCTGGCTGCAGATGCGCGAGCAGCGCTACGGGCGGGTGCTGCTGACCTCCTCGAACGCCGGCATCCTCGGCAACTTCGGGCAGTCGAACTACGGCGCGGCCAAGATGGGCCTGGTCGGCCTCGCCCGGGTGCTGGCGCAGGAGGGTGCCAAGTACGGCATCGCGGTCAACGTCCTGGCGCCGATCGCGCGCACCCGCATGACCCAGGACCTGCTCGGCCCGGCCGGTGCCAAGCTCGACCCCCGCCTGGTCGCGCCGGTGGCCGCCTTCCTGGTCCACGAGGACTGCCCGGTCACCGGCGAGATCCTCTCGGCGGGCGGCGGCCGGGTGGCGCGCTTCTTCGTCGGCCTCACCCCCGGCTACGTCAACCCCGACCTGGGACCAGAGGACGTCCGCGACCACTTCGACCAGATCCGCGCCGAGCCGGGCTACACCGTGCCAGCCGGGGTCGCCGACGAGATCGCCGGCCTGGTCGAGCGGCTGCAGGCGCCTGGCTAGGACTGAGCCGGCGCCGCCGCTACTTGCGGACGGTGGCGAGCAGCACCACGAAGGCGCTGCCGGCGACCAGCCGGTACCAGATGAACGGCCAGAGCGTGTGGGTGCGCAGGAGCCGGATCAGCGCCGAGACCGCCAGGAAGCCCGCCAGGGCGGCGGCGGCGAAGCCGACCACCAGCTCGGCGGCGGACTCACCGCCGGCGTCCAGCTCGCCCAGCTTGAGGACGCCGGCACCGAGGATCGCCGGGATCGACAGCAGGAAGGAGAAGCGGGCGGCGGCCTCGCGCGACACCCCGAGGAAGAGCCCGGCCGAGATGGTGACGCCGGAGCGGCTGGTCCCGGGCACCAGCGCGAGCGCCTGGGCGAGCCCGATGCCCAGCGCCTTGCCGGACGGCAGCCGCTCGAGCTCCCGCTCGGCGTCGGCGGCGGCCGCCGGCGCCCGCCGTCCGGCGGCGCGCGTGGCGGCCACGCGGCCTCCCGCCGGCCCGCCCGCCACCTGGCCGGTCCGCCCGGCCAGGTCCTGCTCGGCCACCACCGGCACCACCGGGCCGCGGCCGCGCGCGTACAGCTCGGCGGCGATCATGATCGCGGTGGTGGCGACCAGCCACACCGACGCCCGCAGCGGCTGGTTCGTCTGCTTGTCGGCCCAGTCCTGCAGCAGGAAGCCGAAGACCGCCGCCGGGACCGAGGCGAGGACGAGCAGCAGCACCAGGCGGCGCCGCACGGCCGCCTCGGCGGCGCCGATCCGGCCCGGCGCGACCAGCGCGACCACGAAGCCGGCGAGGTCGCGGGCGAAGTAGGCGAGCACCGCCGCCAGCGTGCCGAAGTGCAGGAAGACCTCGAAGGAGAGGGTCGGGGCGGGGTAGCCGAGCAGCCGGGGGACGATCGCCAGGTGGGCCGAGGAGGAGATCGGCAGGAACTCGGTCAGCCCCTGGACCACGCCGAGGATGAAGGCGCGCAGCACCGCTCAGGCCTCGAAGCGGGCGCCGTCCAGCGCGGTCGCGCACGGACAGGAACGCTCGGACGGGATCGCCGGCAGCAGCGAGAACAGCAGGTCCCGCAGCTTGGCGTTGTTCTCCTCGAACACCCGCACCACCTCGGCGTGGGACACGGGCGCGACCCCTGGCATGCCCTCGAGTCCCACGTCGTAGTCGGTGATCAGCGACACGTTGACGTAGCAGATCTCCAGCTCGCGGGCGAGCAGGGCCTCGGGGTGGCCGGTCATGTTGATGACCTTCCAGCCGGCCTGCTGGAACCACTTCGACTCGGCCCTGGTGGAGAAGCGCGGGCCCTGGATGACCACCATGGTGCCGCCGTCGTGGACGGTGATCTCGTGCTGCTTGGCCTTCTCGATGGCCAGGCCGCGAAGCTCCGGGCAGTACGGGTCGGCGAAGGTGATGTGGGTGGTCTCGGGGCCGTCGTAGAAGGTGTCGGGCCGGCCCGAGGTGCGGTCGACGATCTGGTCGCAGACCACGAAGTGGCCCGGCTCGGCCTCGGCCTGCAGCGACCCGGCCGCGCACGGGCCGACCACGCGGGTCACGCCGAGCTCCTTCATGGCCCACAGGTTGGCGCGGTAGTTGATCTTGTGCGGCGGGTACTGGTGCTGGCGGCCGTGGCGGGGCAGGAAGGCGACCGTCCGCCCCTCGACCTCGCCGATCGCGACCTTGTCGGACGGGTCGCCGTAGGGGGTCTTCACCGCGCGCTCGGTGACGCCGTCGAGGAACGAGTAGAAACCGGAGCCCCCGAAGACCCCGAGTTCAGCCTTGGGAAGGCTCATGCGACCACACCTTTCGAGCGGGAGGAGCCGCCGGGAGGGCGGCCGGGGCGCATGCTACCGAAGGCTGGCGCTCCGGCCGAACCAGGAGCGGGTCAGGCGCTCTTCTCGCTCGCCTTGGTGCCCTTGCCGTCCGGCTTGGACTTGGAGCTGGCGGTGTCCGACGACGAGGAGGAGTCGGCCTTCTTGCTCTCCTTGCCCCGTGTGCCATCCGAAGCGCTCGACTTGGCGCGGGAGTCGGTGCGATAGAAGCCCGACCCCTTGAACACGATGCCGATCGGCGAGAACACCCTGCGGAGGCGGCCGCCGCACACGGAGCACGTGGTCAGCGGCGCGGCGGACATCGACTGCACCACTTCGACGTGCTCGCCGCAGTCGGTGCAGGCGTACTCATAGGTCGGCATCGATGCTCCTGGGACGCGGGCGACCGGGCGGCGGCGTCGGCCGGCGCCGGTACGGGTGGATCACCGGCGATGATACCAAGCGAGCGCGAGTGGCCTGGTCGGCGCCTCGTGGCGCGGCGTGGCCGGCAGTCGGGCCTCGACTGTGCTATAACCGGTTCGAGAGTGTTCCTACAATAAACCGATTTTGGGCGAAACGGCGAATGCCGGCGCCGGGAGCTGGGGGGGCAGCCCTGTTGTCGTTGCGGTCTCGCCTCATGCTGTTCTTCGTGCTGGCCGTGGTCGTGCCGGTGCTCGCGCTCACCTTGACGGTGACCCTGGACCGCCCGCCGACCGGCGACCTCGACCGCCGCCTGCCGGCCCTGCTGGCCCTGCTGACGCTTGCCTTCTGCGTGGTCGCGACCCTGCTGGGCGCGCTGCTCGCCCGCCTCGTCTCCGAGCCGCTGCGCGAGCTGGTGGAGCAGGCGCACGCGATCGCCAGGGGCGACTTCGCCAGCCCGCCGTCGGCGGTCCGCTCCACCGGCGAGGTCGGCGAGCTGGCGCGGGCGTTCGACCGCATGCGGGTGGAGCTCGCCGCCTACCTGACCGCCGTGCGGTCCAGCCGGGACGAGCTGACCCAGGCGACCGCCCGCCTCGGCCAGACCCTCTCCTCGACCCACGACCTGCCGCGGCTGCTCGCCGTGGTGCTGGAGGCGGCGGTCCGATCGAGACAGGGCCGGGCCGGCAGCGTGCTGCTGCTCAGCGCCGACCGGGGAAGCCTCGAGCGCCAGGCGACCTTCGGGCTGCCAGCGCGGGAGCTGGCAGCCCGCATCCCGGTCGGCCACGGCATCGCCGGCACCGTCGCCGCCACCGGCCGGCCGGTGGTGGTCTCCGCCGCCGACGAGGACGAGGACGATGACGATGACCGGCCTTCCGAGCAGGACGGGGAGGGGCCGTCGCCGGCGCGTGCCGCCGCCAAGGCCGACGAGGCCGCTCCGGACGGGCGGGTGAGCGAGCTGGGCGGCGGGCCGCTGCTCGGCGGCGTCACCAGGGTCGCGGCCGAACCGCGAGCCGCCACCCAGGTGAGTGTCCCGCTGGTGGTGCAGGGCCGCGTGCTCGGCGTGCTCAGCGTCTACGAGCGCGAGACCGGCGAGCCCTTCACCCTGGAGGACGCCACCGTGCTGGCCGACTTCGCGGTCCACGCCGCGGTCGCGGTGGAGAACGTGCAGCTCCACGAGGAGGCCGAGCGCCTGTCCCTGACCGACGCGGTCACCGGCACCTGGAACTTCCGCTACTTCGAGCGCCGGCTGGAGCAGGAGCTGGAGCGCTCCCGCCGGTTCGGCCGGCTGTTCGCCCTGCTGCTGCTCGACATCGACCACTTCACGGCGGTCAACGCCCGCCACGGCCACCAGCTGGGCGACGAGGTGCTGGTCGAGATGACCAGGCGGATCACCGCGATCGTCCGCGACATCGACACCTTCGCCCGCTACGGCGGCGAGGAGTTCGTGCTGATCCTGCCGGAGACCAACCTGGTCGGCGGCATCGCGGTGGCCGAGAAGCTGCGCGGCGCGGTCTCCTCGGCACCGTTCGCCGCCCGCTCGGCCACTGGCGGCGTGCACCTGACCGTCTCGGTCGGGATCGCCTGCTACCCGGAGCACGCCACCTCGACCGCCGAGTTGCTGCGCGCCGCCGACACGGCCATGTACGAGGCCAAGCGCCGCGGCCGCAACCGGGTGATGACCGCCGGGCCGGCCCTGGTGTCGGCACCGTCGCGTGCCCGGCCGCCCGGCTGGGCCGCCCGCGGCGGCTGAGCACCCCGCGCCGCTCCGGTCGCCGGTGCCCGCCGCGCCTACCGGATGCTCCGGGATCCGCCGGATCGCGGCGGCCGGGCAGCAGTTTCAGTAGCATCCCGTCCAGATGGGGCTGCCGCCGGTCTGCCCGAATCGCGAAGCGTGCGGGATCCCTGCGGTGGTAGCCGGAATCGTCGGGGGGACCGAAACTGCTCGGGGGGACGGGGTGAAGATACGTAAAGCGGTCATACCCGCAGCCGGGCTCGGGACGCGCTTCCTGCCTGCGTCCAAGGCTCAGCCCAAGGAGATGCTGCCGGTGGTCGACAAGCCGGCGATCCAGTACGTGGTCGAGGAGGCGGTCCGCGCCGGCCTCGAAGACATCCTGATCATCACCGGCCGGGGCAAGGGCGCGATCGAGGACCACTTCGACCGTGCCTGGGAGCTCGAGGGCGTCCTGGCCGAGAAGGGCAAGCACGAGGAGCTCGCCGAGGTGCGGGCCATCTCCGAGATGGCCGAGGTGCACTATATCCGGCAGAAGATGCCGCTCGGGCTGGGGCACGCCATCGGCGTGGCCGAGCAGCACGTCGGCGACGAGCCGTTCGCGGTCCTGCTGGGCGACGACATCATCGGCGAGGAGGAGACCCTGCTGACCGACCTGATGAACTGCTACGCGCGGTACGGTCGCAGCGTGCTCGCCGGCATGCTGGTCGAGCCGGAGGAGATCAAGGCGTACGGCGCCATGGGGCTCGGCGAGGAGATCGAGCCCGGCGTCTTCGAGCTGAACGACATCATCGAGAAGCCCGAGCCGGACGACGCTCCCTCGTTCCACGCCTCCATCGGCCGCTACGTGCTGCACCCGGAGGTGTTCGACGCGCTCCGCGAGACCAAGCCCGACCGCAAGGGCGAGATCCAGCTCACCGAGGCGGTCAAGCGGGTGGTGGAGACCCCGGGCCGCGGCGCGCTCACGATGAGCTTCAGCGGCCGGCGCTACGACACCGGCGACAAGAACGGCTACCTGCGGGCGACGGTCGAGCTGGCCGCGGCGCGGGAGGACGTCGGCCCCGCCTTCCTCGAGTTCCTCCACCGATTCCTGGCCGAGCACGAGCCGGCCGGCTCCGGCCGCTCGTAGGCGCGCCGCGTGGCTGACCGCTTCCCCCCCGACCGGTCCAACCCGCCCGGCCTGGTGCCGTTCGCCGAGGCCCGGGCCACGGTGCTGGACCGGGTCACGCCCCTGCCACGGCGCGAGATCCCGCTGAGCGAGGCGCTCGGCTGCGTCCTGGCGGCGGACGTGCGAGCCGGCGAGGACCTGCCGCCGTTCGCCAACTCCTCCATGGACGGGTTCGCCGTGCGCGCCGCCGACCTGGCCGGCGCGAGCGCCGAGCGACCGGCCGCGCTCCGCCTGGCCGGGGAGGTGTTCGCGGGCAGCGCCCGCCTGCCGGCGGTGGCGCCAGGCACGGCGGTGCGGATCATGACCGGCGGCCCGCTGCCGCCAGGCGCCGACGCGGTCATCCCGGTCGAGCAGGTCGGCGGGGACAGCGATACCGTGCTGGTGCCGACCCCGGTTGCCGAGCAGGCGTTCGTCCGGCAGGCCGGGGAGGACGTGCGCGCCGGCGCGGTGGTCCTCGAGGGCGGCCGGGTGCTCGACCCGGCCGCGATCGGCATGCTCGCCTCGGTCGGGCGCTCCAGCGTGCCGGTCCTGCCGAAGCCGCGGGTGGCGGTCGTCTCCACCGGCGACGAGCTGGTCGACCCCGGCGAGCCGCTGGGGCCGGGCCAGATCCGCGACTCCAACTCCTGGCTCCTGGTGGCCCAGGCGCGCGATGCCGGCACCGACGCGTTCCGCTGCGGCCGGCTCCACGACGACCCGCTCGCCCTCCGGCGCGGGTTCGCGCTGGCCGCGGCGGAGGGCGACTTCGTGCTCACCTCGGGCGGGGTCTCGGTCGGTGACCGCGACTACACCAAGCAGGTCCTGGCGGAGCTCGGCGACGTCCGCTCCTGGAAGGTGGCGATGCAGCCGGGCATGCCGCAGGCCTTCGGCAGGGCCGCCGGCACGCTGCTCTACGGCCTGCCAGGCAACCCGGTCTCCTGCTTCGTGGTGTTCGAGGTGCTGGTCCGGCCGGCGCTGCGCAAGCTCGCCGGCCACCCGCCCGAGCGACTCGACCGCCCAAGGGTGCTGGCCAGGCTCGGCGAGCCGGTGCGCAGCCCCAAGGGCAAGGTGTCGTTCCTGCGCGTGCGCCTGACCGTCGGCGACGACGGCCTGGTCGCCACGCTCACCGGCGCGCAGGGCTCGGGGGTGCTGAGCTCCTGCGTGGCCGCGGACGGCCTGGCGATCGTGCCCGAGCCGGCCGACGGCCTGCCCAGCGGCGCCCAGGTCGAGGTCGTGCTGCTCCGCGAGGACCTGGCATGGGTGAGCTGAGCGAGCGCCGGCCGGGCGGCGGCCCGGTCCGCCGCGAGCCAGAGCCGCCCGACGCGGCCGGGGATGGCGAGACGGTGTCCGGGTCGGGCGCGGGCCTCACCCACCTGGACGAGCGCGGGGCGGCCCGCATGGTGAACGTGTCGGCCAAGCCGGTGAGCGAGCGGGTGGCGACCGCGGGCTGCCGGGTCCTGCTCGCCCCGGCCACCCTGGAGCTGCTGGCCAGCGGCGGCCTGCCCAAGGGCGACGCCCTGGCCGTGGCCAGGGTGGCCGGCATCATGGGCGCCAAGCGCACCCCCGAGCTGATCCCGCTCTGCCACCCGCTGCCGCTCACCGGGGTCGAGGTCGACCTGACGGTGGAGGCGGACGCGGTGGCGATCACCGCCACCGTCCGCACCACCGCGAGGACCGGGGTGGAGATGGAGGCCCTGACCGCGGCCGCCACCGCTGCCCTAACCCTCTACGACATGGTGAAGGCGGTACAGCGAGACGCGCGGATCGATGGGCTGCGCCTCTTCGCCAAACGCGGCGGCCGGTCGGGCGTGTGGGAGATGGCCGGGACGGACCCGGCGGCCTCCGCGCCACCGCCTGATCAGGGTCGGGAGCTGGAACGATGAGCCTGGAAGGGACGCGGGTGGCGGTGCTCACGGTGAGCGACCGGGTGGCGGCTGGCGAGCGTGAGGACGCCGGCGGGGCGGCCCTGGCCGAGCTGCTCGCCGAGGCCGGGGCCGAGCTGGTCGAACGGGACGTGGTGGCCGACGAGGCCGCCGCGGTGACCGCCGCGCTGCGCCGCATGGTGGCCGGTGCCGAGGTGGTGCTCACCACCGGCGGCACCGGGCTCGGCCCGAGGGACGTCACCCCCGAGGCCACCAGGGCGGTGCTCGACCGGGAGGCGCCCGGCATCGCCGAGGCGCTCCGCCACGCCAGCCTGCAGATCACCCCGTTCGCCATGCTCTCGCGCGCCGTGGCCGGCCTGGCCGGGCGGACCCTGGTGGTGAACCTGCCAGGCAACCCCAAGGCCGTGCGCGAGGAGTGGGTGGTGCTGGCCGAGGTGCTCGGCCACGCGGTCGAGACCGCGCGGGGCCCGGTCCCGGACGCGAGCCACCGTCCGCCGGGCTGAGCCTGGCTGACCGGACGCGCGTAGGCTGTGCAATTCGGGAGCCCCTGCGCACCGATACGGTTATAGTCTCAGGCAGCGAGCTTCCCCCGGCAGTGGTTCCCTGTTCGACAGAAGGTCCACCGTGAGTCTCGTTCTCGTAGCCATCCTCGTGGCCATCTGGGCCTCGATCCTGGTGCCGCTGCTCCGGCGCGAGCGCGCCGCCTGGCCAGGCGGGCAGCGGCCGCCGGTGCACGGCGGCACGTCCACCCCCACCCGCGGCGGCAGGGCGGTCTGGCGCCTCGAGCCACAGACCCTGGACCGGATGGCGGGGGAGCCCGGTCGCATGGTGCGGCTGACCGCCATCGACGGGGGGCCGGACGACGACGACCTCCCCGGGGAACCGGCCGGGCGGGTGGTGCTCGGCCCGGTGGCCCTCTGGGGCAGGGCCGCCGCTTCCGGGCAGCGCCGCGTGCCAGGCGGCCGCCGTGCCGTGTTCCGGCGGCGTCAGATCCTCGCCGTGCTGGTCGTGGCGGTCGCCGCCACCGCGGTCCCGGCGCGGCTCGCCGGCGGCCGCTGGTGGGCGCCGGTGATCATTGCCGGCGTGCTGCTCGCCGCCTACCTGGTCGCACTGGCCGTCCTGGCCCGCCGCAGGCACGCCGCGTCCCGGCCGGCGCGCGCCGGGGGCAGGCCGGCACCCGCCGCCGCCGGCCCACGGCTGGCCGCGGTGCCCGCCTCGCCCGAATGAGCCTCGACGACGTCCGCCAGGCGGTCGGGGCGCGCCTCGATGCCAAGCACCGGGCCCGCGAGGTCGGCCTGAGCAACGCCCGCCAGGCCATCCGCCGCTGCGCCAACGCGATCCGGGCGGTGCACCGCGGCGACCGCAAGGCCGCCGACGGCCTGCTGGTCGAGGCGCGCGAGCTGCTCGACGTGGCCGAGGCGACCCTGGCCGCCCACCCCGACGTCTACTATGCGGGCTTCCTGCAGGACGCCCAGAAGGAGTACGCCGAGGCGCAGGCGACCAGGGCGCTGGTGACCGGCGAGCCCCTGCCGCCGCCCGAGGACGTCGGCGTCGGCGACGCGCCGTACCTGAACGGGCTCGCCGAGGCGGTGGGGGAGCTGCGCCGGCACCTGCTCGACGTGCTCCGCGCCGGCGACGTGGCCCGCGCCAAGGAACTGTTCGAGGCGATGGAGGAGATCCACGCGGTCCTGGTCGACCTCGACTTCCCCGACGCCATGACCGGCGGGCTGCGCCGCTCCACCGACGTCGCCCGCGCGATCATCGAGCGCACCCGGAGCGACCTCACCCTCACCGTGATCCAGCGCGACCTGGCCGACGCCCTGCGCCGCGGCGCCGACGACGCCGGCCGCCGAGGGAAGGCCCACGCGTGACCGACCACTCCATCTACGGCGTGCCCGGCCCCTTCGACAAGCTGCTCGGCCTGCGCATCGAGGAGGCGTCAGGCGAGCGGGTGGTCGCGGTCCTGCCGGTGACCCCGGAGCTGTTCCAGCCGTACGGGCAGGTCCACGGCGGGGTCTACGCGGCGGCGGTGGAGACCACCACCAGCGTCGGCGCCCACCTGGCCGTGGACGGCAAGGTGCTGGTGGTCGGCATCTCCAACCACACCGACTTCCTGCGCGCCGTCCGCGACGGTGAGCTGCGCATCGAGGCCACCCCGCTGGCGACCGGGCGGAGCACGCAGCTCTGGCAGGCGGACATCACCGACGACCGCGGCCGGCTGGTGGCCCACGGCAAGGTCCGCATCATGCATCTCGACCCGCCGGCGCCGCCCCCGCCCGCCTGAGGTCGTCAGCCCCTGCGGAGCAGGGCCCGGCGGGTCTCCTCCCGCTGGGCGGTCACCCAGGCGTCCCCAGGGTCGAGCGCCAGCGCCCGCTCCAGGTCGGCGAGTGCCTGCTCGTAGCGGCCGAGCAGGCGGTAGGTGACGCCGCGCTGCGCGTAGGCCACGGCCAGCGCGGGGTCGAGCTTGAGGGCGCGGTTGAGGTCGGCGAGGGCCCGGTCGCGCCGCCCGGCGCTGCGCTGCGTCACCGCCCGGTGCACCAGCGCCAGCGGGAACGCCGGGGCGAGGTCGAGGGCGCGGTCCAGGTCGCTCATCGAGCGACCGAGGTGGCCGAGCAGCCGGTGGGTGATGCCCCGCTCGACCCGCACCCAGGCCGACTCCGGATCGAGCTCGACCGCCTTGTTGAAGTCGCGCAGCGCCTTGTCGTAGTGCTCCATCACCCGCAGGGTGATGCCCCGCTGGGTGAGCGCCCACGGCTGCCCGGGCTCGAGCTCGAGGGCGCGGTCGAAGTCGGCGAGGGCGCGGTCGTAGCGGGCCAGCTGCCGGTGCACCACCCCGCGCTCGGCCATGACCCAGGCCGACCGCGGTTCGAGCGCGACCGCTTGGTCGAGGTCGGCCAGGGCGCGGTCGTCCTGGCCGAGCTCGCGCCTGACCGCGCCCCGAGCGGCCAGCGCCCAGCCCAGCTCCGGCTGCAGCCGCAGCGCCCGGTCCAGGTCGGCGAGGGCCGCCTGGTGGCGCCCGGCGCGGTGGTGGGCGAGGCCGCGGGCGGCCAGGACCCAGGGGACGTCCGGCTCGATCGCCAGGGCGCGGCTGAGGTCGGCCACGGCCTCGTCGTGGCGGCCCAGGTCGCGGCTGAGCGTGCCGCGGGTGGCCAGCGCGAAGGCGTCGTCCGGGTCGAGCAGGAGCGCCTGGTCGAGGTCTGCCACGGCCTGGTCGTACCGGCCGGTCCGGCGGTGCGCGTCGCCGCGGTGGGCCAGCGCCCACGACAGCCTCGGGTTGGCCGCGATGGCCTGGTCCAGCTCGGCCAGGGCCTCCTGGTGGCGGCCCATGGCAAGGTACACCGTGCCGAGCAGGGCGCCGGCCGCCGGGCCCGCCGCCCCGATCGTCGAGAGCCGGTTCACGTCCGCGTAGGCGTCCTGGTAGCGGCCCAGGTCGCGGCGGAGCATGCCGCGCCGGACCAGCAGCTCGACGTTGCCCGGCTCGCGCTCGACCGCCTGGTCCAGCTCGGACAGCTCCGTCTCCAGGCGCGCCTGCACGGCCGACCGGCCCAGGACCTGATCCGCCTCCCCGCTGGCCTCCTCCACGCCGGCTGGCGCGGCGCCGTCCACCGACGGCACGGGCGGGTCCGGCGTCACGGCTGGCGGTGCCGCCGGGCCGGCCGGCCGCGTCGGCACGGTGGCGGCATCAGGTGGCGCCGAGGCGGCATCGCCTCCCGGCGAGACCCACTCCCGCTCCAGGGTGTCGTCCACGCCGATCTCGATGTCCTCGGTGTCCTCCCCGAGCAGCCGGGCGAGCAGCGACCGGGCGGTGGGCCGCTGCGCCGGGTCGGCGCGGAGGGCCGCCGCCACCAGCTCGCGCAGCGGCTGGCCGAGGCCGCCGAGGTCGGCGGCTCCCTCGAGGATGCGCTGCCCGCTGTCCGCGTCGCCGCCGAACGGCTGCCGGCCGGTGGCCGCCAGCACCACCAGCACGCCCCAGGCGAACACGTCGGTGGCCGCGGTCGGCTCGGCGCCCAGGAGCTCCTCAGGGGCGAACCAGCCGGCCGGGTCCACCAGCACGGTCGTGTGGCCGGCCAAGGTCTCGTCGAGCACCCGGGCGAGCGCCAGGTGGGTCACCTTCGGTCCCATGCGAGACAGCACCACGTGCTTCGGCTTGAGGTCGCCGTGGACCACCCCGGCGGCGTGGATGGCGGTCAGCGCCTCGGCCAGCCCGACCGCGAAGCCGTGGACCCGGTCGCCGGGGAGCGAGCCGACCTTGGCCACGAACTCGGCGAAGGGGAGGCCCTGGACGTGCTCGGTCGCCAGCCAGGCGGGACGGGCGTCGAGGTCGGAGTCGACCACCTGGACCACGCCGCGCCCGGCCACCTGCCTGGCCGCCTCGATCTTGGCCCGCAAGCGGGCGGCCACCTGGCGGTCGTCGAGCAGGTCGTCGCGGAAGCGGAGGATCTCGACCTGCTCGCCGGCGACCCGGCGGCCGAGGTAGCGGCCGCCCTCCTCACCAGGCGGGAAGCGGCCGAGCAGGGTGAACGGGCCCAGCCGGGACGGGTCCCGCGGTCCCAGCGGCGCGATCGCGGGATCGCCCAGACCGCCCGGTCCGATGGGTTCCTGGTCGATCGGTCCCGCCACCTACCAGCTCCCGCCCTGGTCCCGCGTGTCCACCACCGGCCGAGCGTAGGTGAGGCCGGCTTTGGGCGCAAAGGCCGCCAGGACCCATACTTGCGCCGTGGGTGCGCAGGACGGGCCGGCGCCGTGACCAGAGGCCGGTCCGGGCTGGACGTGGTCGGGGTCGGCGCGCTCAACCTCGACTGCCTGGTCGATCTGGCCCAGGTGGCAGCGCGGGAGGGGACCGACACCGCCGCGCTCCGGTCCTGGGTGGCCGCGGCTTGCGCCGGGACCAGGCTGGACTGGGGCGCCGAGGGGTTCGTGGACGAGCCGACCGTCCAGGCGGTGCTCGACCGCTTCGGCGGCGCGGCGCTGGCCTGGCAGCCGGGCGGCTCGGCCTTCAACACCGTCCATGCGCTGGCGTGCATGGGCCTCGGCCTCCGCCTCGGCTACGTGGGCGTGGCCGGCCGGTCACCGGTGGATGGCCCGTCCGGACCGGCCCTGCTCGACCAGCTGGGGGTGGACCGCCGCTTCGTCCACCGCGACCGCCGCCTCGGGGGCGTCTGCGTCTCGCTGGTCGAGGACGGGGAGCGGACCATGCTGACCCACACCGGCGCCAACGACGGCCTCGGCGGGTTCACCGAGCGCTGCCGCGGCCCGCTCACCGCCTACCTGGCCGGCGCGCGGGTCGTCCACGTCACCTCGTTCGCGGACGAGGAGGCGCCGCCACGCCTGGCCGCGCTCCTCGGCGAGGTGAAGGCCCGCGCCCCGCGGGTCCTGGTGGCGGTCGATCCCGGCCATGCCTGGTCGACCTCGTCCACGCCCGGCGTCGAGCGGCTGCTCGCCACCGCCGACCTGCTGCTGCTCACCGCGCGGGAGCTGGCCGCCGTGGCCGGCCATGCCGGCTCCGACGCCGAGCTCGCCCGCGACCTCCGCGCCCGCCTCGGCAGCCAACCCACCCTGCTGGTCAAGCGGGCGGACAGCGTGACCGTGCTCGGCCGCGCCGCGGCCACCCTGCGCTTCGTCCGCCGACCCCTGCCCGCCCGCCTGGTCCGCGACCCGACCGGCGCCGGCGACGTGCTCGCCGCCGGCGTGCTCGCCGCGCTGGCGCGCGACCCCACCGCCCTCACCAACGGCATCGCCCTCGGCATGCGCCTGGCCCGCCGGAAGCTCCGCCACGTCGGCGCCGCCGGCCACCACGGCTTCGCCCGCCTCACCCGCCGCTGCCTCGGCCCCGCCGGTCAGCCCCGCTGACGCCGAGCGGCTACCGCGCTACCGCAACCACTCCCAACCGTGCGCCTCCTCACCCCCTCGCGGCCAAGGGACCGGTCGGGCTAGGCGCGGCGGCGGAGCAGGAGGGCTCCGGCGAGCAGGGCGGCTCCGGCGGCGACCGCCGCGGCGACCAGTCCGGCGGTCCGCCAGGGAGGTGGCGTGGCGTCGCGGGGTGCCACCTCGCCCGGTGTCGCCGGGCTTCGCTGTGGCGTGGGGGGCCGGGCTTCGTCGGGGAGGCGGATCCGCCAGATCTCGCTGCGGAGGCCCTCGCTGCCGACCAGGACGTCGCGGCCGTCGCGGGAGTAGGTGATCGACTCGCCCTGGCGCTGGAGGGGCAGGCCAACGGTGTCGAGCGGCTTGCCCTGCGCGGTGTAGACGTGGGCGTCGAGGTAGGTGCGGAGCACGAAGGTCCGGCCGTCGGGTGCGAACGCCCCGTCGGTGACCGTCGGCGGGACCGCGGCGATGCGGCGCAGCACGTTGACCTGGTCGCTGCGGAGCCGCGCCGGCGCCTGGTACAGGCCGCCGCCCTCGTCCTGCTTGCTGGCCACGTACAGGCGGTTGCTGCGCGGATCGACCAGCAGCGCCTCGGCGTTGTGCGGGCCGTCGGCGTAGCGCAGGCGGTAGCGCCTGGCCGGGACGGTCGCGTCGCGCAGGACCGCCGGCTCGGTCACGCGGTAGACCGACACCGACCGCTGCGAGCCGAGGTTGTCGCCGATGTCGCCGACGAACAGCGCCGGTCGGCCGGCGTCGTCGCGGCCGGCCGCGACCGCCTCCCAGTCGCGGGCGTCCACACCCGCCAGGGCCACCGTCGCCAGCACCCGGCCGTCCGGCCCGAGCGCGAACAGCCGCGCGGTGTCGCCGCTGTCGTTGTGCGTCCAGAGCACCCCCGGATGCCGAACGCTCGCCGCCAGCCCGCTGGACTCGGCGATCCGCGGATCGCCGATGGCGAACGCCACCCGCGCGCCGTCGCCGGCTGCCGCGCCGCCCACCCACGCGCCGGGGACCATGCTGAGCACGCAGGCGGCGAACACCGCGACGAGGCGTGGCCACATGTCCTATAGCGTCGCACGCCAGCACCGCCACCGTGGCCGCAAAGCGGCACGTTCCGGCAACGCCCGAACAGGATCGGGCTACGCGACCCGCCACCAGCCGAATTTCATCCCGACCGCGCCGTCGGCGGTGTACCCGCCACGCTCCGGCCGCGGCGCGCGACCGGTGGGCGAGGCGTGCGCTGAACGCGCCGTGCAGTTGGTTTGGGGCTGTCGCCCCTGTCGTGGATGATTCGTTCCATGAGCTTCTACGCCGACCTCCACATCCACTCGAAATGGTCAAGGGCGTGCAGCCGCGACTGTGACCTGGAGCACCTGGCTCTGTGGGCGCAGCGGAAGGGTATCGGCGTCATCGGCACCGGCGACTTCACCCATCCCCGCTGGTTCGAGGAGCTGCAGGAACGTCTGGTGCCGGCCGAGCCGGGGGTGTTCCGCCTCACCGACGAGCTGGAGCGGGCGGTCTCGGACCGGCTCCCACCGGCCTGCCGCGCGCCGGTCCGGTTCCTGCTGTCGGTGGAGATCTCCACCATCTACAAGCGCGGCGAGCGGACCAGGAAGGTCCACCACCTCGTCTACATGCCGGACCTGGAGGCGGCCGCCCGCTTCAACCAGCGGCTCGGCAAGGTCGGCAACATCACCGCGGACGGCCGCCCGATCCTCGGCCTGGACTCGCGCGACCTGCTGGAGATCACCCTGGAGAGCGGGCCAGGGGCGTACCTGGTGCCGGCGCACGCGTGGACGCCGTGGTTCTCGCCGCTGGGCTCCCAGTCCGGCTTCGACTCGGTCGAGGAGTGCTACGGCGACCTCGCCGACCACGTCTTCGCGCTGGAGACCGGGCTCTCCGCGGACCCGCCGATGTGCTGGCGGGTGTCCTCGCTCGACCGCTACCGGCTGGTGTCCAACTCCGACGCCCACTCCCCGCCGATCCTGGGCCGGGAGGCGTCCCGCTTCGACACCGATGCCGACTACTTCGCCATCCGCCGGGCGCTCGAGACCGGCGAGGGCTACCTGGGCACGGTCGAGTTCTTCCCCGAAGAGGGCAAGTACCACCTGGACGGGCACCGCAAGTGCGGCGTCTGCCTCGAACCGGCCGAGACCCGCGCCAGGGGCGGGCTCTGCCCGGTGTGCGGCAAGCCGCTCACCGTCGGCGTACTGCACCGCGTCGAGGTGCTGGCCGACCGGGCCGAGGGGGTCCGCCCGGAGGGCGCGGCGGGATACCGCAACCTGGTGCCACTGCCCGAGGTGCTCGGCGAGATCCTCGACTGCGGTCCGAGGACCAAGACGGTCCAGCGCGAGCTGGCGGCGCTGTACGCGCGGCTCGGTCCGGAGCTGGGCATCCTCGACGACGTGCCGCTCGACGACCTGCGCCGCGCCGGCTCGGCCGTGCTGGCCGAGGCGGTCGACCGGCTGCGCCGCGGCGCGGTGCTCCGCGAGGCCGGCTACGACGGCGAGTACGGCGTCATCAGGGTCTTCGACCCGGCCGAGCTGCGCGCCGCCGCGGCGACCACGGCCCCCCTGTTCGAGCCGGCCCCGGTGGTGGCCGAGGCGCCGCGGGCGATCCCCGCCGCCCCGCCGGCCGTGGCGGCGACGACCGGGAAGGCGGCGCCGGCCCCGGTGCCGCCGGCTGTGGCCGGGGTGCTCTTCGACGACCTCGACCCGGAGCAGCGGGCCGCCGCCGAGGCCGGTCCGGGCCCGCTGCTGGTCGTGGCCGGACCGGGCACCGGCAAGACCCGCACGCTGACCTACCGGCTCGCCCACCTGCTCCGCCAGCACGGCGCGGCACCCGAGCAGTGCCTGGCGATCAGCTTCACCCGCCGCGCCTGCGCCGAGCTGGACGAGCGCCTGCGCAGCCTGGTCCCGGAGCTGGCCCCGCGCGTGCTGGTCACCACCTTCCACGCGCTCGGGCTCCGCATCGTTCGTGAGCAGCACCGCGTGCTCGGCCTCGGCGAGCGGGTGCGGGTGGTGGACGAGGCCGAACGGCTGGCGGTCGTGCGCGAACTGCATGGCTCCTCCGAGCGGGACGCCCGCCGCGTGCTGGCCGAGCTGTCCAGGGCGAAGCGGGCGCGGGCGGCGGCCCGGCCAGGCCCGGACCCAGAGGAGGCACCCGAGCTGGTCGCGGCGCTCGACCGGTACGACAAAGCCCTGCGCGCCCGCGACCTGGTCGACCTGGACGACCTGATCGCCCTCCCGGTGGCGCTGCTCGCCGGTGACGCGGGCCTGGCCGACCGCTACCGGGAGCGCTGGCCGTGGGTCGCGGTCGACGAGTACCAGGACGTCGACGAGCTGCAGTACCGCCTGCTCCGCCTGCTCGCCAAGCCGGGCGGCGACCTCTGCGCGATCGGCGACCCTGACCAGGCGATCTACGGCTTCCGCGGCGCGGACGTCGGGTTCTTCCTCCGTTTCCGCCAGGACTACCCGGGGGCGCGGGTCGTCCAGCTGACCCGCAACTACCGGTCCAGCCGCGCCATCGTGGACGGCGCGCTCCAGGTGATCGCCCCGGCCAGCCTGGTGCGGGACCGGGTGCTCGACGCGGTCCGCCGTGCCGAGGCGCTGCCCCCGCGGATCGTGCTGCACCAGGCGGCCAGCGACCGGGCGGATGCCGAGTTCGTGGTCCGCACGGTCGACCAGCTCCTCGGCGGCGCGTCGTTCTTCTCGCTCGACAGCGGCCGCGCGTCCTCGGGCGGCGCCGACCACGGCCTGTCCTTCGCCGACGTCGCCGTGCTGTACCGCACCGACGCCCAGGCCGCGCCGCTCGCCGAGGCGCTGGCCCGCGCCGGCATGCCGTTCCAGAAGCGTTCCCACGACCGGCTCGCCGACCACCAAGGGGTGCAGGCGGTGGTCCGCGCGCTGCGCGGCCCGAAGGCGACCGTCGGCCGGTCCGGCGGTCTGACCGCCAGGATCCGCGAGATCGCCGAGCACCTGGCCGGGCCGGCAGGTACCGGAGGCGACCGTCCGGGGGAGGAGGGGGCCGGCGGTCCGGCGCCCGGCGTCCGGGAGGCCGTCGAGCTGCTCGCCCCGCTCGCCGAGCGGTGCGGCGCCGACCTGGAACGGTTCCTCGCCGAGCTGGCCCTCGGCGCCGAGGTCGACACGCTCGACCCGCGGGCCGACAGGATCTCGCTGCTCACCCTGCACGCCGCCAAGGGACTGGAGTTCCCGGTGGTGTTCCTGGTCGGCTGCGAGGACGGCCTGCTGCCGCTGCACTGGGGTGGCGCCCGCCCCGAGGACGAGGGCGAGGAGCGGCGCCTGTTCTTCGTCGGCATGACCCGGGCCCGCTCGCACCTGTTCCTCAGCCACGCGGCCAGGCGCGCCAGGCACGGGGTGGTCCGCGAGGCGGCCCCATCGCCCTACCTCGCCGCCATCGACGAGCTGCTGCTCGAGCGGGTGCGCGCCGGCGCCGGCGGCAGGCGGCCGGCCGCCCCCCAGGGCGACCAGCTCACCCTCATCTGACCGGCAGCGGCGCCGGGCTACTCGCCGGTGGCGCCGTCGGTCAGCTCGCGCAGGATGTCGGCGTGGCCGTTGTGGCGGGCGGTCTCCTCGATCATGTGCAGGATGATCCAGCGCAGGGAGAACGCCGAGGCGGGGCCGTCACGCCTGACGATCGAGCCGCGTCCCCGGTCGTCGGGTGAGGCGCCGGCGACCAGTTCGCGGCTCCGCGCCACCTCCGCCTGGTAGAGCGCGACCATCTGCTCGACCGTCTCGTCCTCCTCGACCCGCCAGTCGGCGTCGGGGTCCTCGTCCGACCCCGGCAGCTCCAGGTCCAGGCCGGCGAAGAAGATCGCGAACCAGTAGCGCTCCACGTACGCCAGGTGCTTCACCATCCCGAGCAGGTTGGTCCCGCTCGGCGTCAGCGGGCGGGACAGCTCCTCCTTGGAGAGCCCGCCGACCTTCCACAGCAGCGTGGCCCGGTGGAAGTCGAGGAAGGCGAGCAGGCTGTCCATCTCGCCCACGGCGATCGGCGTCTTGGTCCTGCCTGGGACGTCCACCACGGCCTCCTTGTGTCGTCGGTCGGTCACCGGCGGGCCGATCCTACGGGCCCGGTCAACGCGGTGCCCGGTATCCACCCATCCGTCCCAGAGTCACCCGTAATGGACGAGATGCTTGACTTCCATGAGCGACGCGAGCACGCTTCGTTACTCACCCACCAGACGACTCTGCGCCGCAGCAGGGTGTGCCGAGGTCGGCCGCGTCGGCGGCCAGCCGGCGCGAAGGGGTTCGAGTCCCCTCACCCTGGCCAAGCACCCGGCGCTCACGCGCCATCCACCGCCTGCCTGAAGGGCCGAGGCCGTTCGCTCAGCCCGACCGCCGGCCTGCCGATCAGGTCGCGGGCGGCCCGCCGGGCCGCGGGGAGGCGCGGTGCTCAGCTGGCTCTCGCTCGGGCTGGTCGTCTCGGCCCTGGCGGTCGGGGTCCACTGGCTGGCGACCCGTGTGGACGCCATCGGCCGGCCCAGGACCTTCCCGTGGATGAGCGTGGTCCTGCTCGCGGTCCTCGCCACCGCCTCGGCCGTCCCGGGACTGCTCACCAGCTTGCGTGAGCGCCACCTCGCCAAGGTCGCCACCACCCTGGTCGGCGCCCCGGCCGGCGTGCACTGCCAGAGCCTCGGCGAGGCCTTCGTGGACGCGGGCGTCGAGCTCGGCTATGTGCGCTTCCGCCCGGACGGCACCCCTGAGCACGACACCTTGATCAAGCGCGACCAGTGCCGCGACCTCGCCGCCTACGCCCGCTCCGACAAGCGCGACCCCGGTCGGGCCCAGGTGGTGGCCGTGCACGTGCTCACCCACGAGGCGATGCACATGGCCGGCATCGTCGACGAAGCCACGGCGGAATGCGCCGCCGTCCAGCGCGACGCCCTCACCGCCAGGCTGCTCGGCGCCTCGACGGCCGACGCCCACCTGCTGGCGGACCGCTACTGGCGGACGGTCTACCCGTCCATGCCGGAGGGCTACAGGACACCGGAATGCGGCCCGGGTCGCTCGCTCGACGAAGACAGCGCCGACGCTCCCTGGGCGCCGGCCGGCTGACGGTCAGGCCGGACGCCGGCCCGCCCGCTCCGGCTGCGGTGAGCGGTGCGCCCGCCACAGGTAGGGAGCGGGAACCGGCGCGGATAGGGCGGCTGCCCGATCCTCTCCGCCGCCACAGCGGCGATCCTGGTGGCAGGGACGTCGGCCACCGGTCGAGGAGGCGCCATGGCGGTGAGCGGCGGGATCATTCCGCTGGCGGGGACCGCGGACCATAATGCCTGGATGGGTGTGCGCTTCTCCGGTCCGCTGGTGGGCCGCGACGCCGAACTCGGACGCCTCGACGCGGCCCTGGCCCGGGCGTCCAAGGGCGAGTCGGCGGTGGTGCTGGTCGGCGGCGAGGCCGGCGTCGGCAAGAGCCGCCTCGCGGCCGAGGCCGCCGACCGGGCGGAAGCGGCGGGCGCGCGCGTGCTCAGCGGCGCCTGCATCCAGGTCGGCGAGGAGGCCCTGCCGTACGCGCCCTTCGTGGACGCGCTGCGGCCGCTGGTCCGCGCGCTCGACCCACCAGCCCTGGACGAGCTGGTGGGGCCCTGGCGGGCGGAGCTCGCGCGGCTGCTGCCCGACCTGGGCCGGCCCGGTCCGGTGGTCGAGGTCGGCCCCGACGGGCGCTTCACCCAGGCGCGCCTGTTCGAGCTGGTGCTCAGGCTGCTGGAGCGCCTGGCGGAATCTGTGCCCTTGGTCCTGGTCCTGGAGGACCTGCACTGGTCGGACCGGTCCAGCCTGGAGCTGCTCGCCTTCATCGCCCACGGTCTGCGCGAGGCACCGACCATGCTGGTGGCCACCTACCGGAGTGACGAGCTGCACCGGCGTCACCGGCTCCGCCCGGTCCTCGCCGACCTGGACCGCAACCCCGCCGTGGAACGCATCAAGCTGCGCCGCCTCAGCCGCGACCAGCTCGCCGAGCTGCTCGCCGCCCGCCTCGACCGGGAGCCCGACCCAGGCCTGGTGGAGCGGGTCATGGTCCGCTCGGAGGGCAACCCGTTGTTCGCCGAGGAGTTGCTGGCGAGCGAGCTGCATGGTGGGGGCGCGGCGCTGCCGGGCAGTCTCCAGGACCTGTTCGATGCCCGCATCGAGGCGCTGTCGGACCATGCCCAGCAGGTGCTGCGGATGGCGGCGACCGCCGGCCGCGGGGTCCGCCACGGGTTGCTCGCGGCCGCCAGCCCGCTCGACCAGCCCGCGCTGCTGGCGGCGGTGCGCGAGGCCGTGGCGGGGCAGGTGCTGGTGGTCGACGAGGCCGGCGACGGCTATGCGTTCCGCCACGCCCTCCTGCACGAGGCGGTCGAAGCCAACCTCCTCCCCGGCGACCGGCGCCTGCTCCACGGCATCATGGCGCGCACCCTGGCCGCCCATCCCGAGCTGGGCAACAGCAACCCGGCGGAGGCCGCCGCCGAGCTCGCGGTGCACTGGTACGCCAGTGGCGACCAGCACCACGCCCTGCTCGCCGCGGTCCAGGCCGCCCGCCTGGCGGAGGAGGCATTCGCGTTCGCGGAGGCCCACAGCCACTACGAGCGCGCGCTGGAGCTGTGGGCGGCCGCGCCGGCGACCGCCGCCGAGCTGGCCGTCGGTGTGCCGCCGGTGGACCAGGTGGCGCTCCTGCAGGGTGCGGCCGAGGCCAGCCACCTCGCCGGTGACCAGCCGCGCGCGGTGGCGCTGGCGCGAGCCGCGCTGGCCGCCGTCGACGCCGGCGACGAGCCGGTCCGCGCCGGGCTGCTCAGCGAACGGCTCGGACGCTACCTGTGGGTCTCGGGCGACAGCGCGGCGCTCGACGTCTACCAGCGCGCGGTCGACCTGGTCCCGGCGGAGCCGCCCTCGGCCGCACGGGCCCAGGTGCTCGCCGGCCAGGCGCACATGCTGTTCATGCTCTCGCGCCCGGCCGCGGCACTGGCCGCCGCCGAGGCGGCGCTCGCGGCCGCCCGACAGGCCGGCGCCCGCCGGCAGGAGGGGCGCGCGCTGATCACGCTCGCCAGCTGCCTGGATGCACTCGGCGACCCGGAAGGAGCGCTGGCGCGGTTCGGTGAGGCCCGCCAGATCGCCACCGAGCTCGGCGACCCCAACCTGGTCGCCCTGGTGTACGTCTTCCTGCCGCAGCTCCTCGAAACGACCGGCCAGCTCACCCTCGCGCTCGCCGAGCTGCTGGAGGGAATCGAGGTGGTGGGGCCGCTCGGCATCGAGGGCAGCTACGGCGCCTTCCTCGGCGGGTACGCCGCCGACCTCTGCGTCCGGCTGGGCCGATGGGAGGAGGCCGACCGGCACAGCAGGCGTGCGCTGGCCGTCGGCCGGATGCCGAGCGTCGGGGCGGTGTACGCGCGGCTGTGGCGGGTGCAGCTGGACATCGGGCGCGGTGACCTGGCGGCGGCGGTCCGGTTGCTCGACGAGGTCGAGTGGGTCCTGGCGCGCAACCGTACGCCGCAGTTCGTCTACCTCTACGCCGAGGGCCGCGCCGAGCTCGCCATCTGGCAGGGCCGGCTCGACGACGCCCGGGCCGCCGTCCGCCACGGGCTGGAACGGGTGGGCGGTGCGGAGGAGGACGAGTACTTCCGCAACCTGCTCACGCTCGGCCTGCGCGCGGAGGCCGACCGGGCCGAGCAGGCGCGCGCCCGGCGCCTGCCCGCCGACGAGGCGGTCCAGGTCGGCACGGCACTGCTCGGCCAGCTCCGCGAGGTGGCCGGCTGGGCGCGCTCCCGCGGCGCCGCCACCGAGCCCGAGACGCTGGCGCAGGCCGCGCTCGGCGAGGCCGAGGCCACTCGGCTGGAGGGCCGGTCGGACCCGGCGCGGTGGGCGGCGGCGGCGGCCATCTGGGAGGACCAGAGCCAGCCGTACCGGGCCGCCTACGCCCGCTGGCGCGAGGGTGAGGCGCTGCTCGCCGCCCGCGGTCAGCGGGCCGCGGCCACCGAGGCGCTGCGCCAGGCGCACGAGATCAGCGAGCGGCTGGGCGCCGCGCCGCTCCGCCACGAGCTCGAACTGCTGGCGCGGCGGGCACGGATCGACCTGGTCGAGCCGGCAACCGGGCCCGCCAACCCACCGATCGAGCCGTTGCCGGCGGACCGGCTCGGCCTGACCCGGCGGGAGCAGGAGGTGCTCGCGCTGGTCGCCGCCGGCCGGACCAACCGGCAGATCGCCGAGGAGCTGTTCATCAGCGTGAAGACCGCCGGCATCCACGTCTCCAACATCCTCGCCAAACTGGGCGTGGCCAGCCGGGTCGAAGCCGCCACCGCGGCCCACCGCGCCGGCCTGGTGGACGACCCGGCGCCCTGACGCCACCGCCATGCCGGTCTGGTAGCGGGAGCGCCACCGCGGTGACGCCGCGGCGGCCGTGGCCCTCTGGAGGGACTCCCGACTGCGCACCCAGGGGTGACGACAGGGGCGGCGGCGCCTCCTAGAGTGGGACGTCGGCCCCGCCAGGGCCGCCGGCGGACCCCGCCGAGGGGGACGCGGATCGCTCGGCGTCGGGATCCCACGGCGCCGCCAGTGAGGAGCTGGCATGCGGGTGCGCGACAGGATCGCCCAGGAGTGGCGGCGACTCGCCACGCCCCGGGCGCCGGTCGTGACCGAATCGCCGGGGTGGCGCTCGCCGGCATGGCTCGAAGCTGCGGGCAGCCGCGGCCGGGCGCTGGTGCCGTCGCGCCGGTGGCGGGCGGTGCTGCAGGGGCCGGTGGTCGGCGGGCTGTGGCTGGTCGCCTACCAGCAGGTCCTCGCCTGGACCGGCCCGGTCATCCCGGACCGGGCGGCGAGCGGGCTGGTCACCGCGCTGGCCACGCTCCCGCTGCTCGGGCGGACCCGCCTGCCGCTGATCTCCTGGGCGGCGGTGACCTTCGGGGTCGCGATCCTCGCGGCCTCCTGGCCGGTGCTGCCGCTCGGCGCGGTCATCGCCCTGCTGGCCGCGCTGTACACGGTGGGGGTGCGCTACAGCCGCCTGGTCGCGCTCGGCGCCGGGATGCTCTCCACGCTGGCGCTGCTGCTGATGCTCGGCAACACCTACCGCCACGGCGTGCCGGTCCCGCTGCCCCTGGTGGTGAGCCTGATCGTCGCCACGCTGGCAGTGGCCGACCAGGTGAGCAGCCGCCGCCTGACCGAAGAGGCGCTCGCCGAGCAGGTGGAACGGCACCGCCAGGAGCTGGCCCGCCGCGCCGTGCTGGAGGAGCGTTCCCGGATCGCGCGCGAGCTGCACGACGTGGTCGCCCATCACATGTCGATGGTCGCCGTCCAGGCCGAGACCGCTCCGTACCGCATTCAGGGCCTGCCCGAGGACGGCCTGCGCGACTTTGCCGCCATCGGCGAGACCGCCCGCGCCGCGCTGGTCGAGATGCGCCGGCTGCTCGGGGTGCTGCGCAGCGACGCCGGGCCCGAACGGGAGCCCCAACCGGGACTCGGGCACCTCGCCGAACTGGTGGACGGCGCCCGCAAGGCCGGCCTGCCGGTGCGGCTGGCCGTCCACGGCCAAGCCCAGCCGCTTCCCGCCGGCGTCGAGTTGTCCGGCTACCGGATCGTGCAGGAGGCGCTGAGCAACGCCGGCCGCCATGCCCGCGACGCCAGCCGGGTCGACGTGGAGGTCCGCTTCGAGCCCGAGCGGCTCACCGTCACGGTGACCGACGACGGCCACGCCGCCATGCCGCCCGGCCCGGCCACGAGGCGGGGCGGCGACGGGGGTGGGCCTGATCAGGGCGAGCGGCGGGGACACGGCCTGCTCGGCATGTCCGAACGTGTCACCATGCTCGGCGGCACCTTGGAGGCGGGGCCGGACCCGGCGGGCGGGTTCCGGGTCCAGGCGGTGATGCCGGTCCGGCCGGAAGCCGCGCGCGACGGCGATGCAGAGGTGCGCGGATGAGGAGCGCCATCAGGGT
>DATLQA010000304.1:0-29981 GCA_035535495.1 Actinomycetota bacterium | reverse complement strand
CCGGTGACGCCAACGAGGGATCACCGGCTGCCGCCCCGGCGCCGCGGGCGCACCGGCCCGCGGACGCCTGGCGGTCGCTGCCGCCGATGCCGCGGGCGCTCGCGCCGCCCGCGCTGACCGTCCAGACGGCCGCGTTCGAGGCCGCGCTGGTGTCGAGGCAGTCGCCGGCCTTTCTGGGCCCGCTCGGCCACCAGCTCACCGCCGAGGCGCCGGCGGGGGTCGCCGGCGGCCTCGCCGCCCCGGCCGAAGACCCGCCCGGCCACCAGCTCACCGCCGGCCCCGACGTCCAAGCGGTCGCCGCCGGCGGCGTCTGGACAGCACGCCCGGTCGCCACCGGGGAGACCTCCGGACCCATGCCGCAGGGCGGCGGCATCCTCGTGTCGCGGTCCGCCGTCGAGCCGCCGCGGCCGTCCCAGACCACCGGAGGGTCCGGAGCGTCGACGGAGCGGAGCGGCAGCGCTCAGCGAACCGGGGCGTCGACCTCCGCCCAGGCGGCGGCCGGGATGCACGGCGGCGACACCCGGCCGCTCGTCGGCGGGCCGGCCGAGGCGGGACCGGCCTCCGGCGGCGACCGGCCACTGGTGACCGCCCCGGTGCAGCGGGCACCCCTCTGGACCCTGCAGGCGGTCGCCGGCCCCGAAGGCACGGCACCGGCTGGCGGCGGCGCGGCGACACCGTCCGCCACCGGGCCTGGCCGCTCGGCTTCGGACACCTTGCCGGCTGACGTGTCGCCGGGGCAGCCCACCAGCCCCGGCGACCCGGCCGGAGCGGCGTCGCCGACCGGACGGGGCGAGCCCGCCCCGCCACCGGACGCCGCTCCGGCCACCACCGGCGACCCCGCCGCGACGGCGGCCGGTCCCACCGGCGCGGGGCTGCTCGGCGACCGGCCCGTCCAGCGCTCGGTCGGCGGGCCGGCGGCGCCAGGTCCGCCAGCAGCGCCCGCCGCTCACGAAACGGCGGCGGGCCCGTCATCTCGCGGTCAGGGAGCGGGGGACCGGCCGGCCCGCCGGGTCGGCCTCGGACCACCGCTGGCCGGCGGCGCGATCCAGCGCGCCTCCGGCACCGCGACCGGCCGACCGGCGCCCTCCGTGCCGCCCGTCCCCGCCGCCGGGGGCGGCAGGTCCCGGCAGCCGGCGGCCGCCGCCGCACCGCCCGCCACGACCACGTCGTCCACCGGTGCGGCGGCGCCGCCGCCCCCCGAGCCGGCTGGGATCAGCGCCGCCGGCGGCCCGCCCCGGCCAGGCCAGGAAGCACCCGCGTCAACCCCCGGGGGTGAGGACGCCCCGGCGGTCCAGGCGGTCTCGGTCGCCAAAGGGACCGGAGGCCCACCACCGGCGGCCGGCCCGTCCGCCGCCATGGAGGTGGCGCCCCTGGTCGGGGAGCGGGCCGGCCTCGCCGGCCCGTCACCGGCGATCGGCCCGCCACTCCAGCGCGGCGGCGGCGAGCCAGGCGGGCAGCAGGCCGCCGAGCCGCCGACCGGCTGGCCCAGCGCCGCCGGTGCCGCCGGGTCGGCGGCGACGCCGCCGGAACCGGGTCCGGCGCCCGCACCGGTCGGCGAGCGTGGCGACGCCGGAGGGCCGGACCGGACCCTGGAAGCCGCTCCGGTGGTCGCCGCGTCGTCCGCTGCCGCGGCATGGCCGGGCCCCGCCGCCGCGCAGGGCCCGGTGGCGTCCGCCGCACCGGGTGCGGCTGCGCCGGGCCGGACCGCCGAGGCCGCTTCGGGATGGTCGTCGCCCGCGGAGGTGGCGCCGCTCGCGCCGGTGCTGGGGGAGCGGACCGTCGTGCTGGCCAGCCGACCGGCGCCCGACCTGCTGCCGCCCGCCGTCGGCGCCGCGCTGCAACGCCAGCCGGCCGGCGCGCTGTCCCCACCGGCGGGGACGGCCGCGCCGCGTGGCGGCCAGGCCGGCCTGGCCGCCAGGCCGCGTGGCGCCCAGGCGGGCCTGGCCGTGGCCGGGCCGCCCGCCCCCCAGGGAAGGGTGCCAGGCGGCGGCACCTCCGGCCACCTCCGCCCGCCGACCGCGGCGACCGCCGTGGCGGGGCCGGGCGGCCCCGGTACCGGACCGGCGGACCCGGTGGCGCAGCGGAGGCTGGCGTCGATCTCCCCGCCGTCGCGGCTGTGGTCGCCGCCGGGAGGCGCGGCCGTGCCCGACCCGGCCGCCCTGGCAGTGGCCTCCGGGCTGGCCACCCCCGACGGCGCCGGTGGCGTGGTGTTCGGCCCCCCCGCCGCGGCCAGCCAGGCCGCCGCCGGCCAGGTCGAGCAGGTCGCCCCGGGCGCGGCCGGCCAGGTGAAGCAGGTCGCCGCCGGCGGGCAGGACGTCGCGCCGGCCGCCACCGGCGCGCCAGCGCCGGCCGACCTCGATGAGCTGGCCCGGCGCCTCTACGACCGCTTCCGCTCCCGGCTCATGGCCGAGCTGCGGCTCGACCGCGAGCGGGCCGGGCTCGTCACCGACATGCGCCACTGACACGACCGCGAGAGGAGTGAGCATGGCCGACCCGACCGCCGACCCCGCCGTCAGCGTGTGCTTCAAGGTCAAGATCGACGCCCACGACCTCGGCGCCTTCACCGGCTGCGAGGGGCTCGGCTGCGAGGTGACCCTGGAGCAGCGCGAGGAAGGCGGCAACAACGGCTTCGTCCACCAGCTCCCCGGGCGCATCAAGTACTCCAACGTCAAGCTCACCCGGGCCGTGACCACCGACGGGACGCGGTTGGTGGCGCAGTGGTTCGCCAAGATGGCCAGGCACGGCATCGAGCGGACCACCGCCCACATCGTCGCCATGACCGCCGACGAGGAAGAGATCTGGGAGTGGACGCTCAGCGACGTGATCCCGGTGCGCTGGCAGGGCCCGTCGCTCTCAGCCGAATCGGCGAAGGTCGCCACCGAGACCCTCGAGCTCGCCCACCACGGCTTCCTGGCGGCGAGCTGAGCCGGGCCCCGGCCGACGAAAGGCAGACCCGTGACCGACAACTTGCAGAAGGCCTACATCGCGTTCTTCCAGCCGACCGAGGCCGGGCCCGGCGGGGCCGCCACGGTCAACGGCAAGTCGCGCATCACCTGCAAGTTCAACCCGAAGGAGTACACCGTCCAGAAGAGCGCGGCGTGGCGGCGGGACAACACCAAGGGCGCCAAGCAGACCTCGATGCCGGAGTTCACCGGCTCCGAGCCGCGCTCGCTCAGCCTGGAGATCTTCCTCGACGAGACCGACAAGGGCGGCGACGTCTCCAAAGACGTCGACACCCTGTTCGCCTGCCTGGTGCCGCTCGACACCACCCTGAGCGCGCAGAAGCCCTCGCCGCCGTTCGTCCAGTTCGGCTGGGGCACGACCGTGCTGTTCACCGCGTTCCTCAAGTCGGTCAACGCCAAGTACACCCTGTTCCGCCCGACCGGCGCCCCGGTCCGGGCGGCCTGCACCATCAGCCTGGAGGAGATCCCCTCCGAGGCCGGCAAGCAGAACCCCACCTCGGGGAGCCTCACCGCGCTGCGCAGCCACACCGTGATCGAGGGCGACAGCCTCGCCTCGGTCGCCTACCGCGAGTACGGCGACCCGACCATGTGGCGCGCGCTTGCCGACGTCAACGGGATCGACGACCCGCTGCGGGTCCGGCCGGGCACCCGGCTGCTGGTCCCGCGCCCCGACGAAGCCGTCCGCATGAGCTAGCCGAGCGAGCCCACCATGCCTGTCCAGCAACAGCAGCACACCGGCAAGTTCCAGGTCTACGTCGAAGGCCAGGAGCTCGCCCCCGAGGCCGAGCGCATGCTGATCGGCGCGGTGGTCGACGACAACCTCAACCTGCCCGACCTGTTCACCCTCACCTTCCGCGACCCGGAGCACAAGGCGCTGGCCGCCGCCGGCCTGCGGATCGGCGCCAAAGTCCGCGTCAGCCTCATCTCCGAGCAGCACCCTGGCGGCGAACCGCTCATCTCCGGCGAGGTCACCGCCCTGGAGGCCGAGCACGCCGCCGGCGGCACCATGGCGGTCGCGCGCGGGTTCGACCACTCCCACCGGCTTTTCCGCGGCCGGCGGACCGAGACCTACCAGAACGTCACCTACGCCGACGTGGCCCGCACGGTCGCCATGCGGGCGGGTCTCCAGGCCGGCAAGATCGACCCGACACCAGGCGTCCACCAGCACGTCTCCCAGGGCAACCTGTCGGACTGGCAGTTCCTGCGCTCGCTCGCCCAGGAGATCGGCTACGAGGTGCTGGTGATCGACAACCAGCTGGACCTGCGCAACCCGGCCCGGTCCGGCCAGGCACCCGCCGGCGGCTCGCTCGACACCCAGAACCCGCTGCAGCTCAGCATGGGCGCCAACCTGCTGCGCCTGCGCGCCGTGGTCACCTCGGCCGAGCAGGTCAAGGAGGTCCAGGTCCGCGGCTGGGACGTCGGCCAGAAGCGCGCCCTGGTCGGCAGCGCCGCGGCGGCCACCGAGAGCGCCTCGCTGCCGCTCACCCCCGCCGGGCTCGCCGACACCTTCGACGCGGTCGAGTTCGTCGCCACCGACGTGCCCTACCGCACCCAGGCCGAGGTCGACGCGGCCGCCAAGGCGCTCGCCGACCAGCTCGCCGGCGCCTTCGCCGAGCTGGAAGGGGTGGCCCGCGGCAACCCGAAGCTCAAGGCGGGCACCCCGGTCAGCCTCTCCCTGGCCGGCGAGCCCTTCGACGGCAAGTACATCCTCTCCGCCACCAGGCACGTCCTCGACCCGGAGACCGGCTACACCACCTGGTTCACGGTCAGCGGCCGGCAGGAGCGCTCGCTGCTCGGCCTCGCCACGCCGGGCGGCAACGGCAGCGGCCCGCCGCCGCTGCCCGGGGTCGCCGTGGCCCAGGTCACCGACGTGCGCGACCCCGACCGGCTCGGCCGGGTCAAGCTGAAGTTCCCCTGGATGTCCGACAGCTACGTCAGCGACTGGGCCAGGGTGCCCCAGCCGGGCGCCGGCCCCGAGCGCGGCGCGGTGATCCTGCCCGAGGTCAACGACGAGGTGCTGGTCGCCTTCGAGCACGGCGACCTGCGCCGCCCGTACGTGCTCGGCGGGCTCTACAACGGCGTCGACAAGCCGAAGCTGGGCGACCGGCTGGTCGACGAGGCCAGCGGCGCGGTGCGCCGCCGCGGCTTCGTCTCCAAGCGCGGCCACCTGCTGGTCTTCTTCGACGACGAGGCCGACGAGGGGGTCGCGCTGCTCACCGGCGACTCCAAGCTGCGGGTGGCGCTGGACCGCAGCAAGACCGTGATCCACGTCGCCAGCGACGGGCGGGTGGAGATCGAGGCCACCCAGGACATCAGCATCAAGGCCGGCAAGAACCTGGTGGTCGAGGCGGGCGCCACCATGGAGCTCAAGGCCAAGGCCATCAAGATCACCGCCGACGGCCCGGTCGAGGTCAAGGGCCAGCCGATCAAGCTGAACTGACCAGCGGGATGGAGGAGGACGACTCATGGGCACGCCGGCGGCGGTGATGGGCGACCGCATCAACGGCACCTGCACCGTCCACCTGGTTCCCGGGCCGGCCGGGGCGCCGACCCCGGCGCCGCCGCTGCCGTTCTCGTCACCGCTCACGGTGGCGCTGGCCACCAGGACCCTGATCACCGGCAAGCCAGCGACCATGCAGGGCTCCTCCGGCTTCAACGCCCCGCCGCACGTCGGGCTCCACCCGAGCGACCCGTTCATGCTGCCGGCCACCCAGATCGGCCGGGTCGTCAAGGGCTCGACCAGCGTGCTGATCGAGGGCCGGCCGGCCGCCAAGACCGGCTCGACCTGCACCATCAACGCCGGCGCGCCAGGCCAGCTCACCGGCACCGCGACCACCGTGCTGATCGGAGGCTAGGGCGATGGCGGAGGAGTTCATCGGGCGCGGCTGGGCCTTCCCCGTGCGCACCGACGCCACCGGAGGCATCGCCCTGGTCGAGCGGATCCGCGAGATCGAGGAGGCCATCCGGCTGATCCTCGGAACCGCCCCGGGAGAGCGGCCGATGCGGCCGGAGTTCGGCTGCGCCATCCACGACCAGGTGTTCGCGCCGATGGACGCGACCACCGCCGGCCACATCGGCTACGAGGTGCGGCGCGCGCTCGACCGCTGGGAGCCGCGCATCGACCTGGAGGACGTCCTGGTCACCCTGGCGCCCGAGGAGGCCACCATCTGGATCGACGTCCGCTACCTGGTCGCCGGCACCAACGACCCACGCAACCTGGTGTTCCCGTTCTACGTGATCGGCGAGGAAGCGATGCCAGCCACGACCGTGCCCGAAGGGCAGTGAGGAGCGCCGCGATGGCCCTGCCCGCCCCGAACCTCGACGACCGCCGCTTCCAGGACCTGGTGGACGACGCCAAGCGGCTGGTGCAGCAGCACTGCCCGTCGTGGACCGACCACAACGTCTCCGATCCTGGGGTGACCCTGATCGAGCTGTTCGCCTGGATGACCGACCAGCTCCTCTACCGCCTCAACCGGGTGCCAGAGCGCCACTACGTGAAGTTCCTCGAGCTGATCGGCGTGCGGCTGTTCCCGCCCACCGCCGCCAGGGCCGACGTCACCTTCTGGCTGTCGGCGCCGCAGCCCGAGACGGTGCCGGTGCCGCCTGGCACCCAGGTGGCCACCAGGCGCACCGAAGCCGAGGAGGCGGTGGTGTTCACCACCGTCGAGAACCTGGAGATGGTGACCTGCTCGGCCACCGGGCTGGCCACGGTCACCGCCGCCAACGTCGAGCGCGACGAGAGCGAGACCCTGGACAACCGTCACCGGCATTTCTACTGCTTCGACCGCTCGCCGGCGGTCGGCGACACCTTCCTGGTGGGCCTCTCCAACCCGGTCCCCTCGTGCGCCGTCGCGCTCCGCTTCGACTGCGACATCGAAGGCGTCGGCGTCGACCCGCGGCGGCCGCCGCTGGTCTGGGAGGCGTGGACCGGGCGGCGCTGGGCGCGCTGCGAGGTCGACTCGGACGCCACCGGCGGCCTCAACCGGGCCGGCGACGTGGTCCTGCACGTTCCCCGCGGCCACGCCAGCTCGCTGGCGGCCGGGCGGGGCGCGGCCTGGGTGCGCTGCCGGGTGGTGCCGGCCGACGAGAACCAGCCGACCTACAGCGCCTCCCCGCGGATCAAGTCGCTGTCGGCCTTCACCATCGGCGGCACCGCCGCGGCGGTCCACGCCGCCCTCGTCGAGGGCGAGGACCTCGGCGTCGCCGAGGGCGTGCCCGGCCAGCGGGTGCCGTTGACCCACCGGCCGGTGGTGCCGTCCGAGACCCCGCAGGTGCTGGAGGTGGCCGGCCCGGATGGCTTCCAGGAGTGGGCCAGGGTGGCCAGCTTCGCCGGTCACGGTCCTGACGAGCGCGTCTTCACGCTCGACGAGACCGCCGGCGAGCTGAGCTTCGGCCCGGCCGTGCGCGAGCCGGACGGCAGCCTGCGCCGCTACGGCGCCGTCCCGCCCAAGGGCGCGCTGCTGCGCCTGCGCGCCTACCGGACCGGCGGCGGGCCGCGCGGCAACGTCGCCAAGGGCAAGCTCAACGTGCTGAAGTCGTCGATCCCCTACGTGTCACGGGTGGAGAACCGCCGGCCGGCGGCCGGCGGGGTCGACGGCGAGGAGGTGGAGAACGCCAAGGTCCGCGGTCCGCTGGTGCTGCGCACCGCCGACCGGGCGGTCACCGCCGAGGACTACGAGCAGCTCGCCCGCGAAGCCGCCCCGGAGGTGGCCCGGGTCCGCTGCGTCGCCGCCGGGGACGGGTCGGAGGCGGGCGGTGTGCGCGTGCTGGTGGTGCCGGCCGCGGCCGACGACGAGTTCGGCCGCCTCGCCTTCGAGCAGCTCATCCCCGCCGACGAGACGCTGGCCACGATCGCCGCCACGCTCGACGAGCGCCGCGTGGTCGGCGCCAGGGTGTCGGTCGAGCCGCCCCTGTACCAGGGCGTGACCGTCGCGGCCAAGCTCCGCGCCAGGCCGAGGGCTGACCGCGACCGCCTCCGCGACGACGCCATCCGCGCCCTGTACCGCTACTTCCACCCGATCCGTGGCGGCCCCGACGGCGACGGCTGGCCGTTCGGGCGGCCGATCCACGTCGGCGAGGTCTACGCCGTGCTGCAGCGGCTGGCAGGCACCGAGCTGATCGAGGACGCCCGGCTGCTGCCGGCCGACCCGGTGACCGGCCGGCGCGGCCAGGCCAGCCAGCGGCTGGAGCTGGACAAGCACGCGCTGGCGTTCTCGTTCGAGCACCGCGTGCTGGTGGAGGAGGGCTGAGCGTGCGCGGCACCATCCCCGGCCTGCCGACCCCGCACCCCTTCGGCGAGGCGCTGCCCGCCCTCTACCAGGAGGACGAGTTCACCCGGGACTTGGTGGCCGCCTTCGACGAGGTACTGGCCCCGGTGCTGTGCACGCTGGACAACTTCGAGCACTACCTCGACCCGTCGCTGGCCCCGCTGGACTTCGTCGACTGGCTGGCCGGCTGGCTCGGGGTGGTGCCGGACGAGCGCTGGCCGGAGGGGCGCAGGCGGGAGCTGGTGGCCCGAGCGGTGGCGCTGTACCGGCGCCGGGGCACGGTGCGCGGCCTGGCCGAGCAGGTCGCCTTGGCCACCGGCGGGCGGGTCGAGGTGCGGGACTCCGGCGGGGTGAGCTGGTCGGGCACGCCCAGCGCGTCCCTCCCGGGCTCGGCCGAGGGCGCCCTGCTGGTGCGGGTGCTGGTGGACAACCCCGATACGATCGACCAACGGCGCCTCGACCGGCTGATCGCCGCCGCCAAGCCAGCGCACGTCCTCCACCGCGTGGAGGTGGTGGGCCCATGATCATCTGCACCAAGTGCGGCCACAAGAACGGCAACGACGAGAGCTTCTGCCAGAACCCGGCGTGCGGCGCCTTCCTGGAGTGGGAGGGCAAGGCCGCGCAGACCGGGGTGATGCCACCGGTCGGCGGCGCCTCGCCACCCGGCGCCAAGGACCGGTCGGACGTGGCGGATGTCACCCCTGGCCGGGCGATCCAGTCGGGCGCCCCGCCGGCCGGTGCGATGGGGAAGCCGCCGTCCGGTGGGGCCGGCCGGCCGGCGTCCGGCGGGTCGCCCACCCGCCAGGCCGGGCGGCGTGGCGGACCGCCGAGCCGTCCGGCCACGCCGCCGCCCGGTGGCGGGCGGGCCGCCGACCCTGGCGAAGCTACCGGGTTCTTCGACGCCGCCGCCGAGGCCGCCCGGCCGGACGACGCGCCGGGACCGGCCAGGCCCGAGCCGGTCCGCCGCACCGAGCAGGCCAAGCAGATGCTGGTCCGCCCCGGCGACCGGCCGGCGGGCAAGCGCCCGCAGGGTCAGCCGGAGGCGCAACGGCCGCGGGAGGCGCAGCAGCCGCAGCTACCGGTCGACCAGGGCCCGCGCGGCCCGGTCATCGAACCCGGCCAGATCGCGTGCGCCACCTGCGGTTGGGGCAACGACCCCGGCCGCCACTTCTGCCGCCACTGCGGCGCCTCGCTGACGGTCCCGCCGGCACCGACCGAGGTGCGGCCCGCCAAGACCGGCACCATCCGCCGCCCGCCGGTGGACTCCGAACGCGGCCTGCGCCTACTGCTCGCCGCCCTCGGAGGCCTCGCCATCGTGACCGCCGCCGTGCTGCTCGGCCTCAGCCTGTTCCGCGGCGGCGACAACGGTGGTGGTGGTGGCACGGTGACGACCGTCGGCCGTGGCGGTGGCGGTGGCGTGGCCGAGGTCCCGCCCAGCGCCATCCGGGTCGCGGCGAGCACCCAGTCCGGCGAGCGCGTGGCCGCCAACCTGATCGACGGCGACCTGGGCACCTTCTGGTCAAGGAGGGTCAACGACCAGTTCGCCGCGATCACCTTCAAGTTCACCCAGCCGGTGAAGCTGGCCCGCATCAGCATCGCCGCCGGCGCCGCGGGGGACGAGTTCCGCCGACGCCACCGGCCCAAGCAGATCCGGCTGGAGTTCTCTGACGGCGCCACCCAGACGGCCAACCTCGCCGACCAGCCCGACTTCCAGAACGTCGAGGTCAAGCCGCGCACAGTGGACCGGCTGCGCATCGTCATCCTCGACGTCTACCAGGCCCCGAGCGGTCAGAACCGGCGGCTCACGTCGATCTCGGAAGTCAGGTTCTTCGGAGCTGGATAGATTCGGGGGTGCGTGGGCGGGATCCGCCGGTGGCGGAAGGCGTTACCGCAGCGAGGCGGCGCGGGGGCGGTCGTCGTCAAGGCCGAGCTCGGCCAGCATGGCGCTGTAGCCGCGGCGGGCCTTCTCGGCGGCGGCGTGCTCGCCGGCGTGCTCGTAGGCGTCGACCAGCAGGCGCCAGAGCGGGTCGCGATAGTGGTCGATGGCCAGGCCGCGCTTGCAGGTGACCGCGGCGGACATGGCCGCGTCCCTGGCGAGCTGCAGGGCGGCCAGGGTGGCGGCGGCCTCGGCGGCCTCCGCCCGGAAGTGCTCCCGCTCGCCGACCACCCACTCCGCCGGGCCGTCCTCGGGCAGCAGGTCGCCGCCGTAGGCGTCGAGCGCGCGCTCCAGCGCCCGCTCGGCCCTGCGGGCGTCGCCGGCGGCCGTGGCCGCCCGTGCCTCGGCGAGCGCGCGGGTGAACGCGACCACGTCGGCGCCGGTCGGCTCGGGCAGGGCCAGCCGGTAGGTCTGCCCCTCACGCACCAGCAGCGACGCCTCGCCCCGGCCCGCGTCCGGCTCCAGGAAGCGGCGGAGCGTTGACACGGCGACCTGGAGGCCGCGCATCCCGGCGGCCTGGTCGGCATTGGGCCAGAGCGCGTCGATCAGCGCCTCCCGGTGCACCGGGCGGCCGCCGTACATGGCCAGCAGGCGCAGCAACGCCTGGCAGCGCGGCTTGAGCGAGCCGAGCGCCACCGGCTCGCCGTCCAGCCGCAGCTCGAACCCGCCGAAGCAGCGCACGGTCGGCGTCGGTGGCTGGGCGGCGACCGTGACCGCGGCCGGCTCGCTCCGGGCCGACGGCCACAGCTCCGGCAGGCCACGCAGCAGCCGGTCGGTGTCCAGGCCGCACTCGGCGGCCAGCGCCATGGCCAGGTCGAGATGCTCGGAGGCATGCTCGCCGCCGGTCATCGCCGAGGCCAGCAGTGCCGGCACCTGGGCCCCGCGGACGCCGGATGAGCGGGCGGCCGCCTCGGCCTGGAGCGCGTACTCGCGCGCGCCCGGCCGGCCGAGCCTGGCCATGCCGAGCGCGGCGAGGCTGGCGGCGAGGATCGCGAGGGTGCCGGCACCGAGCTGCCTGAACCGGTCCGCGGCCGACTGCAGCAGCTCCACCGGGGCCTCGCCCCGCCACAGCCGCGCCGTGCCGACCAGGAGTGAGATCACCGCGCCGCCCCAGGCGTCGTCGTCGCGGTCACAGGTGGCGAGGACCTTGAGGGCCTCCTCGAAGCGCTCGGCCCGCCCGGTGAGGGAGAGCAGGGCGCCGCCGACCCGCGCCAGCCACGGCAGGTCGAGTGCCTCCGCCTGGGCGACGATCCGCTCGACCTCGGTCGCCGGCGGCGTCGCGCCGCCGAGCAGCCGGCCGGCGGCCCAGGCGAGGCGGGCCCCGACGGCCAGCGCGGGGCTCGCCTCGGGGTGCTCGGCCGCCGTCGCCAGCAGCTGGTTGGCGGTGCCCAGCTGGCCGGCGAGCAGCGCGGTCATGCCTTCGGCGAGGCGGCCCTGCGGGCCGGGGACCAGGGCGGCGGGTGCCCGGACGGCCAGCGGCGCGCGCCTGGTGGCGGCCCGCACGAGCCCCGTCCAGTCGCTCGCCGGCACCGGGGCCGACACCAGCCAGGCGGCGGCCGCCTGCCGCTCCCGCCGGCAGGTCTCCTTGGCCGTGGTCGCGGCGAACGCCAGCTCGGCGCGCTGGTACGCGGCCGAGGCGGCGCGGAGCTGCCCGGCGGCCAGCCGGCGACGGGCGGTGGCGAGCGCCAGCCACGGGTCCTCCTCCGCGAGCGTCGGCGGCAGCGTGTCCAGCCAGGTGGCGGCGTCGTCGACCAGCTCGCCGCCGCGCGCGCCGAGCAACCGGGCGACCGTGGCCGCGTCGCCGGCACGGCAGTAGGCGTGGAGGGCCTCCGGCAGCGCGCCGGCCTGTTCGAGCAGCACGCCGGCGCGCCGGTAGCGGGCACCGACCTCCTTCTCGCCGACGCCGTCGACCAGGACCGCCTCCAGGTGCGCGCGGAGGACCTCGTGGTAGCGGTAGGTGCCCTCGTCGTCGAGGGGCACGGTGAAGATCTGGCGGGCTTCGAGCTCGGCCAGCAGCCGCTGGCTGCCGCCGCGGCCGCGCAGGCGGTCGCAGAGCGGCCCGTCGAGCCGGGTCAGCACGCAGGTGTCGAGCAGGAAGGCGCGCAGCTCCGGGCGGAGCTCGTCGAGCACGTTGCGGGCGAGGTAGTCGCGGACCAGCTTGGAGCGGGAGGCGAGCGCGGCCACCGCCCGGCGCCGCTCGTCGGCCGGCTTGCCGCGGGTGGCCAGGTGGAACAGCTGCAGCCCCGCGGCCCAGCCCTCGGTCCGCCGGGCGAGGCTGGCCATGTCCTCGGGTGGGAGGGGCTCCCGGTAGAAGTCGTGGAACAGGTGCTCGACCTCCCAGGAGCGGAACCGGAGGTCGTCGGCGCCGAGTTCGAGCAGCCCGCCGGCGAGGCGCCGGCGCGAGAGGTTGAGGCGGGGCGCCGAGCGCGAGCCGACCAGCACGGTGAGCGCCGGCGGGGCGTAGTCGACCAGGCGGCCGAGCAGCCGCTCGCCCTCGCTGGCCGCGAGCACGTGCAGGTCGTCGACGACCAGCAGAGCGCGCCGGCCCGGCCAGCGCTCCAGCGCGGCAACGGCCCGCTCCAGGCTGTCCCAGCCGCCCTCCAGCGGGCCGAGGGCGGCGGTGAGCGAGCGCTCCAGGTAGGCGAGGAGCCGGCGCGGGTCGTCCGCCTCGGCGGCCTCGGCCCGGTACCAGGCCACGGGAGCGTCGACGGTGGCGGCGAACTGGGCGAGGGCGGTGGTCTTGCCCGAGCCGGCGGGGGCGACGACCAACCCCAGGCCGTGCTGCCAGACGCCGTCCAGCGTGTCGTTGAGCCGCTCGCGTACCAACGCCGTCACTCTTGGGACCCGTACCTTGGCCCCGACCACGGTGTCCTGGGGCTGCCCGACCGTCATCCCTACGTCCTGTCCCCTCCGGCCGCCGGGCCTCCGGCGGTCACTGGCGTGCTCGTCGGCGTGGTGTACGGAAGCGGCGTGGCATTCGGATTCGGCGGGCGCCGCCGATTCGGATGCCGGATGCGAACCGTGATGCAGCGGGTGGTCGCCGCGCGGAAGATATCTGATGTCCGAGATGGTAGGGACCGCCCAGCAAGTCGACTGTGGCAGATCCCTGCCTTGCCGTCTGTGATGCCCATCACCAGCGGCAAGCGTCGCGCGTCACCGCGAGGAAGCGTCCGCGTTCCGTCAGGGGCGGATCTCGATCAGGGGGACGAGCTGCTCGGCCGGGGTCATCGAGCCGTGGTGGCCGACCAGGCGGGCCTGGGCCGGGTCGACCTTGCGCTCCAGCACCCCGACGGCGCCGAAGGCCGCCGCCACCACGTCGCCGATGCGCGGCCGGAACTTGCTGGGCACGTGCGGCCCGAACCAGCCGTCGGCGATCGCCTCGTCGCGCGAGCGCACCCACATGGCGTGGCCGAGCAGCTCCCGCCACGCGGCCAGCACGTCCCGCTCCGCGCCGCGGCTGGCGTGGACGTGCCGCGCCCTGGCCTCGCCCGCCAGTAGGCGCACGCCCGCGGCCAGCTCGGGCTGGTCGGCCAGGTCGAGCCGCTCCTCGGGGCGGAGGTCGACCATGCCGTGGTCGCCGGTGACCACCAGCACGGCGTCACCGGGCAGGCGCTCGGCGATCTGGGCGACCAGCCGGTCGACGTTGGCCAGCTCGAGCCGCCAGGCGTCGCTGGCCACGCCGCGGACGTGCCCGGTCTTGTCCAGGTCGGCGTGGTAGGCGTAGACGAGGCTGCGGCGGGCCCTCGCCAGGCGGTGCGCGGCGGCGGCGGCGAGGTCGCCCATGGACATGACGTCCACGAAGGCGCCGCCGCGCAGCACCGCCCTGCTCAGCCCGGAGTTGGCGTGCTCGCCCGGCCCGAGCCGGCTCACCGCCACGCCGTCGTCCATCGCCCGCTCGAACAGGGTCTGCTCCGGCTGCAGCTGCTCGGGTGGGAACCGGTCGCGCAGGTCCTCGAAGCCGCCGACGCCGTACGGGCTCCAGCGCAGGCAGTTGAAGGCGCGCTGCAGGCCGGGCAGGGCCATGGTGTAGCCGACCAGCCCGTGCTCGCCTGGCGGCCGGCCGGTGCCGAGCGACCCGAGGCTGCTCGCCGTGGTGGCCGGGTAGCCGGCGGTGAGCGGCCGCCCCGAGGAGGCCGCGGCCGCCAGGAACGGCGCCCAGCGCCGGTTGGCCTGCAGCAGCTCCCAGCCGAGCCCGTCGACCAGTAGCAGGCACACCCGGTTGGCCGGCTCCAGGCCGAGCGGGTTGCCGCAGCCGGGCACGTCGACCATGGCCAGCATGGAGCTGGCGAGGTCGGCGAGCGACGCCTCGCCGTACCGCGGCACCGGGGGCTGCGGGGAAGTCATAGCGCGCATGGTAACCGTGCGCCCCGCTCGGGAGTCGGTTTCTGCGGCAGTTCCGGTGCGGGAGCCGCCGAGGCATAGGAGCGGGAGAGGACCACGCGGTCCTCGGACCTGCGCGACGCCCCGCCGCCGGGGCGTCGTAGGATGCGGGCGCCGTCGCCGGTGCCGAGCCCGTCGAGCGAAGCTGTGGAGGCCGCGTGGCCGAGGAGAAGCCGGACCAGCCGATCTACAACGTGCTCAAGACCTGGTCGTCGGACGACTGGGGCCTGTACGGGCGGGGCGACGAGCTGCTCAGCCGGGCGCTCGCGCGGCATCACCGGGTCGGCCGGGTCTTCCACGTGCAGCCCCCGATCAACCCGAAGGACCTGCGCGCCGCGTTCCGCGACCCGCGCTGGGAGCAGGACATGACCGGCCAGCTCCGCCGGCTGGAGGGCGTCGACGACAACGGCGTGCTGCTGTTCGCCCCCACCGAGGACTCGGACCGCAGCGACGCGGCCCTGGACGGCACCATCGCCATGCTCGAACGCGAGCAGGCCTTCGCGCGGCCGCTGGTGACGCTGTTCGGCGCCACCGACCCGTTCGCCACCCACCTGGTCAGGCGGCTGGGCGGCCGCGGCGTGATCCAGATGGCGCTGATCCGCCGGGACGCCAGGGCCGCCTACCCGCCCGACGCCGACGAGCGCCTGGCGCTGACCGACATCTACGCCACCCACCTGCCACGGGCCGACCTGGTCTGGGCGGGCACCCGCGAGCTGGTCGAGGAGTTGAGCGCGCTCAACCCGCGCACCGTCCTGCAACCGGTCGGCGCCGACCAGGGCCTGGCCGACGGCCGGCCCGCCCGCGAGCTCGCCGACCTGCCCAGGCCGCTGATGATCTACGCCGGCTCGATGCGGGCCTACCTGAACGTCAACCTCATCCGGGGCACGGCGGAACGGCTCGCCGATCACAGCTTCGTGTTCGTCGGCCCCGCCGCCGACTTCCTCGCCCCGCTGGTGTCCGGGCCGCGCAACATCCACGTGATCGGCCCACGCCCCTACGCCATGCTCGCCGACTACCTGGCAGCCGCCGACGTGGCGATCGCGCCCCACCAGGTCGCCCCGGCGACCAGGGCGGTAGTGCCGGAGAAGCTGTCCGGCTACCTGGCGGCCGGCCTGCCGGTGGTCACCACCGCCGTGGCCGGCGCCGAGGAGCTGCGCCGCCTTGTCTGGATCGCCCGCGACCCCTCCGAGTTCGCCCGCGCCATCCAGGGCGCGCTCAAGCGCGACCGGGAGCGCCGCCGCACCCTGCGCCAGGCCGCCGTCGCCCCGCTGTCATGGGACGCCATCGCCGACCACGTGATCGCCAGCGTCGACGCGGTCCGCGCCAACGCCGACCTGCCTTCCGCCCCCGAGCTGAAGATCCCCGCCATCCCCGGCTTCCTGGCCCGGTGATCCGTCAGCCCCACCACCCACCGAGAACCCGAGTGACGCGTACTGTTGGAATGCCCTGCCCGCGGGGCGTTAGGAGCGACCTTGGCTGACGACCAGCGGCCCGCCGACGGCCCGAACCTCCCGCCCAGGCCGGCCGCTGAGACCGGCCCGGTCACCTGCTACCGCCATCCCGACCGGCCCACCGGCCTGCGCTGCTCCCGGTGCAACCGGCCGATCTGCGGTGAGTGCGCCCGTCCGGCGCCGGTCGGCCAACTCTGCCCGGACGACGCCGGCGACCGGGTGCGGGTGCGCGGTCTGCCAACCGAACGCCGCCCGGTGGTCACCCTGTCGCTGCTTGGCATCAACACGCTCCTGCTGCTGGTGGCGGCGGCCCAGAGCGGCAACGGCGTCGCCGGCCTGCTCGACCCGTCCAGCAGGGCGCTGTGCCGGCTGGGCGCGCTGAACGCCGCCGCCATCGCCGAGTCCGGGCAGTGGTGGCGCCTGTTCACCGTGATGGTGCTGCACGCCGGCATCATCCACTGGGCGTTCAACAGCTACGCGCTGTACGCGTTCGGACCGATGCTGGAGTTCACCCTCGGCCGGGCCCGCTTCCTCGCCCTCTACGTCGGGGCCGGCTTCGTGGGCGCGGCCGCCAGCTTCGGGCTGAACCACACGCCGTTGTCGGTCGGCGCCTCCGGCGCCATCTTCGGCCTGCTCGGGGCGCTGGTGGCGTTCTTCTGGAAGCGCCGGCACTCCGGCGGCGCGGCGCCGTTCCAGAACCTGCTGCTGATCATGGCGCTCAACCTGTTCATCACCTTCCGCCTGGCCAGCATCGACAACCTCGCGCACATCGGCGGGCTGGTGGCCGGCCTCGCCACCATGGCGCTGCTGGACGCGGTCCCCGCACGGATGCGCAACCTGCAGGTGCTCGCCCTGGCCGCGCCGTTCGTCCTCGGCATCGCCCTGACCATCTACGGGGTGGCCAGCTACCCGACCGGCGCCGGCCTGCCCACCTGCGTCGGCGCCTAGGTCGACAGGGATCCCGGCGAGCGGGCTCTCACACCTTGCGCTCAGGCTGAGTGGCGTGTTGGGCGCGGGTCCGCAGGAACAGCGCGTTGCTCATGGCCACCGGGACCGGGTCGAGCAGGCCGAGCCCGACCGCGACCACCACCGCGACCAGGCCGCCGGGGTCGAACGCGCCGAGCGTCAGGCCGGCCGCCTGCAGCACCCCGATGATCAGGCAGATCGGGAAGTGGGCGGCCGCCACCCGGTGTGACACCGCCGCGGCGCGCAGCGCCCGGCGCTCGCCGTCGAGCACCACCCGCTGGCTCAGCACGGCCAGGAAGGCGAAGGCGACCGCCACCAGCGGCGCGGCTCCGATCAGGAAGTTCCGCTGCTCGCCGCTGCTCAACGGCGTCCCCTGGTCGCCGCCGAACAGCAGCGTGGCGATCAGGAAGGCGACCGCGACGTAGAGGTAGAGCAGCAGCATGCCGCGCACCCCGGGGCCGACGGCGCGGCGTGCCGCGGCCACCGCCGCCCTGGCGGGCGCCGGGGTAGGGGAGAGGGCGTCCGCCAGGTAGGCGACCAGGAACAGCTCGACCAGGATGGCCACCACCAGCAGGAGGATCCCGGCCACCCCCTGGATGGCGTCACCGGAGTCGTCCAGCGGCAGGGTCGCCGTCTCGAGCGCGAGGGTGAGCACGGCGGCGAGCGGCCGGCGGCGGTACTGGAGTCCGGCGTCACGCAGGATGGCGGCGAGCAAGCGGTCCCTCGGGCGCGGCGGGGTCCTGGGCGCGCCTATCCTAAGAGAAGCTCCGCCGCCGAGGTGGACAACTCCCTTCTCCCCGAGCCAGGGAAGGCACCCATGACCCAGGGCACCGACGCCGTCCGCCTCACCACCCTCTCCCACGGCGCCGGGTGCGCGTGCAAGCTCCCGCTCGCCGCGCTGGAGCGGCTGATGGGCACCGTCGGCGCCGGGCTGGACGGCGGCGCGGCCGGCGGCTCGGACGAGCTGCTGGTGGGCGCGGCCGCCGGCGACGACGCCGCGGTGTACCGCCTCGACGACGCCAGGGCGCTGGTGCTCACCACCGACTTCTTCACGCCGATCGTCGACGACGCCCGCGACTGGGGGCGGGTCGCCGCCGCCAACGCCCTGTCGGACGTGTACGCCATGGGAGGCCGGCCGCTGGTGGCGCTCAACCTGACCGCCTGGCCGAACGCCACCCTCCCGCTGGAGCTGCTGGCGGAGGTGCTGCGGGGCGGCGCCGAGGTGGCGGCGGAAGCCGGCTGCCTGGTCGTCGGCGGCCACAGCATCGACGACCCGGAACCCAAGTACGGCCTGGCCGTGGTGGGGATGGCCGACCCGGCCCGCCTGTTCACCGTCGACCGTGCCCGGCCAGGCGACCACCTGGTGCTCACCAAGCCGCTCGGCACCGGGGTGGTCGCCACCGCGCTGAAGCGCGGCGCGGCCGACCCGGACACGGTGGCGGCCGCGGTCGCGGCCATGACCACGCTGAACGCCGCCGCGTCCGAGGCGGCCATGGCCGCCGGGGTGCTGGCGGCCACCGACGTGACCGGCTACGGGCTCCTCGGCCACCTGCACCGCATGCTGCGCGCCAGCGGCGTGGCCGGTGAGATCGACGCCGCCAGGGTGCCGTTCCTGCCGGGCGCGGCCGAACTGGCCGCCGCCGGCAACGTGGCCGGCGGGACGCGCGCCAACGAGACCGCGCTCCGCGACCACGTGGAGCTGGAGCCGGGCCTGCCGCCGGTGGTGGCGACCCTGCTGCACGACGCGCAGACCTCCGGCGGGCTGCTGCTGGCCGTCCCCGGCCCCGCGCTGCCCGGGCTGGTCGCCGACCTGCGTGGCCGCGGCGTGGAGCCCGCCCTGGTCGGCCGGGTGCTCGCCGGCCCGGCCGGGTCGGTCCGGGTCCGCCGCCTGCCCCCCTCCTAGCCCCAGGCGCGGCCGATGGCCGCGCCACCAGGCGCAATGCTACGCTCGTGAGCAGGGCAGTCATCCGCGCCTGGAACAGCAGAGGCCGCCGTGGTGGTTGCAGATTCTAAAGAGCCGACAACCGGAAACGGGAGCGATGTTCGAGATCGACCGGCCGACCTACGACCTGCTGGTCGCTCACGCCAGAGCTGGACTCCCCAATGAGGCGTGCGCACTCCTCGCCGGGCGGCCGGACAACGGCGGCCGGGTCGAGAAGACCTTCACCCTGCCCAACGCCGAAGCCAGCCCGACCTTCTACGTGGTCGACCCGAAGGCCCAGCTCCAGGCCATGGCCGAGATGGACGACCGGGGATGGGATGTGGTCGGGATCTTCCATTCCCACACCATGACCGAGGCGTACCCGTCGGCCACCGACGTCAGGCTGGCCACCTACCGTGGCGAACCTGTGTATCCGAACGCCACCTACCTGATCCTCTCCCTGGCCGATGAGGATGCGCCCGTGCTGCGCGGTTTCCGCATCCGCGGCACGCAGGTGCGGGAAGTGCCGGTCCAGGTCTCGGACGACCAGGCGGTGGGGCGGTGAGGGGCGCCGGCCTGCCACGGCACGCTCCGGCGACCGGGCTGGCCTCGCCCCTGTGGCACCGCCAGGGACCGGCGGCCCGCTACGGGCGATGTCGGCGCCGCGTGGCGCCCGCCTTTTGAGGCCGGGTGTCCCGCCACCGGACCCGCGCCGCCGGCCGCCTGCCGCGCGGCCGAATCCCACCAGGAGGCCCGAACCGTCATGGCTGTGGAAGTCCGTATCCCGACAATCCTGCGCAAATATTCCGACGGTGAGAAGACCGTCAAGGCCGACGGCGCCACCGTCCGCGACCTGATCGCGGATCTGGACACCCGCTACCCGGGCCTCGGCGGCCAGCTCCTCACCGAGGACGGCTCGCTGCACCGCTTCGTCAACGTCTACGTCAACGACGAGGACATCCGCTTCCTGGGCACGCTCGACGCCACCCTTGGCGACGGCGACGTGGTCGCCATCCTCCCTGCCGTGGCCGGGGGGTCCGGGGGGCTCAAGGAGCGGAGCGGCGGCCACCCGGTCATTCAGGGCTGAGGGACATGCGCTACGAGGACCTGGTCGACGCGATCGGCAACACGCCGCTGGTCGGGCTGCCAAGGCTGTCGCCCAAGCCAGGAGTCAGGCTCTGGGCCAAGCTCGAAGGCCAGAACCCGACCGGCAGCGTCAAGGACCGCGTCGCCAAGGCGATGGTCGAGGACGCGGAGAAGTCGGGCGTGCTCAGCCCCGGGGCCACCTTGCTGGAGCCGTCCAGCGGCAACACCGGCATCGCCCTGGCCGTGGTCGCGAGGGTGCGCGGCTACCGGCTGGTGGTGGTGTTGCCAGAGAACACCTCGCTGGAACGGCGGCAGCTGCTCGAGCTGTACGGCGCCAAGATCGTGCTCTCACCCGCCGACCAGGGCTCCAACGGCGCCATCGAGCGCGCCAAGAGGCTCGCCGCCGAGCACCCCGACTGGGTGATGCTCTACCAGTACGGCAACCCGGCCAACGTGCTCGCCCACTACGAGACCACCGGCCCGGAGATCTGGCGCGACCTGCCGGAGGTGACCCACTTCGTCGCCGGGCTCGGCACCAGCGGCACGCTCATGGGCGTCGGCCGCTACCTCAAGGAGCAGAACCCGGCGATCAAGGTGGTGGCCGCCGAACCCGAGTACGGCGACCTGGTCTACGGGCTGCGCAACCTGGACGAAGGCTTCGTGCCGCCGATCTTCGACCCGACCCTGCTCGACGGGCGGATCAAGGCCGGCGCGGCGGCCTCGCTCGGCCGCACCCGCCAGCTGGCCGCGGTCGAGGGCCTGTTCGCCGGTGTCTCCGGTGGTGCCGCCCTCCACGTCGCGCTGCGCCTCGCCGAGCGCCTCGACCGCGCCGAGATCGTCCTGCTGGTGGCGGACGGCGGCTGGAAGTACCTGTCGACCGGTGCCTACGCCGCCGACCGGGCCGCCGCCGAAGCGGGCATCAGCGGCCAGCTCTGGGCCTGAGCCGTACAGCTCTGCGGTATCGTGCCGCCCATGGACACGCGGCCGATCGGGATCTTCGACTCGGGGGTGGGCGGGCTCACCGTCGCCCGCGCCGTGATCGACCTGCTCCCCCACGAGTCGGTCATCTACTTCGGCGACACCGCCCGCTTCCCCTACGGCCCGAAGCCGCTGGCCCAGGTGGGCCGGTTCGCCAGGCAGGACGTGGACCTGTTGCTCGCCGAGGACGTCAAGCTGGTGGTGGTGGCGTGCAACACCGCCTCGTCGGCCGCCCTCGACGAGCTGCGCACCGCCTACCGGGTGCCGATCCTCGACGTGATCGAGCCGGCGGTGCGGGCCGCGGTCCGGCTCACCCGCAACCGGCGCATCGGCCTGATCGGCACGGCCGGGACCATCGGCTCCGGCCGCTACCTCCAGGCGATCTCGGACACCCACGAGAACGTCACCGTGGTGTCGGAGGCCTGCCCCGGCTTCGTCGAGTTCGTGGAACGCGGCGAGACCACCGGCCCCGCCATCCTGGAGCTGGCCAGCGCCTACCTGCGGCCGATGATCGAGGCCGACGTCGACACCCTGATCCTCGGCTGCACCCACTACCCGCTGCTCACCGGCGTGATCGGCTACCTCATGGGCCCGGACGTGTTCCTGGTCAACTCGGCCGAGTGGACCGCCCGCAACGTCTTTGCCGAGCTGACCAGGGCCGGCACCCACGCTCCCTACGGCGCCTCGCCGCGCCACCGCTTCCTCGCTTCCGGCGACCCCGACCAGTTCCGCCGGATCGGTGCCCGCTTCCTCGGCCCCGAGGTCAACCTGGTGGAGCGGCGGAGCGCCGCCCAGGACGGGCAGGTGGACCGCGCGGCCGTCGGCGGGCAGCAGCCGGCTGAGACGAGGGCCACGTGATCCGCCTCACCGTCCTCGGCAGCTGCGGCACCTACCCGGCTCCGGGGCGCGCCTGCTCCGGCTACCTGCTCGAAGCGGACGCCGGCTCGGGCCGGACCGCCAGGGTCTGGGTGGACGTCGGCGGCGGCAGCCTCACCAACCTCATGGCGGTCGCCAACCTGGCGGACCTGGACGCCATCTGGGTCAGCCACCTCCACGTCGACCACGTGAGCGACCTGCCGCTGGCCTACTACTCGCTGCGCTACGGCGACTTCGGCCGGCCGCCGCCGACGCTGCCGGTGTACGGCCCGGCCGGCTGGGCCGACCACGTGCGCGGCTTCGTCTCGACCGGCACCGCGGCCGTGCTGGAAGAGGTGTTCGAGGTGCACGAGCTGTGCGACGGGGAGCGGCTGGCCTTCGGGCCCTTGGAGCTGACCGCGGTCGCCACCGTACACAGCCTGGAGACCTACGGCGTCCGCGCCACCGCGGAGGGGCAGACGATCGCCTACTCGGCCGACTCGGGCCCGTGCGACGGGCTCGGCCGCTTGGCCGAGCGCGCCGACCTGTTCGTCTGCGAGGCGGCCTGGGCGGAGTGGCCGGACGACGCCGACCCGCACCACATGACCCCGGCGCTGGCCGGCCGGTGGGCGGCGGAGGGGCGGGCCGAGCGGCTGGTCCTCACCCACCTCCGCCCCCCCGACGACCCGCGTGCCGCGGTGAACCGGGCGCGTGACGCCTACGGCGGCGACGTCGAGGTGGCCATGGAAGGAGACGTCTACCAGCTCGGAGGAACCCCGTGAGCAGAGCCGACGGCCGCGCCCCTGACCAGCTGCGTCCGGTCACCATCGCCCTGGGCTGGCAGGAGACCGCCTACGCCTCGGCGCTGGTCGAGATCGGCCGCACCAAGGTCGTCTGCGCCGCCACCTACGAGGACCGCGCGCCCGGCTTCCTGCGCGGCAGCGGCAAGGGCTGGGTCTCGGCCGAGTACGCCATGCTGCCCGGGTCGACCAACGAGCGCTCGCCCCGCGAGGTCTCCCGTGGCCGCCCCAGTGGCCGCACCCAGGAGATCCAGCGCCTGATCGGGCGGGCGCTGCGGGCCGTCACCGACACCTCGGCGTTCGGCGAGGGCACCGTCTGGATCGACTGCGACGTGCTGCAGGCCGACGGCGGCACCCGTTGCGCCGCCATCACCGGCGCCTGGGTGGCGCTGTTCGCCGCCTGCCACCGCCTGGTACGCGACGGCAAGGCGCGCTCCTTCCCGCTCCGCGACCACGTCGCCGCGATCAGCGCCGGCATCATCGACGGCACGCCCTGCCTCGACCTGCCCTACCAGGAGGACGTGCGCGCCGAGACCGACATGAACGTGGTCATGACCGGCCTGGGCGGGCTGGTCGAGGTGCAGGGCACCGCCGAGAAGGCACCGTTCTCCCGCGACGAGCTGGACGCGCTGCTCGACCTGGCCGAGAAGGGCATCGGCGAGCTGGTGACGGCGCAGAAGCTCGCCCTCGGCGAGCTGCTGGAGGAGGCCGCCATCCCGCCGCTGCGCCGCATCGCCCTCGGCCCGGCCAGCCCGGCCAAGGCATGACGGCGGTCCCGCCGGCACCCGATCCCGGAGATCCTGCCGGCGAGACCGCCGGCGCCGCGCCGCGGCTGCTGCTGGCCACCGCCAACGCCGGCAAGCTGCGCGAACTCCGCGCCATCCTGGCCGGGGTGCCCGTCGAGCTGGTCGGCCTGGCCGACGCCGGCCACGGGCCGCCTCCGGAGGTGGTCGAGACGGGCACGACCTTCCGGGAGAACGCGCTGCTCAAGGCGCACGCGTACGCGGACTGGGCGGGGCTCGCCGCGGTCGCCGACGACTCCGGCCTGGAGGTCGACGCGCTCGGCGGCGCGCCAGGGGTCCGCTCGGCCCGCTACGCCGGTCCGGGCGCGAGCGACCGCGACAACCTCGACAAGCTGCTGCACGCGCTGGCCGGGGTCCCGCCCGAGCGCCGCACCGCCCGCTTCCGCTGCGCGGCCGTGCTGGTCGACCCGGAGCGCGGCACCTGGGAGGCGGAGGCCGCCTGGGAGGGCCGCCTGCTGGACCAGCCACGGGGCAGCGGTGGGTTCGGCTACGACCCGGTCTTCGTGCCGCTCGGCTGGGACCGGACCAGCGCCGAGGTCGACGCGGCCACCAAGGATGCCGCCTCCCACCGCGGCCGCGCCTTCCGGGCGCTCCGCCCCGCCATCGAGGCGTGGGTGGCTGCCAGCCAGACGCGGTCGTAACCGGCGGCGCATCGTCCGGCGCCCGGCTCCGTCCGCCGGCGCTGCCGGGCGGCTGGCCGGCGCCTCACCCGTCCGTGGCCGGCGGGGCCTCGCCGCGGTAGATGCGGCGGATCACGTCCTCGATGTCGGGCTCGACGATCGACAGGTCGATGACCTGGTGGCGGTCGAGGACGAGCGCGACCAGCTGGGCGGCGGAGATCTGGTCGCGGGCGAACCGGATCCAGCGGCGGTGGCCTTCGGCGCGGACCACCTGGGCGCCGGCCCAGTCCGGTCCGGTGGTGAGGGCGGCGGTGGGGTCGGCCAGGTCGACCACCAGCATGCGCGTGCTGCCGTAGGCGGTGTGGAGGTCGTCGATGGTGCCGTCGTAGACGATCCGGCCGTGGTCGATGATGATCAGCCGGCTGCACAGCTGGGTGATGTCGTCCAGGTCGTGCGTGGTGAGGATGATGGTGGTGCCGTCGGCGGCGTTGAGGTGGCGGAGGAAGCCACGCACCGCGGCCTTGGCCTCCACGTCCAGGCCGATGGTCGGCTCGTCCAGGAACAGCACCCGCGGTCCCGGCAGCACCGCGGCGGCCAGTTCGGCGCGCATCCGCTGCCCCAGGGAGAGGGCGCGGACCGGCTGGGAGAGCAGGGGACCGAGCCCGAGCAGGCTGGCCAGCTCGTCAAGGCGCCGCCGCCAGGTCGGTTCCTCCATGTGGTACAGGTGCCGGACGAGGTCGAGCGAGTCGACCAGCGGCAGGTCCCACCAGAGCTGGGTGCGCTGCCCGAAGACGACGCCCATGCGCCGCGCCAGCCGGCGCCGCTCGCGCCAGGGCACCAGCCCGTCCACCACGACGGTGCCGGCCGACGGCACCAGCACCCCGCTCATCATCTTCACGGTGGTCGACTTGCCGGCCCCGTTGGGGCCGGCGTAGCCGACGAACTCGCCCGGCGCGACCCGGAACTCGATCCCCGCCACCGCCGCCACGCGGCCGTGGCGGGTGCGGAACTCCTTGCGCAGCCCCGCCACCTCGATGCCGGCGCCGCGCCGCCGGGGATCGGGTCGGGCGCGCTCGCGCTGCCCGGCGTCCGGGTCGGGACGGGAGCCAGGGACCGCCGGGGTCACGAGCCGGTGCCCACGTAGTGGCGGAGGCCGTGGCGCCAGCCGAGCGCCGCCAGCCCGGTGAACCCGGCCGTCGCCACCGGCGACACCCAGATCAGGGCGGCGGGCAGTCCCGGCGGGCCGGTCCGGCCGAGCAGGACCAGCGCGGGGACGTACACCGCCAGGGCGAAGGGCACCACCCAGACGAACAGGAAGCGCAGCACCGACCCGTAGATCTGGACCGGGTAGCCGGTCAGCGTCACGCCGCCGTAGATGAAGATGTTGACCACCTCGCTGCCCTCGACGGTAGCGAACGTCAGCGCCGCGCCGAGCACGCAGATCGACAGCACCAGGGTGGCGCAGCAGACCAGCGCCAGCAGCGCGACCAGCAGGTGGCCGCCGCTCCAGACCACCCCGGAGCGGTCAGCCGCCCAGGCCACCATGCCCACCCCGGCCAGCAGCCGGCCGACGTAGCGGGCCTCGACCTGGGTCGCGATCAGCCAGGCCAGCGGCGAGGTCGGCCGCACCAGCACCTGGTCGAAGGTGCCCCTGCGGACCAGCTCGGAGAAGTAGGTGGGTTCCAGGCGGTCCCCGAGCAGCAGGCCCAGTCCCTGCCCGGCGGCGCTCAGGGCGACCAGCAGCACCACCTCCGGGGCGCTCCAGCCGGCAAGGGTCCCGAAGCGGTCCACCACCAGCGCCACCGCGAACCCGTCGGCGAGGATGATCAGCCCGGAGCCGATCGTCCGGACCAGCAGCCAGCCAGGCCGGTAGACCCGCCCGCGCACGCCGGCGCTGACCAGCCGCCCGTAGACGGCGAGGCCGCCGCCGGTCGGGCGTGCCAGCTCAGCCACCGTGGACCACCATCCGGCGGCAGGCCAGCGCGAGCCCGCCGCGGCTGACCAGCCCGAGCACCACCACCCAGGCCGCCTGGCCGGCCAGGACCGGCCATGCCGGCCAGCCGATCGCCACGTGGATCGGTGCCATCACCATGGCGGACAACGGGCTCGCCTCGGCCGCGGCCCGCACCGGCCCGGGGAAGTAGTCGACCGGGATGGTGAACCCGCCCACCAGCCACAGCAGCGGGAAGGCGATGCTGAACGGGGCGCGGAAGTCGGCCGTCCAGAACGCGGCCAGCCCGAACAGGTAGCGCACCTCGAAGGAGACCACCACGGCGAGCAGCATGCTGGCGACGGTGGCCAGCGCCCCTGGCACGGTGGTCGGCAGGGCCAGGGGCAGCACCAGCGCGGCCCCGAGGAGCGGCAGGGTCGAGCGGAACACCAGCAGCTGCCCGGTGCGGCCCAGCTCATAGGCGAGCTGGCGCAGCCACGGGTCGCCCGGTCGGGTCAGCTCGGTCACGAAGTCGCCCGAGCGCACCGACTCGGGAAACTCCCAGATCCAGCTCACCCAGATCACCCCGAACAGCGCCTGGATCATCCAGACGTAGGTGAGCGCGTCCTGGTAGTCGAGGCCGTTCACGGCCGCCCCTGGCCGCGCCTGGTACAGGGCCAGGAAGAGCGAGGTCCGCACCACGCCGAAGAACAGGTTGGTGAGCAGGCCGCTGACCAGCGCCAGCCGGTAGGCGGCTTGGCGGCGGAAGCCGGCCGAGACCAGGGCGAGATAGGCACGCACGAACCTGGCATGATTCCACGCCCCGCCAGGCCTGGGCCAGGCGGTTTCGCGCCCGCTACCGTGGAGCCATGGCTTCCAGGGACGACGGCACCCGCGCGGACCACGCGGTCCGGCTGGTCGCCAGCGATCTCGACGGCACGCTGCTCGGGCCGGACGCCACCGTCTCTGACCGCACCCGCGCCGCGCTCGCGCGCGTCCGCCAAGCGGGCATCGTGGTGGTGCTGGTGACCGGCCGGCCGCCGCGCGCCGTGCGCGAGATCGCCACCCGGGCGGGCCTCGGCGGCCTGGCGATCTGCGCCAACGGCGCGCTGGTCTACGACCTCGACGCCGACGAGGTGGCGACCTCGTCGCCGCTTCCGGCCCCGGTGGGCGCCCGCCTGGTCAGCGAGCTGCGCGAGGCGCTGCCTGGGGTGGTCTTCGCGTCCGAGGACGAGCGCGGCTTCCGGCGGGAGACCGCCTGGGCGCACCGTGGGCTGGCACAGGCCGACGAGATCGTCCACGCCGACCCGCTGGACCTGGTCGCCGAGCCGGTCAGCAAGCTGCTGGTCCGCCACCCCGAGCTGCGGTTCAGCGACCTGGTGGAGCGCATCCGCGTCCTGGCCGGTGACGAGGCCGTGGTGACCTGGTCCGGGGTCGGTCTGGCCGAGATCTCCGCCGCGGGCGTCACCAAGGCCTACGCCCTCGACTGGGTCTGCCGCCGCCTCGGCATCGCGTCCAGCGAGGTGGTCGCGTTCGGCGACATGCCGAACGACCTGCCGATGCTCGCCTGGGCAGGCCACTCGGTGGCGGTGGCGAACGCTCCGGAGGGGGTCCGCATGGCGGCCGACGAGGTGACCGCGTCGAACGTCGAGGACGGCGTGGCGGTGGTGCTCGAGCGGCTCGTCCAGCCCGCCTGATTCAGGAGCCCTCGCGGAGGATGCGGCGGAGCACGTCGCAGAGCAGGTGGCGTTCGTCCGGGGAGAGTTCGGTGATGGCCGCGGGGACCTGGTGGAGCCGGGTGAGGAGCTGCTCCCGGACGGCCACGCCCTCGGTCGTGACGACCAGGGTCTTGACCCGCCGGTCGACCGGTGAGACCTGCCGTTCGACCAGGCCGCGCCGCTCGAGGCGGTCGACGATGCCGGTCACGTTGGAGGCGTCGCAGGCGAGGCTGTCGGCCAGGTCGCGCATTGGCAGCGGCCGCTCCGGGGCGAGCTGGCGCAGGGCGTAGGCCTGGGGTGGGGAGAGGTTGAGTTCGGCGATGACCCGCTGGAAGTGGGTGCGGACGTGCGCGACGCCCAGCTCCACGAGCAGGCTCCACAGCTCCCGGCCTTCGCCGCTGTCCACGCGTGGCCGGACGGTCTCGCTCATCGCGGCGGTCAGCCTACAAGAGATAGTTGAAGACCTCAAGGAGATCCGGGGCGCCGTCCGGCGGGCTTCGCGGGCTGCTCCAATCCCGGATCGGTGAGTGGCTGGTCGGGCAGCCGCCGGGTGACCACCGCCGCGACCAGGCCGACCGCGCCGGCGAGGGCGAACGCGCCGGCGATGCCGGTGGCGGGATGCCAGCCGGCCGCGTCCCCCGCGGCGACCAGGGCCCCGCCCATCCCGGCGCCGAGGGCGACGCCGAGGTTGTCGGTCAGCTGCATGGCGGCGGTGGCCGATCCCTGCCGGCCGGGCGGCGCATGGCGCAGGACCAGCACCGAGATGGGGGAGTAGGCGAGCCCGATGCCGAAGCCGCTCACTCCCCAGCCGGCCACCGCGACCGCGACCGGCACGGCGGGGTGGAGCGCGACGATCGAGCAGGCCAGACCGGTGACCAGCACCAGGAACCCGCCGGTGACCATGCGGCGGCCGCTGGTGACCCTCGCTCGCCGCTCCTGCACCCAGGAGGCGGTCGCCCAGGCCAGGGTGGAGGCGGTCACGGCCATGCTGGCGACCGCCGTGCTGCGGCCACGCACCGAGGTGAGCGCCAGCGGCACGTACGCGTCGGCGCCGAAGAAGGTGAAGGTGAGCAGCCCGCGGGCGAGGACCGCGACGGGCAGGCCGCGGCGGGCCCTGAAGGTGCCGGCGGGCAGGATGCGCAGCAGCGGTCGCACGCCGACGACCAGGCCGCCGGCGACCAGCACCGGCATGATCACGAGCGAGCGGCTGGTCAGCCCGGCGAGCACCAGCCCGGTCCCGGCGGTGACCCGGACCGCGTTGGCCAGCCGGCGCTCGTCCGGCGGGTCGGGCTCGCCGTCCGCGCGGGGTGGGGCGCCGAGATGGCGTAGCGAGGGCAGGGTGAGCGCGGCGGCGACCAGCACCAGCGGCAACAGGCCGAGAAATACGGCCCGCCAGCCGAAGTGGCTGGCGATCAGGGCGCTGACCGCCGGGCCGAGGAGGCCGGGGATCACCCAGGCGCTGGAGGTGACCGCGAACAGCCGCGGGCGGAGCGCCTCCGGGTAGCAGCGGGCGACGCTGGCGTAGATGACCGCGGGGATCGCCCCGGCGCCCAGTCCTTGCAGGGCACGGGCGAGCACCAGCACGGGCATGCTTGGCGCCAGGCCGCCGATCGCCAGGCCGACGGTGAACACCGCCACGGCGGCGACGAAGACGGGGGCCGGGCCGCTCCGGTCGGTGCGAGCGCCCGCGATCAACGTGCCGAGCACGGTCGCCAGGAAGAAGGCACTGGTCACCCACCCGTACAGGCGGAGGCCGTGGAGGTCGGCGGAGACCAGCGGCATGACGGTGATGACCGCCAGCGCCTCGAACGCGACCAGGGTGACGATGAGGACCAGGCCGAGGGTGAGGGAGCGGCGCTCGGGTGCCCACAGGCCGCCGCCTCCGCCGAGCGGTCCGACCTCCTCGGACGGCGAGGACGGGCCGTGCGGGGTGTCGGTTGCCACGCGCCAACTCCTTCCTCGGCCGATGAGCGGCGCGGCGGCGGACGCGGCCGCGCGTCGAGGGGTGCTGCCAGCCTAGGGGTTCTGGTCAACCGGGGGCAGCACCACCCCGGCAGGCCTCAGGTGGCGCCGCGTCCGCGCAGATCACAAAGCCCGAACCCTACGCATTACTACCGGGCTCACCGGCGGTGCATAGCCGGCCACTTCGTGACCTGTTATGACCTAGCGCGCACGTTCAATCTGGTCGCACGATCGGCGAGCAATGACCAACGCGCAGGACCACCCGGCCGCGCCGAGCGAGCGGGGTGCCACCGGGTCTCGGCCGCAGCTCCCGCCCGTGCCTCCGCCAAGCCGCGGCCGGCCCGT
>DATLQA010000303.1:0-3861 GCA_035535495.1 Actinomycetota bacterium | reverse complement strand
GTGGTGCGTGACGGGCCGGCGATGACCTTCGCCTCGGCCGGCGGGGTCCACCAGCGCGCCAGGCGCTCCAACGGCGACGCCGAGCGCCCGAGGCGATGGTAGGTGACACCGAGGGTGGCCACGTCGACCTCGGCCACCGGTCCGTCGCCCGGGACGACGTAGACGCGCCGGCCGGCGGGGCCGGCGGCGATCCCGGGCAGCGCCTGTTCCATCCGCGGTTCCGATCCGTCGACGTCGTCGAGCTGCCTGAAGCCGGCGTTGACCTCCGCGAGCGTCACCGTACGGAGGCCGGCGTCGCGATCCGACACCACCAGCCGCGCCTGGCCGATCGCGTCCGTGGGGGCGGTGAGCAGCGCCAGCCCGTCTGGTAGGCGCGTGGAGCTCTGGGCGACCCCGTCGAAGCGCTGCCGGCGCACGACGCGCCGGGTCCGGATGTCGACGGCCAGTACCTCGGTGGTCGTCTCGCTGATACTGCCGAACAGCAGCAGGCGCGAGGGCCCGGCCCAGCTCCAGCCGGAGACGGCCAGGCCCGGGGCCTGGGTGCGGATGGCGCCGAGCCGGCGCAGATGCACGAGGTCGACGACCACGAGGTCGCCGTCGTCGCCGGCCAGGACGGCTACGGAACGGTCCGGAGCGACGGCCGGCGGCGACCAGACTCCCTCCAGCCTGAGCCGGCCTCCTCCAAGGGGCCGCAACGTCCTCGGGTCCAGCCGGGCCAGCTCGACCGCCAGCTCGCCGTCCGGGAACACGCCCACCAGCGGCCCGGCCCGCACCGGCGCCCGCGGCGCCGACGACGGTAGTGGCGGTGGCGCCACTACTCCGGGCGGCGGGGCGGGATCACGGTCCCCCCCGACCGCGCAGCCGCCGACAACAACCAGCGTCGCGGCCAGCGGCACCGTCAGCAGCCGCCACCAGCGCATCTCCACAACCTCCACCCACGGCAGCTCGTCCACCTTCCTACACCCGCCCGGGAGCATCGGTTCCGCCGAGCCGGGTGGTGTCGTCACATCCGGGCGGGTGTGGCCCGGGGGCGTTGGGCGCGGCATCATGGCGCGGGTGCCCGCCCGCGCCGCCAATGCCCGGAGGCTCGCGTTGGTCGATCCCGTCCCGGGACAGCAGATCCGCTTCTGCGCCACGCCAGCCGGCGTGCGGGTGGCGTATGCGACCGCCGGCCGGGGCCCGGCGCTGGTGGTGCCGGCGGCCTGGCTCAGCCACCTCGAGCTGTCATGGCAGGACCCGGCGGTGCGTGCCTTCTACGCCCCGCTGGCGGCGCACCGCATGGTGGTGCGCTACGACAAGCCGGGCTGCGGGCTGTCGGACCCGTGGCCGGGCCGCCAGACGATCGAGACCGACCTGGAGGTGCTGGCGGCGGTCGCCGACCAGCTGCGGCTGGACCGCCTGGAGCTGCTCGGCATCTCGATGGCCGCGCCGGTCGCGGTCGCGTTCGCCGCCCGCCACCCCGAGCGGGTCGGGCGCCTGGTCCTGTACGGCGGCTACGCCAGTGGCCGCCGGGTCGCCTCCGCCGGGGTCGCCGCGGCCATGGTCGACCTGGTCAGGGCCCACTGGGGGCTCGGCTCGGACGTGCTGGCCGACATCTTCCTGCCCGACGGCAGCGCCGAGGCCAGGGCGCAGTTCGCGCGGCTGCAGCGCGGCTCGGCGCCGGCCGGGGTCGCCGCCGAGCTGCTGGCCGAGTGTTACGAGCTGGAGGTCGAGGGGCTGGCGGACCAGGTCGCCGCGCCGACGCTGGTGCTGCACCGGCGCGAGGACCGGGCGATCCCCTACCGCCTCGGCCGCGACCTCGCCGCCCGGATCCCGGGCGCGCGGCTGGTGTCGCTGGCCGGCCGCAGCCACCTGCCGTACGCCGGGGACACGGCGGCCGTGGCCGGCGCGATCCTGGCGTTCCTGGAGCCGCCGGCTGGCACGCCGCGACCCGCGTCGCCGGCCCGGCCGGCGGGCGCGCTCACCGCCCGGCAGCTCCAGGTGGCCGCGCTGGTCGCCGAGGGGCTGACCAACCGGCAGGTCGCTGAGCGGCTGGGGATCGAGGAGCGCTCGGCCGAGGGACACCTCGAGCGGATCCGCCAGCGGCTGGGGGTCAGTTCCCGCGCCCAGGTCGCCGCCTGGTGGGCCCGAGCCGAGGCGGATGAGGTACCGGATTGAGGTACCGGCTGGGGTGGTTTCCCGCCTGATGGCCGGGCCCGCCCTCCCTAACATCGCCGGCAGGATCTGGTTCGATGTGGAGGATCGGGATGAGCACCCAACGCCGTGGCGTGGCCCTCACGCCCATGGAGACCCGGCACGACATCATCCTGCGCACCGCCCAGCTCGCCGACGAGCTTGGCTACGAGGCCTTCGCCCTGCCCGAGGGCTGGGGGCTGGATGCGACCCTGCTGCTCACCGAGGCCGCGTCGCGCACGCGCCGCATCAAGCTCGTCGCCGGCATCCTCTCGGTCTGGGGCCGTACCCCGGGCACGCTGGCGATGACCGCCGCCACCCTCCACCGGCTGTCGGGAGGCCGGTTCGTGCTCGGGCTCGGCCCCAGCACCAGAGCGCTGGTCGAGGGATTCCACGACGTCCGCTTCGCCCGCCCGGCCGACAAGCTGCGCGAGGTCACGACCAAGGTCCGCGCGCTCCTGGCCGGTGAGCGCGCCCTGCTCGACGCCACGCCCGGGGCACGGCCGCTGCGCCTCGGCCAGCCGGCCGCGCCCGAGCTGCCCATCTGGCTGGCGGCCATGGGGGACCGCACCGTCCGGGTCGCGGCCGAGCTGGCCGACGGCTGGTTCCCCATGTTCGTCGCCCGCGACCATGTCGCCGCCCGGTTTCCCATCCTCGAGAAGGACCGGGAGGCGGCCGGTCTCCGGACCGAGCCACTCACCGTCGTGGCCGGCCCGGTGACCGTGGCCACCGATGACGCCGCCGAGGCTCGCCGCATCGCGGCCAGTGGCATCGCCTGGTACCTGGGCGCCATGGGCGACGTCTACGCCCGGTTCGTCACCAGCCAGGGCTACGGCGGCGCGGTCCAGGCCATCCTCGACGCGAACCCGCGCCTCCGGCCCGACGCCGGTGTTGTCCCCGCCGAGGCGCAGGTCGTCCTGGACCAGTTCACCGCCCACGGCACGCCCGGCCAGGTCCGCGACCAGCTGTCGGGGTGGGACACCGCCGTCGACCTGACGATGCTCGGGCTGCCGCCGGGCCTGCCCTGGGCCACCATCGAGGCGACCCTGCGGGCCGCCGCACCATGAGATCAGCTATTCCGCCCAGGGCGGGACGAAGGGATTGCCGCCCGGCAGGTGCACGCGGCCGCCGACGGGCAGCGCCGCGACCGCCTCGAACGACTCACCGTGCGGGTTGGCGAGGCTGAACGGGCGGTCGGGCGGGACCACCAGCGCGTCGCCTGGGCGGAGCTGATGCTCGTCGCCGTCGATCGTGGCCACGGCGCGACCGGCGAGGACGACGAAGACCTCCTCGCGGTCGAGGATGTGCTCGCTGCCGTCAGCGCCCGGGTCGAGCGTGAGCCGCCAGACGCTGGTCTGGGTGGCGCCGCGGCTGGGCGCCGCGAGGCCGGTGACGGCCAGACCGGGCATGGTGAAGGTTGGCGCGGTCGCTCCTGGTATCAAGGCCATGGTGCGGGTCCTCCTTGCGGCTGGTGATATAGTTAACTCAAGTTAATTAAGCTTAGTTAGACATGTCAAGGAGGGCGGGGTGGAGGAGCAGGACTTCGGGATCCTCCTGGGCCTGGCGTACCAGGCGTTCAAAGGGGAGTTGCACCAGGCGCTGGGCGCGGCCGGGTTCGATGACGTGAAGCCGTCGTTTGGCTTCGTGTTCCGCGCGCTGGAGCGCGGCCCGCGCACCGCCAGCCAGCTC
>DATLQA010000302.1:0-19590 GCA_035535495.1 Actinomycetota bacterium | reverse complement strand
TCGCGCTCGGGATCCTGGCGGTGGCGGCGGGCGTCGGCTCGATCGCCGCCGCGCAGCTGGCCGCGCGTGGCCTCGACCGGTTCGGCGCCATGGCGGACGGGTCGGAGGACCCGGACCGCCGCCGCTGGATAGACGTGGCCGTCGCCGGCATCGCGCTGGCCTGCGGGATCACCCTGACCATCGCCATGGGCCACCTGACGGCCGGAGCCGGCCGGTCAGCGCTCGGCCTGGCCCTGCTCGGCCTGGCGGCCGCCGTGGCCTACGCGGCCATCCCCGACCGGACCGGCGCCAGGGACGGCGAGCGATCACGATCGGCGACGACCCGGCTCCGCCAGCTCCAGGAGCATCGCCGTCGCCGGCGCCAGCTCCGGGCGGCACGGGCACGCGAGGCCGCCGCGCGGGCGGCGGCCCGCCAGCTCCGCGAGGAACTGGCCCTGCTCGTGCCGCAGCTGTTCGCCGCCGAGCAGGCCGCGGTGCTGTTCTGGCGCTACCAGGTCGCCATCGGCGCCGCCGCGCAGCACGCCTTCGAGCAGCACCTGGCCGCCTTCACCATGCGCCGCTCCAGGGGCGTGTGGCGGCCGATCGTGACCTGGTGGCTGGGGGCGTCACCGCTGGTGTCCGACACCGGGACCGGGTTCGCCTCGGCCGGTGCGGCGCAGCCGGAATGGGGCGACTCCGAATGGGGCGACCAGGTGGCGCGAGTCACGATGGCGGCAAAGCGGGTGCTGGTCCGGCGCGGGTTGCTCGACATCACCCATGCGTTGTGGCTGTCGCGGCTGCCGGGGGCCTCGCCGGCCGGCAATGGCGGGCCAGCCCGGAGCAGCGCGGACGCCGTCGCCGGCAACAGCGACCGAGCGCCCATGGTCCCGCCCGCGCTCGACGGAGGCCAGCCCGACGTGAGCTGACCACACGCCGGGAATGACCCGCGATGACCGCTGGCCGCCGCCGCGAGGGACTCAGCCAGACTGTCTGGTTGCGACCGTTTGCAGCGGGTAGGCGGACGAGATGGCAGCACCGGCGCCCGGCCGCATCGTCGCCGACCGCTACGCGCTCAAGAGCCCGCTCGGACGGGGCGGGATGGGCGTGGTCTGGCACGCCCGCGACTTGGTGCTCGGTCGGGAGGTGGCGGTCAAGGAGGTCGTCCTGCCGCCGACGCTGCCTGACCCCGAGCGCCGCACCACCCAGGCCAGGGTCATGCGGGAGGCGCGGGCGGCCGCCCGGCTCAACCACCCGGGCGCGGTCACCGTCTACGACGTCGTCCGGGACCAGGGCAGCACCTTCATCGTGATGGAGCTGGTACGCGCCCCCACCCTGGCCGAGCTGGTGCGGGCCGAGGGCCCGCTGCCGCCCGAGCGGGTGGCCGGGATCGGCGCGCAGGTCGCGAGCGCGCTGGAGGCCGCCCACCGCGCCGGCATCGTCCACCGCGACGTCACCCCGGGCAACGTGATGGTGCCCGAGGACGGCACCGCCAAGCTGGCCGACTTCGGCATCGCCTCCCTCCACGGCGACCCGCGGCTCACCACCGCCGGGCTGGCCATCGGTTCGCCGGCCTACATGGCGCCCGAGCAGGCCAAGGGAGAGCCGACCGGCCCCCCGACGGACTCCTGGGGGCTCGGGGCGACGATGTACTACGCGGTCGAGGGCGAAGCGCCCTTCGACCAGGGCAGCTCGATCGCGACCCTGGCCGCCGTGGTCAACCAGGACCCCCGCCCGATGCGGCGGGCCGGTCCGCTGGCCCCGCTGCTCACGGCGCTGCTCGCCAAGAACCCGGCGGACCGCCCGCCCGTCACGGCGCTGCGGGCCGGCAGCCGGCTGCTGGCGGCCAGCCCGGCCCCGCCGACCGAGGGCCGCCGGGCCCGGGGACCAGATCGTACCGCCCCGTTCCCGCCGGTCCCGCCCGCATCCGGCGTCGACCCCGTCAGGGCGCCGTCCCCATCCACCGCTCCCGGCCCGTCACCGAGGTCCGAGGGGTCGCCGGCCTTCGAGCCGGCCCGGACGCCGGAACGGCCGGGCGAGGCCCCGGCGCAGCGGCCGTCCCGCCCGGTCCTGCCGCCGGTCCCACCTGCCCGCCGTCGGCGCGGGGGGCTGCTCGGCCTGCTCGCCCTGCTGCTGGCGGGAGTCCTGCTGGTCGCCTGGCTGGTCAACAGCGTCGGGGTCGGTCAGGGCGTGGACCGGGCGGCACCGCCCACGACCCAGGGCGCCACCGGCACGACCGGGACGAGCGAGCCGGGGGCGCCGACCACCGCGGCGCCCGCGACTGCGCAAGCGCCGGAGTCCCTGACCACCGCCGCACCTCCGGGCGGGCTCCCGCCCGGATGGCAGGCCTTCGTCAACCGGACCGGCAACGACCGCGTCGGCGTCCCACCGGGCTTCCAGGCACGCACCAGGAGCAGCTACAACGCTGCCGTGGTCGAGGAGCAGCGCGCTCCACGGCGGGTGTTCACCGTCCGGTCGACGACCCCGGCAAACCCGCTGCCGCAGGCCTCCCGGGGCTACCGTGCGTGGGCGCGGCGGAACGTCGCCGGCTTCCGGGAGGTCCGCTACGCCGAGAACCAGACCTACGCGGGCCGGAAGGGCGCGGTCGTCTTCGAGTACGAGGCGGTCAGGGACGGGCGGCGGGTCCACGTCAGCCACATCAACTTCAAGGGCAGGACCTGGGGCTACAACGTCGAGTTCATCGCCCCGACCGACCAGTGGAACAGCTCCAAGGACCTGGCCCGCCAGTTCGAGCAGGCGTTCAGCCCCCTCGGCTAGGTGCCGCCCCGGGCCAGCGCGGGCAGGACACCAGATCAGGAGACGAGGCTGTCGGCCCAGCGGAAGAGCAGGAACATCACCGTGGCGAACGCGGCCAGCCCGACGCCGACGGCGACGAAGCAGCCGGGCGCGACCACGGTGGCCGCCTTGGTCTCGATCCGGGCCGCCTCCGGGTCGGCCGGGTCGTAGAGCACCGTGACCGGCTGTCCCGGCCGCCACAGCGGCGGCTGCGACCCGAACCCCGAGCGGAACACCACCTCGCGCCCATCCGTGGTGTGGTAGCGCACCACCGGGTAGGCCAGCGGCACGCCCCCTCGCGGACCGGCCGGGCCGCTGACCAGCTCGACCACCATCCCGCCGGCGCGCGCCGCGGAGGCGGCGAAGCGGCGCGACTCCTGCCGCCTGCGCACGCCCACGCCGACCAGCACCGCCGCGACGGCCCAGAAGAAGACCAGCAGCCACAGGCTCATCGCGTCTCACGCTCCCCCGCCTCAGGCCGGGTTCGGCCCCTCGAGGATCTCGATGCGGGCACCCCACGGGTCGCGCGTGTAGTAGCGGCGTCGCCCGGCCCAGGTGTGGTTGTCCTCGGTGTCAGCCCCGGCCGCTTCCAGCCGGTGGCGGAGCGAGTCGAAGTCATCCACCACCAGGCAGAAATGCCACGGGCCCGCCGGGGCGGGCTCACCGGGCGAGAGATGGAGCTGCGCATGCTCGTGGAGCTGGAACCAGAGCCCGTCCGGGCTGAACTCGGGCGGCTTGGGTACCTCGTCCAGCCCGAGCGTGCCGGCATAGAAGGCGCGCGCCTCGCCCTCGGCCCCTTCCGGGTACCTGAGGTTGACGTGCTGGAGCTCGCGACTGGCCATCGGTCCTCCCAACCGGTCCTTGGGCTACAGGGGCTCGGCGCCGGGACGGGCGGCAGCTGGCGACCGCCCATCCGGGGTCGCGTCGGCGTCCACCGCTCCGAAGCGGCGCTGGCGTTGCTGGAACTCGCGCATGGCGGCGAACAGCTCCTGGCGGTTGAAGTCCGGCCAGAGCACCGGGGTGAACAGCAGCTCGGCGTAGGCGATCTGCCAGAGCAGGAAATTGGAGATGCGCTGCTCGTTGGAGGTCCGGATGAACAGGTCGACGTCGGGCAGGTCGGGCGCGTAGAGGCGCCTGGCGATCGCCCGCTCGTCGACCCTGCGCGGTCCGTGTCCGTCGCGGACCTCGGCCACCAGCCGCTCGACCGCCCGGACCAGCTCGTCGCGGGCGCCGTAGTCGAGGGCGACGGTCAGGGTCATGCGGGTGCAGCCGGCGGTCAGCTCCTCCGCCTCCTCCACCCGGCGGCGGACACGGCGGGGCACCCGGTCGCGGCGGCCGATGAAGCGGATGCGCACGTCGCGCTCGTGCAGCTCGTGCGAGCGGCGCACCAGCAGCGACTCGTTGAAGTTCATCAGGAAGCGGACCTCGGACGGCGGCCGGCGCCAGTTCTCGGTCGAGAAGGCGAACACGGTCAGGTAGGAGAGGCCCACGTCCAGGCCGCCCTCGACGGTGTCGAACAGGGCCTCCTCGCCCGCCTCGTGGCCCTTGTTGCGGGGCAGGCCGCGGGCCTTGGCCCAGCGGCCGTTGCCGTCCATGACGATGGCGACGTGGTCGGGGACGGCTCGGGGGTCGAGGCCGGACGGCATGGCGCGAGGGTTGCGGCTGGGCATCAGCGGGCGACCAGGGGGTAGGAGCGCAGGCGGCGGTCGAGATGGTACTCGACGAAGCTCTTCACCAGCGTGCCGGCCTCGCGCCTGGCGACCGCGGCGGGCGCGGCGGCGACCGCGACCCGGTCCAGGTCCCCGGCGAGCAGCTCCGCCAGCAGCGGGATCGTGGCCCGGTCGAGCACCGACTCCTCGCCGGTGCGGCAGCGCTCGCACACCGCCCCACCCCTGGCGGTGGAGAAGCGCAGGAACGGTCCGGCGCCACCGCAGAGGGTGCACCGCTCCAGCGCCGGGCGGTAGCCCTCCAGCGCCATCAGCTTGAGCAGGAAGGCGTCGAGCACCACCGAGGGGTCGCGCGGCCCGGAGTCCAGCGCCCGCAAGGCGCGGAGCACCAGCAGGTAGAGCCGGAGCGACGCCTCGCGCTCCTGGGCCACCTGGTCGACCACCTCGAGCATGGCCGCGCCCGCGGTCACCAGGTCGTACTCCTCCCGCAGGTGGCGGAAGGGGTGGATGACCTCAGCCTGGGTGACGGTGTCGAGCTCGCCGCGGCCGCGGTAGAGCGAGAGGTCGACGTGGGAGAACGGCTCCAGCCGGCCGCCAAAGCGCGACTTGGTCTTCCGCACGCCCTTGGCCACCGCCCGCACCTTGCCCTCGCCCTGGGTGAGCAGGACCACGATGCGGTCGGCCTCGCCGAGCTTGTGGGTGCGGAGCACGATGCCCTGATCGCGATAGAGATTCATGTGCGTTCGTTACCCCGTCGTGGAAATCCGACCAAGTCTATCCGGGCCTGCCGACTCCGACGTGGCCGCGCTCCCTGGTCCGCTGGGTGAGCACCACGCAGGCAAGCACCCCGAGGGCCGCCACCACCGTGAGGGCGTCGAGGGGCTCGCCGAGCAGGACGGCCGACCAGAGCAGTGTCAGGACCGGCTGGGCGAGCTGCACCTGGCCGATCCTGGCCACCCCGCCACGGGCGAGCCCGGCGTACCAGGCGAAGAAGGCGAGGAACATCGAGACCACGGTCACGTAGCCGAACCCGAGCCAGGCGCGGCCGCCGGCACCGCCGAGGCCGCCATTGGCGGCGAAGGCCACCGTGACCGGCACGGTCACCGGCAGGCTGAGCACCAGTGCCCAGCTGATGGTGCGGGCGCCGCCGAGCTCCCGCGCCAGCACGCCGCCCTCGGCGTAGCCCATGCCGCAGGCCACCACCGCACCGAGCAGGAGCAGGTCGGCCGTACGCGGCCCGCCCTCGAGCCCGCCGGTGAGCGCGACGAAGGCCAGGACGGCGACCAGGCCGGCGCCGCTGGCCAGCCAGAACGCGGTCGAGGGCCGCTCGCCGGCACGGACCACCGCGAACACGGCGGTAGACGCGGGCAGCAGCGCGATCACCACCGCGCCGTGCGCGGCGGTCTGGCTGGTCAGAGCGAGCGAGGTCAGCAGCGGGAAGCCGACCACCACCCCGAGCGCCACGATCACCAGCCGGCGTGCCTGCACGCCGCTGGGACGGGCGGCTCCGGCGGCTCGGAGGTAGGCGACGGCGAGCAGCCCGGCGCCCGCCGCGCGGCCGAAGGCCACCAGCCACGGATCGAACCCCGCGACGGCCAGCTTGGTGGCCGGCAGTGAGAAGCTGAAGCCGAGCACACCCAGCGCGCCCAGGAGCACCCCGCGCGTGGATCCGGTGCGCTCGACGACCTCATGCTCCACGCTCATGCAACGATCGCGATCTCACCGCCCGAGCAGGCGTTCAGCGAGACTTCAGGTCCGGTGGACCATGCTCATCGTAGGCGCCGCGGGAGCGGTGGCTCGGCCCGCCCTCGCGGCGACGCGGTACGGTGTGTCTCCACGCTCGACGCCAACTGCTCCGGTGGACCCGGCCCACCGGCATCGGGGAGGCTGGAGAACATGACCACCGAGGCGGCACCGTGTCCGCGGTGATCGAGGCGGTCGGCCTCCGCAAGGTGTTCGGCGACCAGGTCGCCGTCGCCGCGCTCGACCTGCGGATCGAGCGTGGCGAGGTGTTCGGGCTGCTCGGCCCGAACGGCGCCGGCAAGACCACCACGATCCGCATGCTGACCACGCTGCTCGCCCCGACCGCGGGGGTGGCGCGGGTCTGCGGCTTCGACGTGGCGACGCACCCGAGCGAGGTCCGCCGGCGCATCGGGTACGTGATGCAGACGGTCGCCTACCGCGGGCTCCTGAGCGGACGGGAGTGCGTGGAGATCGAGGCGTCGCTCTACCACCTGCCGCGCCGCGACGTCCGCCGCCGGGCGCACGAGGTCCTCGACGCGGTCGGGCTGCTCCCCCACGCCGACCGGCGCTGGACCACCTACTCCGGCGGGATGAAGAAGCGCCTCGACCTCGCCTGCGGCCTCCTGCACGCCCCCGAGGTCCTGGTGCTGGACGAGCCGAGCCTCGGCCTTGACGTGCAGTCGCGGCACAAGGTCTGGGAGTACGTGCGCGACCGGCAGGCCGGCGGCGCCACCATCCTGCTGGCGACCAACTACCTCGACGAGGCCGACCGCCTGTGCAACCGGGTCGCGATCATCGACCACGGCGGCGTGGTGGTCTCGGGGTCGCCGGCGGAGCTGAAGCGGTCGGTGAGCGCCGACGTGATGCAGGTCGCCACCGGCGACCCCGAGCGGCTGCGTCAGGTGATCACCCCCGAGCCGTGGGTGAAGGAGATCGTCGGCGGCGACTCCGGCGACCTGCACGTCTACGTCGAGGACGCGTCGGTCGCGCTCCCGGCGGTGATGCGCCTCGCCTTGGCGCAGGACATCAAGCTGGAGCGGGTGACCTACAGCCAGCCGTCCCTTGACGACGTGTTCCTGCTCCACACCGGCCGCGAGCTGCGAGAGGTCGAGGTGGCGTCGTGAAGGCCGACCAGGCTCTCCCCCAGGAGCAGGCTCCCGCCAGCGGTGCCGTCCAGGCACGGGGACAGGCGCGCAGCCAGTGGGCCCAGGAGGTCTTGGCGCTGGCGCGCCGATGGTGGATCGAGCTGCTGCGCGAGCGGCTGAATCTCCTCTTCAGCCTCCTCCAGCCGGCGATCTGGCTGGTGTTCTTCGGCGCCGGGGTGGAACGGGCGATGGACGCCGAGGTGATCGGCACCGCCGACTACATGGGCTTCATGCTCGCCGGAATCATCACCTTCACGATCGTCGGCAACGGGGTCAGCGGCGCCATGCCGCTGCTGTGGGACAAGGAGACCGGGTACCTCGACCGGCTGATGAGCATGCCGATCGCCCGCAGCTCGGTGATCGTCAGCCGGTTCGTGTTCCAGGTGGCCCAGCAGTCGGCGCAGATCCTGCTGGTGGTGCTGGTCGCCTACGCCCTCGGCGTGCGGATCGCGACCGGGCCGCTCGGGCTGCTGGTGATCCTGGTGGCCGCGGCCCTGCTCACCATGTCGGTCACGGCGGCGTTCTCGGCGCTGGCGTACGCCGTGCCGCAGCACGGCACCTTCTTCGCCATCGCCGGGTTCGTGTCGCTGCCGCTGCTGTTCATGAGCAACGCGTTCGTGCCGCTCCACGCCATGCCGGCGTGGATGCAGGTGGTCGCCCGCGTGAACCCGCTCACCTACGCGATCGAGGCGATGCGCACCCTGGTGCTCGACGGCTGGGCCCTCCGGGTCGCGTCGTCGCTGGCGGTGCTCACCCTGGCGGCAGCGCTCTGCCTGGCGGCCGGCACCCAGCAGTTCCGCAAGCAGACGGGCGAACGGGTCCAGCGGCGCTGACCGCCTCGGCCCGGCGCGGGCTGGCCACGCCCGAACTCGATCCGCTCGGCGTCGGAGAGACCCTCCCAGACCTCGAGGAAGGTCGGGTTGCTGTGGATCAGGATCAGGTACTTCACCGGTGCCTCCGCGAAGTCGGAACGATTCCTTCACTCGACATGTCGAAACCAGCGCCACAGCTTCGACGTCTCTACGAGAATCCCCCGAGCAGGCCGCTCGGCCGTCCACCATCCACCAGGAAGGGAGCACCATGTTCGAGCACACCAAGGCGTTCAGCGGATTCTCCGTTGACGACATCGCCAAGGCGAAGCAGTTCTACAGCGAGACGCTCGGCCTTCGCGTGTCCGAGGAGTACGGGATGCTCCAGCTGCACATCGAAGGCGACCGGAACATCCTGGTCTACCCCAAGCCGGACCACACGCCGGCGACGTTCACGATCCTCAACTTCCCGGTCGACGACATCGACGCCACCGTGGACGAGCTGGCCGCACGCGGAGTCCGCTTCGAGAAGTACGACGAAGTCGACGAGAAGGGCATCCTCCGCGGCCGCAAGCTCAATCGCGGCCCCGACATCGCCTGGTTCACCGACCCGGCCGGCAACATCCTCTCGGTCCTGCAAGACTGACCCGCCAGCCTCGACCCGGGACCGGTCGGCGCCACGACCGGTCCCGGCCTCGCGCGGCAGGCCGCCACGCCTTCCACCCGCTCAGACGAAGGCGCCGAGGCCGGTGATGGCGCGGCCGACGATCAGCGTGTTGATCTCGCGGGTGCCCTCGTAGGAGTAGATCGCCTCGGAGTCGGCGACGAAGCGGCCGACGTGGTGTTCGAGCAGGATACCGTTGCCGCCGAGCAGTTCGCGGGCCCAGCCGACCGTCTCGCGCATCCGGGCGGTGCAGTACGCCTTCGCCAGGGAGGCGTGCTCGTCGCCGGCCTTGCCGGCCTCCTGCAGCTGGGCCAGCCGGGCGCACAGCATCGCGGATGCGGTGATGTTGCCCAGCATCTTGACGAGCAGGTCCTGGACCAGCTGGAACCCGCCGATCGGCCGGCCGAACTGCTCGCGCTCCAGCGCGTAGGCCAGGGCATGCTCGTAGGCGCCGCGGGCGCAGCCCACCGCCTGCCAGGCCACCCCGGCCCGGGTGATCCGCAGCACCGTGGCGGTGTCGCGGAACGAGTTGGCGTGCTGCAGCCGGTTGGCCTCGGGGACCCGGACGCCGTCCAGGGTGATCAGGGCGTTCGGCACCGCCCGCAGGGCGATCTTGTCCACCAGGTCCTCGGTCTCGAATCCCGGCGTGCCCGCCTCCACCACGAAGCCCTTGACCTGGTCGTCCTCGGCGTCCCTGGCCCAGATCACGGTGAGGTCGGCAAAGCTGGCGTTGCCGATCCACTTCTTCCGGCCGTCCAGCACCCAGTCCTCGCCGTCACGGCGGGCGGTGGTCGCCAGCCCCCTGGCCACGCCGGAACCGACCTCCGGCTCGGTGAGCCCGAACGCGCCGAGTTGCTCCATGCGGGCCATGGCCGGCAGCCAGCGCTGCTTCTGCTCCTCCGAGCCGCACCGGTAGATCGTGCCCATCGCCAGCCCGCCGTGGACCCCGCAGAAGGTCGCGATCGACGGGTCGCTGCGGGCCAGCTCCATCGCCACCATCCCGTCCAGCAGCGGGCTCTTGCCGGGACAGCCGTAGCCCCGGTACGGGAGCCCGGCGATGCCGAGCTCGGCCAGGCCGGGCACGATCTCGTGCGGGAACTTCGCCCGGGTCCAGTAGCGGTTGATGATCGGCTGCACCTCCTTCTCCATGAAGGCACGGACACGGTGCAGCAGGTCCAGGTCCTCCTCCACGAGGAGATCCTCGAGCGCGTAGAAGTCGGCGTCGGCGGGCATGGCGATCCTCCTCAGCGGTTCAGGCACCAGCCTCGTCAAGAGGCTGCCCGGCGCGGGAACCGGTCAACCACCGGCGCCAGCTCGATCGCCCGACAACCAGGCCGAGCTGGGTCGCGACCGCCCTTTCGCCCTTTACGGCGGTCGCCACGGATGCAACGATCGGGCCATGTGCGCCGAATCATGCCAGGTTGCCCGCTGGCAGCCCGATGCCACGCTGGCCGCCGGTCGCGGTAGGTCCTGATGCGGCGGAAGCGAAGCCTGGTCATCTCGGCGCTGACGGTCGTGCTCGGCGCCTGCGCGATCTTCGTCGGGTCGCTGGTCCGCGGGAACTACGCTCCGCAGGTGTGGCTCGACATCGGCGCGGCGCTGGTGCTCTTCGGCCCGCTGTACTGGATCCAGTCGATGGTGGAACGGGGGCTGCGCGAGGTCCGCCGGCAGGAGCAGGACACCCGTTCCTCGGTCGAGCAGCTCACCCAGGAGATCGACTCGTCGGTCGAGCAGCTCTCGCACGAGATCGAGGCGATCAGGCAGGAGACCACCGCCAGCCTGGACGACCTGCGCCAGGTCACCATCGAGAAGGTGGAGGAGCGCCGCCGGACCGACGAGGACGCCTTCCGGAGGTTCGAGGAGGCGCCGACCTTCCAGAGCGTCGTCGAGCTGCTCGAGATGGCGCGGGAGCTCGGCGCCGTCTCGGAACGAGGGGTCCGCGTCCGCCTGCCCGCCACCACCTTCCGGTTGCGGTTCCCGCTCTCGACCCGCCTCGACAACGGCGGCTTCCCGGTGCTGGACGTCGGCATCGAGGAGGAGGACGGCACCCTGCCGCACGACGCCACCACCGCGCCGATCGCCATGCGGGGACAGCAGCCCGTGCCGTGGTCCGCGGGGACGAGCGCCGATGCGTGGGCCGCCTCGGTCGCCCCCGAGCTGCAGAAGCTCAACCGCTACCCGGGCGACGACCAGTTCGACCCCGCCGGATCGTTGCGGCAGCTCACCATGCTGCTACGGGTCGCCGTCGAGGCCAGGACGCGGCCGCCGTCGGCGTCCACTCCCCGGCTCCGGCCGGTCATCGAGCTGCCCAACGAAGCGTGGGTGATCACCGAGGACGGCCTGCAGAGCCCGACGTCGGAGGCCGGCTTCACCGTCAAGGAGCTGTTCGGCGAGGCGGCCGAGGAGGCCGCCGTCGGCCAGCTCGACCCCGACCGCGCCGCCAAGCTACGCGAGGCGTGGCGCATCGCCCGTAGCCTGTTCCTGTCGCCCGGCTCGCCGTCGTAGCGGTGGGCTCCGTGCCTCGACGGAGGTCGCATGTCCGCTGAGCCCGAAGACCACCTGGTCCTGGAAGGAGTCCCGGACCGGCCAGGCCCATTCGGCAACCCGGACGGATCCAGAGCGCCGATCGAGAACGTCCTGAGCGACTTCGTCGACTTCCACGGCAACCCGGCGTTCGGCGCGCTCGCGGCGCCCGCCAACGACGCCACCGCTCGCGTGATCGTCGGCAGGCTCGGCGCGGGGAAGACCGTCTACCTACGCCGCCTCCGCACCTTCCAGGCGCACCAGGAGTCGGTCTACGCCGACCATCCCGAGCAGGATCCTCCTTCGACCGAGGCGGTCGTCAAGGCCTGCCTGTGGTTCCCGGAACGGTTCCTCACCGAGAAATGGATGCGGATGTGGAACCGGGCGATCCTCAGCTCGCTCGCCACCCACCTGCTCGCCCACGAGGAGCTCAGGCCCCACCTCGCAACCGAGCAGGCGGAGTCCGTCCGGCGGGACTACGGCCACCTGCTGGGCGAGTTCCGCCGGCCCAGATCGATCTACGCGGAGCTGCGCGCGATCATCAACGGCCACAACAACGCCCGCCAGCTGACCGCGTACATCGAGGACCCCGCATGGGACGACCTCGAAGACGTCCTCGCCGAGGTGCTCCGGACCTGCCCGCCGATCTTCTTCTACCTCGACGCGGTCGACGAGGAGTTCACCCACGCGCCGATGTACTGGCTGCGCTGCCAGATGGGCCTGTTCCATCAGGTGATGCGGTTCCTCAGGGACCCGAGGCTCGGCGGACGCCTGCACATCGTGATCTCCATCCGCGACATCGTGATGTCCGCCGTCTACCGGTCCGAGCATGCGCCCCGCTACTACGACGAGCCGCACATCCGGATCCTCGCTTGGAGCAAGGAGTCGATCGAGTACCTGCTGCTCGAGAAGCTGCGCCGGCTCGACCGGTCCTACTTCATGGCGCCGGAGGACTACGCGAACCCGGTGGAGGCCTGGCTGGGAACCCCGGTCGTCAACAACCAGGCCCGTGGCGTCCACGAGCGGGTGACCGACTACCTCCTCAGGCACACCCGGCTCATCCCAAGGGACGTCGTCTCGCTCGGCAACGCCATCTGCGTGGAGATCGTCAGGCAGAAGGCCGCCGGCCACGCCGAGTTCCCCCAGGCGGACCTGCGGGCGGTGGTCGCCAGAGCGTCCAAGCGGTTCGGGGACTCCCAGCTCGCCCAGGCCAGCAACCAGGTCGCCGCCGACACCATGCCGTCCGACGCCGCGCGCAACGAGTACACCGAGGTCTACACCAGCACCCTGGAATACCTCACCGGGATCGACCAGCAGGTCCGCGACATCATCCGGGAGGTCGGCCAGGACCGGTTCTCCCGTGAGGAGCTGGAGCTGGTGAGCATTCAGGCCGACGGGAAGTTCGACAGCGCCACCAGCCTGCCGTCCGTGCTCTGGCAGAACGGGCTACTCGGCTACGTCGAGGCAGGCGGCGAGGCCCGCTTCTACTCCCACGCGGACATGGACCAGTTCGACCTGCCGATGGCGCGCGCCTACGTCTTCCACCCCTGCGTCGTCGACAGCGTCGGGATCGTCGGCGTGGGCGATCCCGTCTACCCGTTCCGGCGCGCCTGACGGCGTCCCGTCCCTCCACCGCCCACCGGCAGCGGGCCCACAGCCAACCCGCAGTGCCACGTCAGCGCGGCGGCGCATGGTGCCTCCAGCATCTCCAACGAGAACGGGAGACACCTGATGAAGCGCAACCAGTCCGCCGCGGGCGCCACGCGCCGCGGTGAGAGCACCAAGCCGACGAGGACCTGGCGCGTGCTGGAGGCCATGGCCTACGCCGGCGCCTACATCGACCCGACCGGCGTCCTGGCGGTGGAGCACCTCCGCCGGATCAGGGAAGGAGCCGAGTGATGCGCCAAGACCAGACCTCCACGGTGCCGGTGGTGATCAGCGGGGCCGGCCCCGCCGGCCTGACCGCCGCCATCATGCTGGCCCGGTACGGGGTGGCGTCGCTGCTGGTCGAGCAGCGCGACGACCTTTCGACGCTGCCACGGGCGACCGGTGTCAGCACCCGCACGATGGAGCTGCTCCGGTCGTGGGGAGTGGAAGACCAGGTGCGGGCCGGCGAGATGGACGTGCGGTTCGCGTCCTGGCTGACCGAGACGCTCGCCTCGCCCACGGGCGTCGCGGAGCCGATCGGCTACCCGACGCGCGAGCAGGCCGCGGCGGTCAGCCCGGCCGCGCCCGCCGCGGTGCCCCAGGACCACCTGGAGGCGGTCCTGGACGCCCAGCTGCGCACCTACCCGACCGCGCAGGTCCGCTTCGGAACCGAGCTGGTCGACTTCGATCAGGACGACGAGGGCGTCACCACGGTGCTGCGCGACCTCGCCACCGGCGCGACCAGCCTGGTCCGCTCCTGGTTCCTGGTCGCCGCCGACGGCGCCCACAGCACCATCCGGACGGCGCTCGGCATCCGCATGGACGGCCCCGACCACCTCGAGGAGATCATCTCGGTGCTGTTCAGAGCCCCGCTGGGACGGGTGCTCGGAGACCGCCGCTACGGCATCTACCTGATCACGCACCCGGAGGCATCCGGGGTGTTCGTCCCCAGCGGCAACCACGACCGGTGGATCTACGGGTTCGGCTGGCAGCCGGACCACGAGCGGCTCGAGGAGTACACCCCGGCGAGGCTGACCAGGCTGATCCGGACCGGCGCCGGCATGCCAGACCTCCAGCCGGAGCTCCTGCGGGTCGGCGCGTTCTCGTTCGCGGCCCAGCTCGCCGAGCGCTACCGGCAGGGGCGGACCTTCCTGGTCGGCGACGCCGCCCATCGCATCTCCCCGAGAGGCGGCACCGGCATGAACACCGCCATCCACGACGGCTACAACCTGGGCTGGAAGCTCGCCTGGGTGCTGCGCGGATGGTCGGAGGAGGAGCTGCTGGACACCTACGAAGCGGAGCGGCGGCCGGCCGGCGCCCGCAACGTGGCCCGCTCGGCGACCGAATCCCACCGCGACGTCGGGCAGTATCTCGCCGACGACCTCGGCGGGCGGATCGGTCACGCCTGGGTCGGGCGCGGAAGCGCGCGGGTCTCCACCATCGACCTGCTCGGTCCCGGGCTCACGCTCCTCACCGGACCGGCCGGGACCCGCTGGCGTGGTCTCGCGGCGACGGTGGAGACGGCCGTGCCCATCGACGTGCAGATCCTCGACGGGCCGGCCGCGGACGCGGTCGGGATCGCCGGTCACGGTGCCGTGCTGGTGCGGCCCGACGGGCATGCCGTCGCCGGATGGTCCGAGGCGGCCGGCGGCGCGGCGGCTGACCTGTCCAAGGCCGTCAGGCGGACGACCGGGCTCGGCGTGTCACGGTCCGAGCTGGTGGCTCACGGCGCCGTCTGAGTACCTGCCGGGTCGCGCTGCCCGAGCGCGACCCGCAGCGCCTCGTCGGTGGCCAGGCCGTGCCCGGTCGCGAACGCCACCTGGAAGGCGCCGGGGCCGAGCCGTGAGCGGGCGTCGTCTCCGGCCAGTTCGGCCTCGTCCAGCTCGGCGCCGACCGGGGTGACGCCGGCGCGCTCGCGGGTCGCCGCGGCCGCGCCGAGCAGGACCGCCGCCTGCTCGGCGCGGCCGCGGTCGTTGGCGACCAGGGCGAGCCCGACCAGGACCATGGCCGCGGTCGCCGGCTGCGGGGTCGCCAGGGCCAGGGTGGCCGCCTCCCGCAGGTGGGCCTCGGCGTCCTCCCGCTCGCCGAGCCGTGCCTCCGCGCAGCCGAGCTGGCCGAGGGTGTGCGGGACGCTCCACGGCAGGATCTCCCTGACGATGGCGAGTGCCTCCTGGTGGAGGTGGCGGGCGCGGTCGAGCTCACCGCGGGCACGGGCGATGCCGCCCATCTCGTTCCAGGCGAAGGCGAGCCCGCGGCGCTGCCCGGTGCGCCGGGACAGCGCGATCGCCTCGGCGTGGAGCGCGGCCCCGCGGGCATCGTCGCCCTGGAGCGCGGCCAGGGTCCCGAGATAGATCAGTGACGCGCTGACGATCCACGCCGGCCCGGCCTCGCGGGCAGTCGCCAGCGCGCCCTCGAGATGGCGCACCGCACCGGCCACGTCGCCGCTTGCCCTGGCGATCTCGCCGACGCTGAATTGGCTGTAGGCGATCCCCCAGTGGTCGTCGAGGGCGCGGAAGCGCTCCAGCAACCGCCGTCCGACGTCCTCGGCCGGCTCGGGCCCGAGGTGGTGGGCGTCGACCACGAACCGGATGAGGCCGGCGGTCGCCTCGCCCCAGGCATCGCCGACCTCCACGAAGGTGGCCTCGGCCTCCTCCGCCAGCCGTGCCGCGTCGGGCTCGCCCAGCTGGAGCTTGGTCATGCCGAGCAGCAGCTTGGAGGTCGCCGCCCCCTGCCGGTCCCCGAACCGCTCGAACAGCTCGATGCTCTGACGGGCGGCGGCGACGGTGGCGTCGTTCGGCGTGAGCAGCGCCTCCACCATCGCCGCCGCCTGGAAGGCCCTGGCCGCCGCGAGGCTGGGTGGCCCGTCGGCGGCAAGGGCGAGGACGTCGGCGAGGTGCTGCTTGCCCTCCGCGTGGCGGAACAGCCACCAGTACCAGCCCAGCGCGCCACCCAGGCGGAGGGCGGTCTCCCGGTCGCCACGGGCAACCGCGGCGGCGAGCGCCACCCGCAGGTTGTCGTAGTCGGCGTCCAGGACGCGCAGCCACCGCAGGTTGGCGCGGTGCTCGGCGGCCCGCTCGGCCAGGTCGCGGTACCAGATGGTGTGGCGGTCGCTGAGCGCCTCCGCCTCGCCGGCCTCCGCCAAGCGCTCCTGGCCGTAGGCGCGGAGGGTCTCCAGCATCCTGAACCGGGCGGGCTGCCCACCGACGGCCACCACCAGCGACCGGTCGACCAGCCGCGCCAGCCCGTCGAGCACGTCCCCGGTGACGACCCCGTCGCCGGTGCAGACGGCCTCGGCCGCGTCCAGGGTCCAGCCGCCCGCGAACACGGCAAGCCGGCGGAACAACCGCCGGTCCGGCTCCTCCAGCAGCTCCCAGCTCCAGTCGACCGTCGCCCGCAGGGTCTGCTGGCGCGGGTCGGCGGTACGCGCACCGCCGGTGAGCAGGCGGAACCGGTCGTCGAGCCGGGCGGCCAGCTCCCCGGCGGGCAGCACCCGGACCCGTGCCGCGGCGAGCTCGATCGCCAGCGGCATGCCGTCGAGGCGGCGGCAGAGCTCGGCGACCGCCGGCCCGCTGTCCGGGTCGATGGCGAAGTCGGGGTCGGCCATGCGCGCCCGCTCGGTGAACAGCCGCACCGCGTCGAACCGGGCAAGTGCCTCGGGTGCGGCCGTGTCGTCCGGGATGGCCAGTGGCGGGACCGGCCACCGCATCTCGCCTGGCACGCCGAGCACCTCGCGGCTGGTGGCGAGCACCCGCAGGCCGGGTGCACCGCGCAGCAGCCGCTCGGCCAGCTCCGCGCACGCCACCGCCAGATGCTCGCAGTTGTCCAGCACCAGCAGCAGGCTCTTGTCGCGCACGAACGCGGCCAGCAGCTCCGCCGGCGCCGCCCGCGGGCCGCCCGCCGCGCCCGGCTCCTCGCCCAGCCCCAGCGCGGCGATCACCGCCTCCGGCAGCAGGCCCGGGTCACGCAGCCCGGCCAGCTCCACCAGCCACACGCCGTCCCGCCAGCGGTTCGGAAGCTGACGGGCCAGCTCGACCGCCAGGCTGGTCTTGCCGGCACCGCCCGGCCCGGTGATCGTCACCAGGCGGTGCTGCTCGACCAGCCTGCCGACCTCGCGCAGCTCGAGATCCCGGCCGACGAAGCTGGTCAGCCGTTCCGGCAGGTTCCGCGGCGGCGGTGCAGGCGGCACCGCCGCGGTGGCGTCCAGCGACGGGTCCTGGGTGAGGATCCCGCGGTGCAGGTGCTGCAGCTCCGGCGACGGGTCGATGCCAAGCTCCTCGGCCAGCACCGCGCGGGTCTCCTGGTAGACCCGCAGCGCGTCCGCCTGCCGGCCGGACCGGTACAGCGCCAGCATCAGCCATCCCCGCAGCCGCTCCCGGTGGGGATGGGCCGCCACCAGCGCCTCCAGCTCCCCCACCAGCTCGCCGTGGCGGCCGGCGGCGAGCCCCACCTCGGCGCGCAGCTCGACCGCTGCCAGCCGCAGCTCCTCGAGCCGGGCCGCTTCCGCCCGCGCCCACGGCTGGTCCGCGAACTCGGCCAGCGCCGGACCGCGCCACAGCGCCAGCGCCTCCTCGAGCAGCCGGGCCGCGCCGGGCGAGCCCTGGGCCGCCGACCGCCGCGCCTCGGCGACGAGCCGATCGAACCGGGCCGCGTCGACCTGCGCGTGGTCCGGTTCGAGCAGGTAGCCGGGCGGCCGGGTGACCAGCACCCCACCCGCCGCCGGTCCGAGCGCGCGCCGCAGCGCCGAGACCCTGCCCTGCAAGGTGTTGGTCGGGTTGCCTGGCGGCTGGTCGCCCCACAGGTCGTCGATCAGCCGGTCGGCGGACACCACCTGCCCGGCGTGCACCAGCAGGTCGGCCAGGAGGGCGCGCTCCTTCGCTCCCGGGATCTGGACCGGGCCGGCGCCGTCGTCGACCTCGAGCGGACCGAGGATCCGGAACTCCATGCCGCCGTCGCCACCCCTCCCGTCGGTTGCCGCCTCAGCCCACCCGCGCATCGTGCCATCGGCACCGGCCGCGACGGAAGGAACGCGTGGTCGTACGGGCGGCGCCGGGCATGAACCACGCCGCCACGCCCGGTGCCGTGATGGCGCCGTTCAGGCGGGAGCCGGGGTGGGGTGGCGCAGGGCCAGCAGCGCGGCCAGGAAGGCCGCGCCGAGCAGGACCACCCCGAGCAGGTACAGGGCCGCCGCGGCCACGCCGACGTCGAGGGGCGCCGAGCCGGCGGCGGTCTGCAGCAGGCTGACGGCGACCAGCGCCAGATAGCCGGCGGTGGCGGCCCGCAGCAGCACCAGTCGCCGCCGTTCGGCGACGGCGGCGAAGCCGAGCAGCCACGCCAGGATCGGCAGCACCTGGATGGCGTGCATCGACACCGCGTGCGGCACCTTCATCACGCCGGCTTGGCCGAAGGTCGTCAGCCCGTCGGTCTGGCCGGTCTCGGCCACTCCCAGCCCGTGCCCGATCATCCAGCCGCCGACCCCCTGGCCGACCAGCAGGATGAGCAGGCCGGCACGGATCGCCAGGGCCATGCTCGGCGGGGCGTCCAGGGCGGTGAACGCCAGCACCGCCAGGATCAGGATGATGGTGGCCGTGACCGCGACCGCGACCCCGCCCATCAGGATGAACAGCAGGTTGTCCAGGGTGGTGTCATCGTTGAAGTGGGAGGCGACGCCACGCCACCGCTGCAGCGACACCCACACGACCTCGCTGGTGTCAGCGGCCGCGAGCGGGCCGATCAGCAGCCATCGCACCCGGTCGGAGATCCGCATCCACCCGGTGAACCACGCCAGGGTGATGGTGGTCAGGCCGAAGGAGATCCCGAAGGTGGTCGGTTTGCGGTACGAGACCGGGCCCTGCCACGCTCCGCCCACCACCAGCCACGCCGCCAGGTGGGCGAGGCCGGCCAGGACGAGCACCCCGCCGACCACGTAGCCCAACCGCTGGGCGGGCCGCGCCTCGTGCCAGTAGCCGACCAGCGAGGCGCGCATCCTGCCGAGTAGGGACATGGACGCCGTCGACGCTTCCAACACCGTTCACCTCGGTCCGCTGACCCCAATGCCACGGGTCGTGACGATTCGTCGGAGTGTGCCAGTTCTTCCGGCACCTCGCGAGCATCTGGCGCGCGGTAGGCCGCTGATCCCGTAGCCGGTGGCGGTCAGGTTCCGCTGGGCCAGTTGACCAGCGCGACGCCGGCGACCACCGCGGCGAAGCCGATGGCGAACGGCACGCTGCGCCGCTCGCCGAGCAGCCACACGCCGAGCAGGGCGGCGACCACCGGGTTGAGGCTGACGTAGACGGCGACCCGCGTCGGGGTCAACCGCGACAGGGCCGCGGTCCAGAGCAGGAACGCCAGCCCGCCACCGCGGCGCTGAGGTTGGCGCCCAGCCCCGCGCGGACGGCGGTGTGGCTGGCTGAGCCCGGGTCGGCCGCCGGGGCGCTCATTTCCCGGTCCGCTGATTGCGGACCGCCCACGGCTTGAGGATCGCGTAGACCGCCTCGGACATCGGCACCGGCACCCCATGCTCGGCGGCCCGCCGCACCACCAACCCGTGCAGGGCCTCCAGCTCCATGCGCCGCCCCGCCACCAGGTCGTCGTGGAGGGACGACCGGCCGCCCGGCTCCAGG
>DATLQA010000301.1:0-6856 GCA_035535495.1 Actinomycetota bacterium | reverse complement strand
GCGGGACCAGCGCCCGGCCGTGCGCGTCGACCTGGAGGTTCCAGTCCACCTCCATGAGCCGCACCGGCGTCCACGGCTTGGCGGGCGCCTTGGAGCGGAAGGTCCACACGGTCAGGCTGCGGCCGCTCAGCGGCAGCAGCGCCGAGGCATCCACGTCGCGCTCGATGCGGTAGCCGGCCGGCCCGCGGGCCATCGGCAGGACCGCGAACGAGTCCTTGACGCGCTTGACCAGCTTGCCGTCGCGGTAGAAGCGGGTGACCGTCTTGACCTTCGGGTTGAAGATGAAGAACCCGCCGAACCACTGGGCGTGGCGGTCGGCGTCCATGAAGTCGTCCAGCCCGAGGTACAAGGTGGTGGCGTCGCGCAGGGGCGGGCAGCAGCCCGTGCCCCTGGCGGGGAAGCCGGGGCGGAGCGGCACCCGGAACCACCGGTTGGTCGCCTGCTGGCCGCCGCGGTAGGCCACCTCCGGCTCGGACAGCTCGATGCCGTCGAAGAAGCTGTCGGCGACCAGCCAGAAGGCGTGCTGCTCCCAGCGGGCGCCGGAGGCCAGCACGAAATCGGTGCGCCGCAGCGGTGCCGGCTGGGTGTAGAAGACGCCGGTGCCGGTGCCGGTCCGCGGGTTCCATGCCATCCGTCCCTCGCCGTACTCGGCGTCCTCGTTCAGGGTGTGGATGGCGGTGGTCACCCGGGCGAAGCGGCGGGCGAGGTCGGCGTCGGTGAACCGGTAGGAGACCGATGGCGGGATGCGGTCCGGCTCGACCAGCAGCATGTCGTAGACGTGGGCCGGCCGCCGGTTGCCGGTGACCCTGACGGTGACCGGCCGCCTGGCCAGCAGGGCGAGGAGGGCGCGGCCCTCCCGGCCGGTCAGCAGGTAGCTCGGGATCGGACTGGGGACCTCCCGGACGCTGTCGAGGAACGGGCCCGGCTGGTCGTTGGCGACCGCCACCAGCGCGGCCCCGGCGTCGGCGGCGTTGCGCACCACCGCGCCGAGGTCGAGGTCGCTCCGTTTGACCAGGGCGAGCTTGCCGGCCACATCCTTGCCTCCATAGTCCTCCTTGCGGCCGAGGCCCGCGTCGACCAGGGCGACCTCCCGCCGGCCGTCGAGTTCGGCGGCGCCCGCGGGCACCAGCGGGTCGATCGCCGGCGCGCCCTGGCCCAGCGCCTCCATGCTCGCCAGCGGCGGGCGCAGCCGCCAGAGGCTCTCGGCCGTGAACCTGCCCTTGGTGACCTTCTCGGTGGGCTGCATGAACACCGGCCAGCGGACCTGCTCGGGGAAGAGGAAGAATCCCGAGCCGACGGACGTCCCCGCCGCCTGGTGGGTGTAGCCGAAGACGAGGAAGACCGGCTCGGTCCGCTCGGCCGCCACCTGGTTGCCGAGCCGCCTGCCCTTGCGGGCGTCCAGCCGCACCGTGGTGGCCCGGCCGACGGTGACCTGCGGGTCGCCGACCAGGCTGAGGGTGAGCCAGCGGTTGTGCTCGTCGATCTCGATCAGCGTGCCCATGACGCTGTAGGTGCCGGGCGCCACCCGCAGGGTGGCCCGGCCGCGCTGGTCGAGGACGGTGCCGAAGAAGGGGCCGGGCACCTCGCCGGTGTCCAGGTTGAGGACGCTCACGAAGCCGACTGTCGGCGGGCGCCCGGTGCGGCCGGTGCCGCGGAGCACGAGGTCGTAGCGCTCGGGCTCGTTGTAGAAGGCGACCGGGGTGCGCAGCGAGCCCTGGTTGGCCACCAGGTAGCCGCCGTGCAGCCCGAGGACCGCCTTGCGGACGTCGAGCCGGACCGCCACCGAGGCGGACCCGCCGGCCGGCAGGGTGACGCTGGACGCCGACAGACTCGCCACCCCCGGCGCGGCCGGCTTGCCCGCCGGGTCGCGCAGGTCCAGCGCGAGCGACAGGGTGATCGGCCGGCTGTGCGGGTTGTGCCAGGTGATGCGCCTGGTCACCGGCCGGTCGCCAGTGTGCGGCCAGCGGAAGTAGCCGAAGTCGAGGCTGGCCTGGTCGCTGGTGACCAGCTGGGTGACCGCGTGGCCGACGTCGAGCCGGCCGGCACCCTGGCTGTACGGGCTGACCCCGGCCTTTGGCACCGCCGTGGCCATCAGCGCGGCCTTGATCTGCGCCGGCGCCCAGTCCGGGTGGACCTGGGCGAGCAGGGCGGCGCCGCCGGCGGCGTGTGGGGTGGCCATGGAGGTGCCTGACAGCCGCGTGTACCACTGGTCGACCGGTTCGCCCAGTGAGGTCCCCGCGGCCCGGGCGGCGACGATGTCCACCCCGGGAGCGGTGAGGTCGGGCTTGAGGGCGTAGTCGCCCGCGCGGGGCCCGCGGCTGGAGAAGAAGGCCAGGTTGTCGCGGCGGTCGACGGCGCCGACGGTGAGCGCCGAGCTGGCGGCGCCCGGGCTGCCGATGGTGGTCGCGTCGGGGCCGGCATTGCCGGCCGCGACCACGAACAGCGTGCCGTACCGGCCGGTGAGCCGGTCGACGGCGAGGCTCACCGGGTCGCTGCCGTCGCTCGCGTCGAAGCTGCCGAGGCTCATGTTGACGACCTTGGCCTGGTGGGTGGCGGCCCACTCCATCCCTTCGAGCACCCCGGAATCGAGGCCGAAGCCGAAGTCGTCGAGCACCTTGCCGTTCAGCAGGTCCGCGCCGAAGGCGACGCCGCGCCGCCGGCCCTGGGCGCGCGCGCCCGTCCCGGCGATGATGGCCGCCACGTGGGTGCCGTGGCCGAGCTTGTCGGTGGTGGAGGCGGCGTCGGAGAAGTTCGCCTCGGCGACCACCTGGCCGGCCAGGTCCGGGTGCCCGGCGTCGATGCCGCTGTCGAGCACCGCCACCCTCACGCCCTGCCCCGACGCCGTCTTCCAGGCGGTCGGCGCGTGAATCTGGGTCAGGTTGGGGTCGAGCGCGGTGGCGCGGACCTTGTGGTCGAGCCAGATGCGGGTCACGCCGGCCAGGTCGCCGCTTGCCGGGGCCGCGGCCCCGGCGGCGGACGGCGCGGCCCGCGCCCTGGCGGCCAGCGCCGGCGCCAGCCGCTCCCCCTCGGCCTTTTGCAGCCGCAGGGCGACGCCGCCGACGCTGCTGAGCGCGCGGGCCGTGCCGCCGGCGCGGGCGGTCAGCCCGGCGGGTGGTGCGGCCCCGGCGGTGCGCTGCACGATCACCGGCAGGGTGGTGGCGTTCCGGTCGTCGAGGCCCTCGCGGACCAGCTGGGTCACGTCGAACAGGTCCGGGTCGAGCAGGCCGCCGACGAGCGCGGCCACGTCGCTCGGGATGACGTGCAGGTGCCCGGCGGCCCGGTTGGTGAGGAAGGTGGGCGGGCCGCCGGCCCGGCGGGCCGGCACCACGGTGAGTCCCTGACGCCCGGCGGCGTCGCCGCTGAGCACGACCTTGTCGCCGGTGAGCAGGGTGACGGTCCGCGACCGGGCGGGCTGCGGCCTGGCCGCCGCGGCGGCGGCCGCGGCGGGGCCGGGCGCGGTCGCGGCCGCCGCGGCGACGGCGAGGACGAGAGCGACGACCAGGGGGAGAGGTCTCGGCCGCATAGAGCGCTCCTTAACCGCCGGACAAGCGGGATGTGTTCGCGCATGCGTAGTAGACACCCCCAAGGGCACGAAAAGGTTGCAGTTCGCCCAAGAAGCCGCCAGCCGGCAAAGCCCGCGGGCGGCGCGCCGCTACAGGCGGGTGATGACCACCTTGCCGGTCACCTTGCGGTCGTAGAGGTCGCGGACCAGGCTGAGGGCGTCCTCCAGCGGGGCGGTGGCCTGCACGTTCACCGCCAGCCGGCCGGCCGCCACCTCGTCGGCCAGCCTGGCCAGGTCCTTGACCACCTGGTCGGGTGGGACGCTCGCGAAGATCCGGAAGCCGGCGACGGTGATCGCCTTGGGGTAGAAGTCCTCCACCCGGAAGGTCGACTCGGCATCGGCCGAGTTGCCGTAGATCACCATGCGGCCGCGGAACGCGGTGGCGCGGAGCAGCGGGCCGAACATCGGCCCGCCGATGCCGTCGAGCACCACGTCGTAGGTGCCTTCGACGTCGCTGCCGTCGCCGGGGTGCAGGAGCGGCTCGGCGCCAGCCTCCGAGACCGCCCTGGCCCGCTCGGCGCTGCGCGCCTGGCCGGTCACTGCCGCGCCGGCCTCGAGGGCGAGCTGCACGGCCAGCAGGCCGACCCCGCCGGCGGCGCCGGTGACCAGCACGCTGTCGCCGGCGTGGACCCGGCCGAGGCGGAGGATGCCGAGCGCCGTCACGCCGGCCACCGGCAGGGTCGAGGCCGACACCGGGTCGCACCCGGCCGGCAGGGGCGCGGTCCGGTCGGCCGGGGCGACCACGCGCTCAGCGAACGCGCCGCCGTCAGGGCAGAGCGCGACCACGCGCTGGCCCAGCTCGAACTGGTCGACGCCCTCGCCCATCGCCGCGACCGTGCCGGCCACGTCCCAGCCGATCACCGTGCCGGGTGGCTGGCGCGGGGCCGTACGGATCTCGCCGCGGTTGATCGAGGCGGCCTCCATCTCGATCAGGACCTCGCCCTGCGCCGGAACCGGCTCGGCGACCTCGGCCAGGGCAAGTGGGGGAGAGGCGGACGGGTCGGCGACGAGTGCGCGCATGGCTGCTCCTTCAGGAACGGTCCGGCCGCGACCGCGGCGTGGGTGATCGTGCCGCAGCGCCGGCCTCGGCGCCACCTCGAGCCCGCGCATGGAGACGGCGACCACGCCGTGGCCGGGCGGCAACGCGGCCGGGTGCGTTAGGCTCTCACGCCATGGTCCGGGTCCTGATCGCCGAGCCGCTGGCCGACGCCGGCATCGAACTGCTCCGCGCCCACTTCGACGTGGACGCCCACGACGCGCTCGACCGCGCCGAGCTGCTGGCCAGGGTGGCCGACGCCGACGCCCTGGTGGTCCGCTCGGCCACCCAGGTCGACGGCGAGGTCCTGGCGGCCGGCCGCAACCTCAAGGTGGTCGGCCGCGCCGGCATCGGCCTGGACAACGTCGACGTCAACGCGGCCACGCGGCTGGGCGTGATGGTGGTCAACGCCCCCCAGTCCAACGTCATCTCGGCCGCCGAGCACACGGTGGCGCTGATCCTCGCCCAGGCCCGCAACATCCCACAGGCCGACGCCGCCCTCCGCGAGGGCCGCTGGGAACGCTCCCGCTTCCAGGGCGCCGAGCTGTACGGCAAGACCCTCGGGATCGTCGGCCTCGGCCGCGTCGGTGCCCTGGTCGCCCAGCGCCTCAACGCCTTCGGCATGCGGGTGATCGCCTACGACCCCTACGTCTCCCGGGACCGGGCCGCCCAGATGGGGGTCGAGCTCGCCTCCCTGGTCGACGTGCTGACCAGGGCCGACGTGGTCACCGTCCACCTACCGAAGACCCCGGAGACGACCGGGTTGATCGGCGAGCGCGAGCTGGCCGCCATGCGGCCGGGGGCGCGCCTGGTCAACACCGCCAGGGGTGGCCTGGTGGACGAGACCGCCCTGGCCAAGGCGGTCGAGTCCGGCCACCTCGGCGGCGCGGCCCTGGACGTGTTCAACGAGGAGCCGACCACCCAGAGCCCGCTGTTCGACCTGGACCGGGTGGTGGTCACCCCGCACCTCGGCGCCTCCACCGCCGAGGCCCAGGACAAGGCCGGCGTGGCCATCGCCGAGCAACTGATCCTCGCCCTCACCGGGCAGTTCGTGCCCAACGCGGTCAACGTCGACGCCGGCCCGGTGCCCGACGCCCTGCGGCCGTTCCTGCCCCTGGCCGAGAAGCTCGGCCGGCTCTACACCGCGCTGGCCGGCGGCGGCCCCAGCGGCCGCGCCAACCTGGTCATGGGTGGGCAGCTCGGCCTCGAGTACGTCGGCGCGCTGGCCGAGCACGACACCCGCGTGCTCACCCTGGCCGTGCTCAAGGGCATGCTCGCCCCGGTGGTGCACGAGCCGGTCACCTACGTGAACGCGCCGCTGCTGGCGGCCGAGCGCGGCCTCGAGCTGGTCGAGACGAAGACCCGCCACAGCCGCGACTGGGTCAACCTGGTGTCGCTGTCAGGCGAGGGCAGCCGCGGCCCGGTCGGGGTGGCCGGCACCACCATGGGCCCGCGCGACGCCGAGCGGCTGGTCGCGGTCAACGGCATCGAGATCGACATGAGCCCGAGCGAGCACATGGCGTTCCTCTTCTACGAGGACCGGCCGGGCGTGATCGGCAGGGTCGGGACGATCTTCGGCCGCGCCGGCATCAACATCGCCAGCATGCAGGTCGGCCGGCGCAAGCAGGGCGGTGAGGCCCTGATGGCCCTGACGGTGGACGCCGGCGTCCCCGCCCCCGTCCTCGACCAGGTGATGGCCGAGATCGGCGCCCACGACGGCACCTTCATCCATCTCCACGACCCCGGCACCAACACGGCCACGGGCGGGGAAGAAGAGAACCCGGCTGGCTGAACCGCCGCCCCGCCCGCTCGTGGCGGGAGCAGCGCCGCTGCGGGATACTCGGAATGAGCCTGGCGAGCGCCTCGCTGGTGCGGCGATGACGGGATGCCGATCCCGTCCTCCCCCCCGACCCGACCGCCGGCCATCCGAAGTGCGACCCCGCAACGGCGCGGTCGTCGGCTTTCGAGGAGGTCTCGATGGCGATCCAGCCGACTGGCAAGATTTGGATGGATGGGGAGTATGTGGACTGGGATCGGGCGCTGGTGCATGTGTTGACGCCGTCGTTGCATTACGGCTGGGGTGTGTTTGAGGGGATCCGTTGTTATGAGACGGCTGCGGGTCCGGCGGTGTTCCGGCTGACCGAGCACATGGCCAGGTTGTTCCGCAGCGCCAAGATCTACCACATGGACCCGCCGGTCTCGCTGGAGGGGTCGGTGAAGGTGGTCAAGGACCTGGTGGCGGTCAACGGGCTCAAGGC
>DATLQA010000300.1:0-2106 GCA_035535495.1 Actinomycetota bacterium | reverse complement strand
GGCCAGCGCGACGGCGACCTCGAGAAGAGCTCCGGGCTCGGCCGCTACTGCGTGATGTCGTCGGGCAACCACCTCGGTGACGGCCGCGCCCCGGCCGCGCTCTGCGCCTACCTCCGCGACCTGGCCGGCTGGCCCGACCAGCTGATGACGCTCGGGCCCGGCACCTTCGAGGCCGCCCACGGCGACTACGCGCGGGTGCTGAAGTTCGGGACCGGCACGCCCAACGAGTATTTCATGGTCGAGAACCGCAGCCACCTCGGCGCCGACACCCAGCTTCCAAGCAGTGGGCTGGCCATCTACCACTGCGACAAGCTGGGCTCCAACGAGCTGCAGGAGGGCACGGCGGCCAAGCACTACCAGTGCGCGCTGCTCCAGGCGGACGGCCACCTCGACCTCGAGCAGGGTGCCAACGTCGGCGACGCCAACGACCTGTTCCCCGCCAGGGCAGGGGTCGTGGTGTCCGACTCCACCACCCCCTCCTCGCGCCGCTGGGACCGCTCCGGGTCGGGCATGGTCATCAGCGACATCGGCGCACCGGGCCAGGTGATCCAGTTCCGGGTGGGTGGGCCGGCCGTGCCGCCGGCGCCGCCCGCGACCGGCGTCACCAGCGCCGAGACCCAGGCCGTGCTGCTGATCCCCGACAACACCGACGCCGGGGTCGAGAGCCACCTCGAGCTCACCGGCGGCGGCACCGTCGCCGGCATCCGCGTCCACGCCGACGTGATCCACAGCTTCATCGGCGACCTGAGCATCGCCCTGGTCTCCCCCGCCGGCGCCCGCGTCGTGCTGCGCGACCGGGCGGGGGCCGACGCGGACGACCTGCACGAGACATGGACGCCCGCGACAACACCGGCGTTGAGCGACCTCGTGGGCGAGCCGTTCGCCGGCCGCTGGACCCTCCACCTGACCGACCACGCCGGCCAGGACACCGGCCGCCTCGACCGCTGGCGCCTGGAGGTCGACCCGGACGCAGCGGCGGGCGTGATCGAGGTCGCTGCCACCGTGCCCGCCGCCGGCGTGGCGATCCCCGACGCCGACGCGACCGGCATCACCAGCACCCTCACGGTCACACAAGCCGCCGTCCTCGCCCAGGCGCAGGTCACGGTCGACATCCGCCACCCCTTCGTCGGCGACCTGGTCGTCCAGCTCGCCGCCCCTTCCGGCGCTATGGCCACCCTCCACAACCGCACCGGAGCGGGCGGCGACGACCTCCGCCAGTCCTACGACTCGACCAACGCCCCGACCCTTTCGTCGTTCGCCGGCCTGCCCACCGACGGCACCTGGACCCTCCACGTCCGCGACGTCGCCGCCGTCGACACCGGCAGCCTGCAAGGGTGGTCGCTGCGCCTCTCCACCTGAACACCCGGCCCCCAGGCCACATGAGAGGTGGTGGACCATGAGACAAGATCCAGCGCAGGAACAGGAATGGGTCCGGCAGAACAACCTGATCTATGGCGCGTTGATCGCCATCGGGGTGTTCATGGTGCAGCCGTTCCTGACCGCAACCTCGCTTGATCTGTCCGCCAAGATCTGCGTTGTCGCCTTCTCGGTGGCCATCCCACTCCTGGCAGCCCTTGTACTGGTCAACCGGCAGGAAGCCTTCCGTCGTCGACGGACCACGTCGGTCCTGGTCTCCGCGACACAGGTGGTCGGCGAGGTTTGCGCCTGCGCTGGAGTGGTCGCCGGGTTCTGGCACATCCAGCGGCTCGCCGGAGTCGGGATCCTGGCGAGCGGGCTCATGGGGGTGGCGGTCCACTCGGCAGGCTACTGGCGCCTGGAAGGCGATCGGCGGCCTGCGTCCCATGAAGGCGAAGAACCCGGCGACACCGACGCATAGCGCCCTCCTCGACTGCCTCGCTGGAACTACGTCAACGAGCGCAGCGACCTGCCGCGTCTGCGGGGCCGGCGGCGTGGTGCGCGGCACGGGTGCCGGAGCTGGCGAAATACCACCGCTGCGGGAGGCCATGGGCTTGGCGGCCACCTACCCTCGTGTGCAGGGCACCGGTCGAGGGGGGGCAAGGCTCGTGGTTCGTCGCATGCTTGCGGTTGGCCTGGTGATGGCCTGGGTGGTCGCGGTCGTTCCCGCCGCCCGGGCGTCGGTGGGCG
>DATLQA010000299.1:0-27967 GCA_035535495.1 Actinomycetota bacterium | reverse complement strand
GACACCTGCTGGGCCGACGTGCACCAGCCCGACGGCACGGTGCGCGCCTGCGGCCGCCCCGAGGCGTCGACCCTCGGCCTCTGTGCCGAGCACCGCGGAGAGCTCTTCGGCCTGGACCGCGACTAGCTCCAGCGGGGCAGGCCGAAGCGACTACCCATCTGGCCTCGTAGATGGCCTGTTCTGGCCATCCAGTCGCGGCCGCACCCGCCGATCAGGCGTCGACCCGCACAGGCGGGTGACACGGACGCCGGGCCGAGCCCGGATGGGGGTGCGGATGACCGCTTCCACCTGCACCTGTTCGGCCTGGACGCCGGGCAGGCGGTGACCTTCGAGATCGCCGCCTTGGACGGGACCGCGGCCCCCGAGACCGGGAAGCTGGTGGCCAACGCGTCCGGGGAGGCATGGTCAGCTACGTACACATACCTCCCCGCCGGCCGCTACAAGCTCGCCGTGGACACCGGCGACGGCCAGCTCGGACGGGACAAGCACAAGGTCTTCCGGGTCACGTGCGGCCCGGGCGACCCGCCTCCGCCCGACCCGACCGACCCGGTGATCGTCTCCTAACGGACGCAGCCGGCCCGCCGCGGTCGTCGCGGTGGGCCGGCCCGTCCTTCAGCGGCAGTCCGCCATGGTGGCCTCGATGCGCTCCGCTGCCTTGCGGACCGCGATCAGCACCGGATCCCACACCGGCGCGAACGGCGGCGCGTACGACAGGTCGAGGTTGACCATGTCGTCGACGGTCATGCGGTTCCACAGCGCGGTGGCGAACACGTCGATGCGCTTGGCCGCGCCCTCCTTGCCCACGATCTGCGCACCGAGCAGGCGGCCGGAGCGCCGCTCGGCGATCACCTTGACCCGGATGGGCGCGGCGCCAGGGAAGTAGCCCGCCCTGGTGGTCGAGTCGATCGACACGGTCTCGTACTCGAGCCCGAGCGGGCGCAGCTCGGCCTCTGACAGGCCGGTCCGGGCGACCTCCACCGGCCACACCTGGGTGACCGCCGTGCCCAGGGCGCCCGGGAAGGTGGCGTAGCCGCCGCCGATGTTGATGCCGCAGACCCGGCCCTGCTTGTTGGCGATCGTGCCGAGGTGGTAGTTGACCGGGTTGCCCGAGACCAGGTGGCGCGTTTCCACGCAGTCGCCGGCGGCCCAGACGCCCTCGTGGCGGGTCTGCATCCGCGGGCCGACCTCGATCGCGCCGGTAGGCCCGAGGGCGACGCCGGCTTCGCGCGCCAGGGCGACGTTCGGCCGGGTGCCGATGCCCAGGATGACCAGGTCGGCAGGGAGGGTGCGGCTGGCCGTGCGCACCGCCCGCACCTGCCCGTCGCCCTCGACCGCCTCCACCTTCTCGCTGGTGTACACCTCCACCCCGGCGTCGCGGAGCGCCTGGCTGACCGGCGCGCCCATATCGGGATCGAGGGTGTTCATCACCTCCGGGCTCTGGGTCACCAGGGCGGTGTCGATGCCCCGGTAGACGAGCGCCTCCGCCGCCTCCAGACCGATGTAGCCGCCGCCGACCACCACCGCCCGCTCCGGCTTGGCGTCGACCGCCTGCCGCAGGTCGATACCGTCCTGCAGGATCGAGAGGCCATGGACGCCGGCCAGGTCGAGGCCGGGCACCGGGGGTCGGACCGGCTCCGCGCCGGTCGCGATCACCAGCACGTCCCATGGTTCGTCGAAGCTGCGGCCATGCTCGAGGTCGTGGACACGGACGCGGCCGGCGCCGAGGTCGATCTCCTCGACCCGGTGGCGCACGCGGGCGTCGATGTCCCGCGCGGCGAACTGCTCGGGCGTGCGTATGACGAGCCGTTCCCACTCGCCTACCATGCCGCTCGCGTAGTAGGGCAGGCCACAGGCCGAGTAGGAGGTGTGGGGGCCGCGCTCGAAGGCGACGATCGCGAGGTCCTCGGCGGGCCGGCGCCGGCGGGCCTGCGAGGCGGCGCTCATGCCGGCCGCGTCACCGCCGACCACGACCATGCGGGTGCGCGTCATCGACGCTCCTTGGGCGAAGGTTGTACCTGGTACGTAGTGTGACCCAAAGCGTCGACAACGCGGCGAACGCGACCGCCCGAGCGAGGTGGCCCGGAGCGCACGCCGGCCGGACCGAGGAGCGCCGGAGGAGCGCCGAGGAAGTACCGACCGTTTGAATAAGGGAGGCTGGATGGCCAGGATGCTGTTCCACTGCAAGCACGGGGCGGACGATCCAGAGCGCGCCATCGTGCCGTTCATCGCGGCCAACGTGGCGGCCGTCTCGGGGCAGGAGGCGGTGGTGCTGCTCACCATCGAGGGCGCCTGGCTCTGCCGCCGCGGCTACGCGGAGGGGGTCGATCTGGAAGGCTTCCCCTCGCTGTCGCGGCTCATGGCGGACTTCGTCGAGGCCGGCGGGGAGATCTGGGGGTGCGGCGCCTGCACCACCCCGCGCGGCATCACCGAGGACCAGCTCGTGCCTGGCGCCCGCATCGTCGGCGCGGCGATGATCGTCGAGGCCGTCGCCCAGGGCGCGATCCCGGTCGCCCTCGGCTGAACCGGTGGGCGGAGCGAGGCGGCTGCCTCAGGAGCGGGTGGAGCGGGCCGGCATGCCGCTGCCGAGCTGCTCGGCGAGCCAGGCGGCGCTCCCGAACATCGCCGCCTGGCCGCCGGGCTCCCCAGGGCCGAAGAACGCCAGCACAACGGTCACCTCGCCGTCGATCAGGACCGGGACGGCCGCGCCGCAGCCGAGGCCGGCCTTGCGCGCCGCCGTCGGACGGGCGAAGTGCGGGTCGTCGGCGAGGTCGGACACGAAGACCATGCAGCGCTCGTGCCAGGCGCGGCCGGGCAGCCCGATCCCTGGCACGAACGCGAGCCGTTCGGTCGGCGAGCGGAAGTGGCGCCCGCTGGAGGCGTCGCCGTACCAGAGTGGGTGCAGCTCGAGCGTGCCCCGCTCTGGCGCTGGCACCCAGACCTCCGCGTAGGTCCAGCCGCCGCGCTCGCAGGTCTGCCGCAGGAGGTCGGCGAGGAAGGGGCCGTCGAGGGCGCGGTGGGGCGGGACCGTTGGTGGTCCCGCGCCGTGCTGGTCGGCAGCATCCATGCCGGGTGCCCCCTCCGCGGCAGGCCGGACCGCGGCAGCGCCGGACCGGCAGGCTTCTGTCCCCCGATCGTACGACATGAACGGGCCAAAAACCTAGACTGGATTAAACAGTCCTATCGAGCGACCCCTGCCCTTCCACGAGCCGCAGGTCGAGCTCGTCAGGGGAGACCGCGGCGCCGCAACGGGTGCAGGCCGACCGGGTCAGCACCCGCCCGCCACAGCCGGCGTGGACGGCGAGGGCCGAGGACGGCTCGCCGTAGTGGCGGATGCCCCATGCCGCCAGGCTGGCCAGGACCGGCGCGAGGTCCCGTCCCTTGGCGGTGAGGCGCCAGCAGCGGCCGGCGGCGGCGCGCTCGGCGATGCCCTCCTCTTCGAGCAGGCGCAACCGCTCCACCAGCAGGTTCGAGGGGATGCCCGGCAGCGACCGCTCCAGCTCGACATAGCGTGCGGGAGCGAGCAGCAGCTCGCGGATGAGCAGCAGGGTCCAGCGGTCGCCGACCGTCTCGAGCGAGCGGGCGACCGGCCCTGGGAGTGGGTAGCGCCTCGGCACGTCGGAACCGTAGCAGACCGGGTCGCCGAGAAGGTCTCTTGACTTTTTCAAGCGAGGCGCGCGACGCTGCTGGCATGGCGAACCTCCACGTGGCCCCGGCCACCCCCCTGGACGAGCTTGTCGCCGAGGCGCGCCGCATCCGCGACCGCCGCACCGGCACCCGCGTCACCTACTCTCCGAAGGTCTTCATCCCGCTCACCATGCTCTGCCGCGACCACTGCGCCTACTGCACCTTCGCCAAGCCGCCCGCCCGCCTGCCCCGCGCGGACGGGGCCGAGACCGGCGATGCCTACCTCGGCGTCGAGCAGGTCCTCGAGATCGCCAGGGCCGGCCGTGCGCAAGGCTGCCACGAGGCCCTGTTCACCCTGGGCGAGCGGCCCGAGGAGCGCTACCCGACCGCGCGCCGCGCGCTTGCCGCGCTCGGCCACGACTCGACGGTTGACTACCTGGCGGAGGCGTGCCGCCAGGTGGTCGAGGAGACGGGCCTGCTGCCCCACGCCAACGCCGGTGCGCTCAGCGCCGACGAACTCGCCCGGCTGCGGCCGGCAACGGCCAGCCAGGGCATGATGGTCGAGTCGCTGTCCGACCGCCTCCACCAGCCGGGCGGCCCCCACCACCGCTGCCCGACCAAGCTGCCCGAGCGCCGCCTCGCCACCCTGGAAGCGGCAGGCACGCTCGGCATCCCGTTCACCACCGGCATCCTGGTGGGCATCGGCGAGACCCGGGCCGAGCGCCTGGAGGCGCTGGCGGCGATCGATGCCGCCCACCGCCGCCACGGGCACGTCCAAGAGGTCATCGTCCAGAACTTCCGGCCAAAGCCGGGCACCGCCATGGCCGCGGCAGCCGCGCCGGACCTCGAGGACTACCTGTGGACGATCGCGGCCGCCAGGGTCGTGCTCGACCCGTCCATCCACCTGCAGGCCCCGCCCAACCTCACCGAGGACTTCGGCGTCCTGCTCGAGGCCGGCATCGACGACTGGGGCGGGGTCAGCCCGGTCACCGCCGACCACGTCAACCCGGAACGGCCCTGGCCCGAGCTGGAGCGCCTGCGCCGCGTGACCGAGGCGGCCGGCATGGTGCTGGCTCCGCGGCTCACCATCTACCCGGAGTTCGCCGCGGACGCCGGACGCTGGCTCGATCCGGCGATGGTCTTCCCGGTGCTCGACCGCTCGGACGCCGAGTCGCTCGGTCGCGACGACCGCTGGGCCGCCGGTGAGGTCGTCGAGCCACCGGTGCTGGTCGAGCCGGCACCTGCCGGTTCAAGGGAGCGGTCGCGTCCGCCGCGGCCAGGTGGCCGGGTGGCGGAGATCCTCGCCGGGGTGCGGGCCGGGCAGCAGGTGGGCGAGGACGAGGTGGTCGACCTGTTCGCGGCGCGCGGGCCCGAGGTCCGCGCGGTCGCCGAGGTCGCCGACGAGCTGCGCCGCCGCGAGGTCGGCGAGGTGGTCACGTTCGTCCGCAACCGCAACCTGAACTACACCAACGTCTGCACGTTCCGCTGCCGCTTCTGCGCCTTCTCCAAGGGCCCGCTCAGCCTCAACCTGCGCGGCGCCCCCTACCTGCTCGGCCTCGACGAGGTCACCCGGCGCGTGGTCGAGGCCGAGGCGCGCGGCGCCACCGAGGTCACCCTGCAGGGCGGCATCCACCCGAGCTTCGACGGCGACTACTACATCGACGTGGCCAGGGCGGTGCGCGAGGCGGTGCCGCGCATGCACATCCACGGCTTCACCGCCCTGGAGGTGCACGAGGGCGCCCGCCGGCTGGGCGAGCCCCTCCGCGACTACCTGCTCCGCCTCAAGGACGCGGGGCTGGCGTCCCTGCCGGGCACCGCCGCCGAGATCCTCGACGACGAGGTCCGGGCGATCATCTGCCCCGACAAGATCACCACCGACGAGTGGCTGGAGGTGCACCGTACCGCCCACTCGGTCGGGCTGCGCTCCAACGTCACCATCATGTTCGGCCACGTCGAGACGCCGCGGAGCTGGGCCAGGCACATGCTGCGGACCCGGGCGCTGCAGGCGGAGACCGGCGGCTTCACCGAGTTCGTGCCGCTGCCGTTCGTGCACATGGCCGCGCCGATGTACCGCAAGCGCCAGTCCCGGCCCGGACCGACCTTCCGGGAGGCGCTGCTGATGCACGCCGTCGCCCGCGTCGCCTACGCGGGCAGCATCAGCAACATCCAGGTCTCGTGGGTGAAGATGGGGCCGGCCGGGGTGCGCCAGGCGTTGCAGGCCGGCGTCAACGACCTCGGCGGCACGTTGATGGACGAGAACATCAGCCGGGCCGCCGGCGCCAACCACGGTCAGATGATGGAAGAGGACGACTTCCGCGCCCTGGTCGAGCCGCTCGGCCGCCGCCTCGAGCAGCGCACCACCCTGTACGGGCGCACCCGCACCCGGCCAGACCCGGTCGCCGTCGCCTGAGCGCCCGTCCACAGATCTGCTTCCGGGAACCCGGAGGCGTTCCGCGCCGTCCTAGAGTGCGGAACCACGGAGTGGGGCTCACCGGCGGACTGGTGGCCCCGGCTGACAAGGGTGATCTATATGGGCAGACGTGCCGGAGCGTGGCTGCTGGCGCTGGTGGTGCTCGGCGGCCTCGGCGTCGGCGGCGTCCTGGTGGCCAGGTCGAGCGGCTCACGGGAGCCGCCGGTGCTCGAGCTCGCCACCGTCGCCGTGTCGGCGTCGGACGCCGCCACGGCACCGGCACGCGACCTGGCACCCGCGCAGCCAGGAGCGTCGGGCTACCTGGTTCCGAGGGTCCGGTACGAGTTCGCCACCGACCTGCCCGACCTCCCCGACGAGGCCCGCGCCTGGCGGCTGGATCCCAAGGTGACGGACGAGCGCGTGGCGGCCCTGGCCCGTGCGCTCGGCTTCAAGGCCAAGCCCACGGCGACCCAGAGCGGCTGGCGCGTGTTCGAGGGCGGCAAGCTCCTCCAGGTCAGCCGCGCGTTCGGCGCGCCATGGACCTACGCCGCCGGCGTCAATGTGAACTGTGCCGGCATCGGCGGGGGCGAACCCGACGCCGCGGTCAGCTCCGACGGCGTGGTCGACTGTGCCCCGCCGGTCGTCCCCATCAAGCCGCCGCGGCCCTGCCCGCCCCGAACGGCCTGCGCCCAGCCGCGCGCCGGCACCGGTCAGGAGCCCGCCACACCAGGGTCGGCGGGCGCCACGCCCGGCGCCGTGCCCGGTTCGGCGTCCGGCTCCGCGCGCGGTTCGGCCGGGAGCGCGGCGAGCGGGACCGACCCGTCGGGCGGGGGCTCGACCGGGACCGGCAAGCCGGTCCCGTCATCGGCCGGGCAGCCGGTCGACGACATCTGCCGTCTCAACCCGGCCATCTCCGGGTGCCGCTGGCCGGCGCCCCGGCCAAGCGACCTGCCCAGCCGGCAGGAGGCCGAGCGGATCGCCCGTGACTGGTTCGCCAAGGCCGGTGTGCGGCTCGACGGCAGCACCGTCCGGGTCGTCCAGCAGTGGAGCCAGTGGGTGGTCACGGCCAGCCCCCAGGTCGAGGGCCGCCCGACGATCGGCTTCGCCGCCGAGGTCTGGATCGGCGGCAAGGGCCAGGTGGCGCACGGCAGCGGCTGGCTCTCCGAGCCGGAGGCGGGGGCGAACTACCCGCTGATCGGCGTGAAGGAGGCGCTCGACCGGCTACAGAACCGCCGGACGTGGTTCGCGCGCTCGCTGTCTCCAGGCGTCCCCGCCGGCGCCATCCAGCGCTGCCGCCCCAATCTCAATGGTGTCGCGCGCTGCCAGGACGTGGTCAAGCGGATCACGGACGTCCGGCTGGGCCTGCAGCACACCCCGGTGCTGGCGGCCGGCGGCAGGGCGGGCCGGGATGCCTGGCTGGTGCCCGCCTACTTCTTCGAGATCAACGGCAACCCGGACCAGATCGAGTCGGTGATCGCCGTCGCCGACCGCTACATGAAGATCCCGCAGCCGCAACCCGAGCCCGCGCCGGCCCGGCCGGTCCCGACCCCACCGCCCACCCACAATCCCGACATCGAGCCGGCGGGCGGCGGCGGCAGCGGTTCCTCAGGAGCGGGCTGAGCCAGCGGGCCGAGCCGCGTGCCGCGACCGCCCCCAAGACGACTGGCCGTCCGCATCGCGGACGGCCAGTGCGCTTGGCGGACCCGGCGGGGTCGCCTCAGCGGTGGATCAGGACCCTGGTGCCGACCTTGACGCGCGGGAAGATGTCCTCGGCGTCCCAGATGGTCATGCGGATGCAGCCGTGCGAGGCGTAGCCGCCGATCGAGCCGGTCGCGTAGCTGCCGTGGATCAGGATGGCCGGGGCGTCCAGGCCGAGCGCGCGGGTGCCGAGCGGGTTGCCCGGACCCGGCGGGATCATCAGCGGCATGTCCTTGCCCCAGGTGTCGGGGGCGGGGTTGTTCCAGGTCGGGTTGACCTCTTTGTAGGCCACCTTCCAGGAGCCGCTCGGGGTGACGTAGCCGGACATGGCGGTGGCCACCCGGTAGGTCTTGACCACCTTCATGCCCTGGTACAGCCACAAGTGGTTGACCGACTTGTCGATCTCGATGGTCTGGCCGAGATCCTTGTCGGCGACTTTCGGGGCGACCGGGTGCAAGCGCAGCTTGGCCCTGGTGCGGCCGGACTCGTTCAGCACCTTGATCAGTGCCTTGGTAGCGGCGTCCTGGTCGAGCGCCTTGCCGCTGCGAGCCTTGCGCTTGACCAGCTCACCGTCGCGCAGCTCGAACACGGCGTCGACCGGGGCGACCGCCACCTTCGCGGCGACCCGGGAGACGAACGCGGCTACCCGCTCGTCCTGACGCGTCCCGGAGACGTGGACGTCCATCGTCACGGGACGCTTGACGACCTTGTGCCAGAAGGCTCCGAGCGCGGAGAGGCGCGGGCCGGCGAGCGCCTCCGCCACCGCCCGGTCGACCGCGCGGCCGCGGCCGACGGCAGCGGGGGTCATGCGGAAGCGCTTGGCCCCGACCGTGATCACGATCTCGCGGTTGAGCGACGGCCTCAGGTGGGCCTCCACCGCCCGGGTCGCTTCGCCCTGGGTCATCCCGCCGACGTCCAGCCCGTCGACCTTGACACCGGCGAGGATCCGGTCCGACGGCCCCGAGGCCCATGCCCCAGCCGCGATGGCGCCGCCGAGCAGCAGCAGGGCGGCCAGCCCGCCCGCCAGGGCGGTCCGCTGCCAGGCCCGCAGCGGCAGGTTGCGCAGCAACCCCGCGACCGCCGCGGAGCGCTGCCAGGCCCGCCGCGGCAGGCCGCGGAACCGCCCGGTGGCCTCCGTGGCCGCCTGCCCGTCCTGCGGCGCCAGCTCGCGAGATGGCGTGGCGACTGGCTGCGCCGCCCCCTCGGCCCGCTTCCGCCGCAGCCCAGCCGCCCGGTCGGCGGCCACCGCGGCCCACTGCCGGATTTTCGGCGACAGGTTCCGGTAGAGCCCTCGCATGCGCCCTCGTTTCTTCGTGTCAGCGTTTCGTCGCGTGCAAGACCGGCGGCGCAACAGCCGGAGTGCAGGAACGGACCGGTTCGTGCTCGGCAGAACCTCGGCTCCCGTTTGGCCAACCTGAAGCCGATCTGCAAGAGCACCGTTGTTTCTAAGCGAAACCGGACGCTTGCGCAACCAATCTGCCCCCTGAACGGCGGATTTGACGCGATTCGTTACGCAGCGGGAATGGTGTGGCAGATCGGTCGTGACGATCGCGGCGGGATCGCCGCCGCACCGGCGTTGCTCGCCACCCGGTTTGCGGGAACACTTGCGGTGATGAGCGACAACGTCCCCCGCGATTCCAACCGGCTGGCCGGCGAGACCAGCCCGTACCTGTTGCAGCATGCCCACAACCCGGTCGACTGGTTTCCCTGGGGTCCCGAGGCGCTGACCAAGGCGCGCGAGGAGGGGAAGCCGATCCTGCTCTCGGTCGGCTACGCCGCCTGCCACTGGTGCCACGTGATGGAGCGCGAGTCCTTCGAGGACGAGGAGACCGCCGCGCTCATGAATGAGCACTTCGTACCCATCAAGGTCGACCGCGAGGAGCGGCCCGACCTGGACGGCATCTACATGGACGCGGTCCAGGCGATGACCGGGCAGGGCGGCTGGCCGATGACGGTGTTCCTCACCCCGGACGGCGCGCCGTTCTTCGCCGGCACCTACTTCCCACCCACCGACCGTCACGGGCTGCCAAGCTTCCGGCGGGTGCTGCTCGCCGTCGCGGAAGCCTGGCGGGACCGGCCCGACGACGCCCGCCGTCAGGGCGACGTGGTCGTCAGCCACATCGCCAAGCAGACCACCGAGCTGGCGCAGTCGACCGCGCCCGTCTCCGACGAGGTCGTCCGGCAGGCGTTCGACAGCCTCCGCCGGGCCTTCGACCCCAACTGGGGCGGCTTCAGCCGAGCACCGAAATTCCCCCAGCCCATGACGCTCGAATTCGCGTTGCGCGGCCACCTCCGCGGTGAGCAGGACGCGCTGGAGATGGTGGAGCTGACGCTGGACCGCATGGCCGCGGGGGGCATCTACGACCAGCTCGGCGGCGGCTTCCACCGTTACTCGACCGACGGCCGCTGGCTGGTGCCGCACTTCGAGAAGATGCTGTACGACAACGCGCAGCTCATCCGTGTCTATGCCCGCGCCTGGCAGGTAACCGGGAAGCAGCGCTACCGCGAGGTGGTCACCGAGACGGCCGACTGGCTGCTTTCGGAGCTGCGCCACCCGGAGGGCGGCCTGTATTCGTCGCAGGACGCCGACTCAGAGGGCGTCGAGGGCAAGTTCTTCGTCTGGTCCTGGGCGGAGCTGGTCGAGCACGCGGGCGAGGCGGTGGCGACCTGGTTCGGGGCGCACCCTGGCGGCAACTGGGAGGGCGAGGACACCAATGTCCTGTGGACCCCGGTATCCCGCGAGAAGGTGGCCGAGCAGTACGGGCTCAGCGTCCGCCAGCTCGACCAGGAGGTGGAGGAGGGCCGCGGCCGCCTCGCCGAGGTCCGTGCCGCCAGGGTCCGTCCCGGCACCGACGACAAGGTCCTGGCCGCCTGGAACGGCCTGGCGATCTCCGCGCTGGCCGAGGCCGGGCGGGCCTTCGGCGACCGGCGTCTGGTCCAGGCGGCGGTCGACGCCGCGCGGTTCGTGCTCGGCGCCATGCGCGACGAGCACGGCCGGTTGCGGCGCGCCTGGCGCGAGGGCCGCGTCGGCGGTCCCGGTTACCTCGATGACCACGCCAGCATGGCCGAGGCCTGCCTGACGCTCTACGAGACCACCTTCGACCTGCGCTGGCTCAGAGAGGCCAGGCGGCTGGCCGACACCATGCTGGAGCTGTTCGGCGACCCGGAGGGGGGCGGCTTCTTCCAGACCGGCACCGACGCCGAGGAGCTGGTCGTCCGGCCCCGGGAACTGGTCGACAACGCCGTCCCGTCGGGCTCGTCGATCGCGGCCGAGGTGCTGCTGCGGCTCAGCCATCTCACCGGCAGCGAGCGCTACGAGCAGGCGGCCCTGGCCACGCTGCGGCTCGTCCAGTCGGTCGCGGCGCGCGCCCCGACCGGCTTCGGGTATGCCCTGTGCGCCATGGACCTGGCGGTCTCCCGGGTCCGGGAGGTGGCCATCATCGGCCAGCCCGGGGGTGCGGACACCCGCGCCCTGGTCGACCGGGTCTGGGAGCGCTACCAGCCGAACCGGGTGCTCGCCCTTGCCGCTCCGGGCGATCAGGAGGCGGTCACCGAGGTGCCCCTGCTGGCCGACCGCTCCGCGCTCGGGGGGAATGCCACCGCCTACGTCTGCGAGCACTTCGTCTGCCGCCAGCCGGTCACCGACCCCGAGGAGCTCGCCGCACTCCTGGATTGATTCGGGGGGGAGCCCGAGACAGCTCCCCCCCGAACCCCCCCATCGGGTACCTAGACGGGATCCCATCAGGTCGGCACCGCACCGAGCGGGTCGTCCTGGCAGCCGCCGTCGCCCTGCCTGCGGGGCAGTCCGCATTGCTCAGTGGCAGCGGAGCGGCACTACGGTCCTCAGTCGTCCGTCATCCGTGGGCGCCGCTCCCAGGCCCCAGCACAATGAGCCACACCACCGCCGAGCCTTCCCAGTCGCCCTGCCTGCGGGGCAGTCTCAGGATGCCAGCTCGGTCACGAGGCGGAGCTGGTGCAGGCGATCGGCGGCGGTGGCGGCGATCGGCAGGACGATCAGCGTGCCGACGCCGGCCTCGCGGTAGGCGGCCAGCCGCTCGCGCACGCGGCCGGCCGGGCCGCAGAGGGTGAGCAGATCGATCAGCTCGCCGGGCAGCGCCGCCATGGCTTCGGCCTGGCGGCCGCTCAGGTAGAGCTCCTGGACCGTCTCGGCCGCCTCCTCGAAGCCGTAGCTGCGGACCAGCCGGTTGTAGAAGTTCTGCTCGCGCGAGCCCATGCCGCCGACGTAGAGGGCGAGGAACACGCGCATGGCGTTGCGTGCCATCTCCAGGTCGTCGGAGATGTGCACGCACACGCTCGGAGCGACGTCGAAGCCGTCCAGGGTGTGGCCCGCCCGCGCCGCGCCCGCTTCGAGGTGGCCGCGGAACCCGGCGACGAACTCCGGCGCGAACAGGTAGGGGAGCCAGCCGTCGGCCACCTCGCCGGCGAGGGCGGTGTTCTTCGGACCCATGGCGGCCAGGTAGATCGGCAGGTGGTCCTGCGCCGGGGAGATGGTCAGCCTGAGCGCCTTGCCAGGCCCGTCGGGCAGGGGCAGCTCGATGGTCTCGCCCCGGTGCTGGACCCGCTTGCGGGCCAGGGCGAGCCGCACCACCGCCACGTAGTCGCGGGTGCGGGCCAGCGGCCGGCCGTAGCGCTGCCCGTGCCAGCCCTCGGCAACCTGTGGACCCGAGAGCCCGAGGCCGAGGCGGAAGCGACCCCCGGACAGGCGGTCCAGCGTGGCCGCGGTCATGGCGGTCATCGCCGGGCTCCTGGCGGGCATCTGGAACACCGCCGAGCCGATGCCGATGCTGGTCGTCTTGGCGGCCAGCCAGGCGAGCACGGTGGCGGCGTCCGAGCCGTAGGCCTCGGCCGCCCACAGGGAGTCGAAGCCGAGCCGCTCGGCCTCGATGGCCATGGCGAGCTGCTCCTCCGGGGTGATGCCGAAGCCCCAGTAGCCGACGCTGAGTCCCAGCCGCACGTCGCCTCCTCGCGTGGTCGCCGGACGAACGGCAGCCTGCCCGCCCGCGGGCCGGTGCGCAAGAGGCCTCGGAAAAGAAGTAGGTGTCAGGCCGCAGGCTGGTGGGTACACTACGTTGATCCGAGAAGATCGCCCTCGGGTGGTCCATCGCGACCCAAGGGGGACGGTGGCATGGAGAGTCCACCCGACTCGTTGGCGGGGCCGCTCTAACCGAGTGGTCCCATGAGATATGGCCCCCGCCCGTTCGAGCCAAGCGCGCCAGTGCGCACAGTGGCGGCCGGAGATGCGCGAGCCGGTGCGACCACGAGAACGAGCAACGGCGAACGGGTGCCCGGGTCATACCGGCCTCGCCCATGCAGTCCCGGGCGGGGCCGCCGCTTTTCCCATCCGTCCGTAGCCCGGCCGCTCCGGTTATGCCAAGGGGGCGCCACCACGCCCTGACGCCGGCCCAGGGGGTCTGCCATGCGAGGAGCCGCATGAACGTCCTGTACCGCGACCGCGTCGACGCCGGTGCCACCCTCGCCGGGCTGCTGGGCCACTACGCGGGTCGGGACGATCTGCTCGTGCTCGGCCTGCCCCGCGGCGGCGTCCCGGTCGCCTACCAGGTGGCCAGGGCGCTGGGCGCGCCGCTCGACGTGTTCCTGGTCCGGAAGCTGGGCGTGCCGGGCCGGGAGGAGCTGGCCATGGGCGCGATCGCCAGCGGCGGGGTGCGGGTGGTCAACCGGAACCTGGTCGAGGGCCTGGGGATCCCGGCCGCGATGGTCGAGCGGACCATCGAGGCCGAGCAGCATGAGCTGGACCGGCGGGAGCATGCCTACCGGGAGGAACGGCCGCCGCCGCGGGTGGAAGGCAGAGTGGTGGTGCTGGTCGACGACGGGCTGGCCACCGGGTCGACCATGCGGGCGGCGATCGCCGCGGTGCGGCGGCTGGGACCGGCCCGGCTGGTCGTCGCGGTCCCGACCGCGCCGTCGGTCACCTGCCAGGAGCTCCGGCACGAGGCCGACGAGGTGATCTGCGCCAGCACGCCGGCGCGGTTCCGCGCCGTAGGGCTCTCCTACCACCAGTTCCCGCAGGTCTCCGACGAAGAGGTCCGCCAGCTCCTACGCCGCGCCCGCTCCGCCCCGGTCGCACCGGATTCCCCCTGATCGTCAATTCCTTCTCGGGGTGAGCATGCGGATCAGCCGTGCGAGCAGCACGCTGCGCAGCTCCGCGTGGGCGGCCAGCTCGAGCAGGGTGGCCGCCTGGCGGGCGAAGCGGCCGACGCCGGTGATCTCTTCGAGGCTCCACCCCCCGGCCTGTGCCCGCCACACGCTGAGCGTGCCGACCGGCCCGTCCGGCAGGGTCACCGGGGTGGCGAGCACCGCGTGGAGCGGCGCGCTGGGGAGCAGGTAGCGCAGGTCCGGCCAGCGGTCGTCGCGGCGGACGTCGCTGGAGGAGACCGGCATGGCGCGCGCGAAGGAGTCGATCGCCGGCCCCGCGCCGAGTCGCTCCTGCCCGGTCTGGAGCAGCCGCCCCGCCGCCGAGGACGCGGCCGAGGAACGGAGCACCTGGTGCTGGTCGGCCAGCATCAGGCCGGCTCCGCCAACGGTCAGGCTGACAGTGATGCAGTCCACCAGGCCACGGAGACCGGCCTCCAGGCCCTCGTCGAGGGCGGCGTCGGCCTCGCCGAGCATGGAGATGAAGCCGGCGGCTCCCCGCAGGTGGCTTCTGGTCGGCATGCGCCTCCTTGCAGGCTGACGACGGCTTCCGGGGCGGTGGCCCGACAGCCGCCCTGGTCGCTCCGGTCCTCCCGGCGATGGGCCGTCACCCCGGCGCATGGGTCAGCTTTCCCGGCGAACGGCCATCCAACCGGGCTGTCACCGCAGCAGTGTGGCGAGCAGCCCTCCGAGCGTCGCCGTGCCGACCACCAGCCAGGTGATCGAGTCGCCCACCTGGCCGCTGTGCAGCCGCCGCAGCGCCAGGGTGGCGCGGAGCATCGCGCGGATGGCGGCGCCCCGGCGACCGCGACCGCGGCCACGGCGCAGTGGGACGGCCGCGAGCGCCACCGCCAGGCCGACGGTGAGCAGGGCGGCGGGCACCGCGGCTGGGAGATGCCCCGCCGCTGGACTGGCGGTGGACGCCGGCCCACCGGCGGCCTGGCCGTCGAGCACCGCGGCCGCATAGCCGGTGCGGTCGGCGAAATGGTCCGCCGCCGCCTGCGCCCGCTCGGCGAGCCCGGGCACGAAGCCGAGGCCGAGCGCGGTCGCCAGCAGCACGGCCGCCGGGACGAGCATGGTGGCGTAGGTCCCGGGTGTCGCCTCGGGCTCGGGCGGCGCCTCCGGTGCCGCCGGTGGCGTCCAGCCATGCGGAGGAGGGCCCCAGCCGGCGAACACGCGCAGGCCGACCCGGAGCACCGCCGCCGCGCTGACCGCCGAGGCGACCACGAACAACCAGGCCACCCATTCGTGGCCGGCGGTGCCGGCGGCGTGTTCCATCATCGCCTTGCCGAGAAAGGTGCCGAACGGTGGCAGCCCGGCCAATGCCAGCCCGCCGAGCAGGAGAAGGCCGAAGGTGACCGGCTCGCCGCGGCCACGCCCGTACAGGGAGCGCTCGTCGATCGTGCCGAGGCGGTACTGCAGCACCCCGACGCAGACGAACAGGGACGCCTTGACCAGCCCGTCGGCCACCAGGTAGAGGAGCGCGCCGGCCAGGCCGGCCGGTTCGAGCAGGGCGAAGCCGACCAGGGTGAGCCCGACATGGCTGACGGTGGCGAAGGCCAGCAGCCGGGCCAGATGGACCTGGAGGAAGCACATCAGCGCGCCGAGCAGGGCGGTGAGCGCGGCCGCGCCGAGCAGCACCCCGCGCAGGGTAGCCGCGTGGTCGCCGAGCACGCCGGCGAAGACGGTCCAGTAGACCCGCGCCGCCGCGTACAGTCCGAGCTCGCTGACCACGCCGGCAAGCAGGATGCAGACCGGGGCGGGGGCGACCGCGTAGGCGTCCGCCAGCCAGAAGTGGAACGGGACCACCGCCGCCTTGACGAAGAAGCCGGCGAGGAGCAGCACGAAGGCGACCACCACCAGGCCGTCGGCCGGGCCCCGCTCCAGCGAGCGGCCGATCTCGGCCAGGTTGAGGGAGCCAGTGCGGCCGTAGAGCAGGGCGATGCCCGACAGCACCATGAACGCGCCCACGCTGTTGGTGACCGCGAAGTTGAGCGCGCCCTGGATCGAGCCGGGGTTCTCGGTGCGGTAGCCGGCGAGGGCGTAGGCGGCCACGCTGAGCAGTTCGAAGAACACGAACAGGTTGAACAGGTCGCCGGTCAGGCAGAAGCCGAGCAGGGCGGCGAGGAACACCAGCATCAGGGCGTGGAAGAGGGTGCCGGCGGCCTCGAAGTAGCGCCAGGTGAACACGAGCGCCGCGGTCATCAGCAGCGCGCCGAGGGTGGCCAGCGCCGCCCCTGCGGTGTCGACCGCGAAGTCGATGCCGACCACCACACCGTCCCGCGGCACCCAGCCCCCGAACCAGTAGACCAGCGGCCGCTCGTCCGCGCCCGCCAGCAGCACCAGGGTCAGAACGGTCATGGCGGCGGCGGTGGCGATCGCCACCGCGTCGAGGACCCGGCGGCGGACGAACGGGCCGAGCCCGACCAGCAGCGCGGCCATTACGAGCGGCACGGCGACCGGCAGGGGGGTGAGGGTGGACACCGGCTAGCCCCGCAACGCCCGGAACTCCTCGGGGTCAAGGGTTCCGTGGCGTTTGTGAGCCTGGACCGCCAGGGCGAGCAGCAGGGCGGAGACGGTCGCCCCGACCACCACGTCGGTCAGGGCGAGTGCCTTGACGACCGGGTCGACCGCCGGGGTCCCGACCGGCACGTCCAGGAAGATGGGCGCGGTCCCGCCGGCGCGGAAGCCGATGGTGAGCAGCAGCACGTAGGTGGAGGACTGCACCACCGCGAGGCAGGTGACCATGTGGATCAGGTTGCGGCTGGTGACGATGCCGTACAGGCCGACGGCGAAGAGCCAGATCGTGACCAGGTGGGGGAGGTACCTCATGGGCCCCCCTCCAGCTGGTGCACCACCAGGGTCTGCTCCAGGAACTCGCTGAGCAGCAGCACGAAGCCGCCGGCGACCTCCAGGCCGACCGCCACGTTGATCGGGACGATGGTCCCGGAGGACAGCAGCGCGCCCGGCTGGCCGAGCGGCAGGAAGTTGTCCAGGAAGCTGGTTCCCACCACCAGGCCGAGCAGGCCGATCACGACGTAGCCGCCGGCGCCGGTCGACTCGGCCGCGTCGATCAGGCTTTCGGGCCGGACCCGCCGCAGGGTCACGTACTCGCCGGACAGGTACACCAGCAGCGCGCCGGTGGCCAGGACCACCCCGCCCTGGAAGCCGCCGCCGGGGGTGAGGTGGCCGTGGGCCACCACGTAGATGCCGAAGACCACGATCGGGCCGACCATGGCGAGCCCGATGGCCCTGACCGCGTTCGAGGCTGCCGGAGCGTGCCGGCCGGGCATCTCCTCCTCGGGCTGTCCCTCCTCCTCGTCGCGCTGGGCGCGGAGCAGGATGGCGACGCCGACCACGGCCGCGAACAGGATGAACTCCTCACCCATGGTGTCGAAGCCGCGGTAGTCGAAGGTGATCGAGGCGACCACGTTGGTGGCGGCCCGCTCGCTGACGGCGGTGGCGTTCAGCAGCCGGCTGTAGGCGCCGGCGAAGGTGCCGAAGCGGGGCAGGCCGGCCATCCCCCAGAGCAGGAAGGCGGCCAGCCCGGCCATGGCGACCAGGAACAGCCGGCGCTGCGTCTGGAATCTCACGTCTCCTCCTGGCGCGGCTCGGGGGCGGGCTCACTCTCCGGCGGGCGCTCGCCGGTGCCCGCGGGCTGGCGGCGGACCTTGGCCAGCGCCAGCAGGATCATCAGGGGCAGGGCGACCGCGCCCACGGTGATCTGGGACAGGGCGACGTCGGGCGCCTGCAGCACCAGGAAGGCGACGCCCAGCAGGAGACCGAAGAAGCTCGCCACCACCGCCTGGTGGAGCGGGTCGCGGGTGAGCACGGTGGCGGTGCCGGCGGCGGCCACGGCGAGCAGCACCACCGCGACCAGGATGCTTGGCGCTCCTGCCGGCGCTCCCGCGAGCAGCACGTTCACCGGTCAGGTCCTCCGGGCGCGGGTCGATCGGGGGCGGCGGTCTGGCCGGCGTCGCCGGCCTCGGGCTGCCAGGTTCCGAGCTGGTGGACGCGGGCGGCGCGGGCGGTGGCGTGGGTGAGCACCGGGTTGGAGACCAGGAGGGTGAGGAAGACCAGCAGCGCCTTGAGGCCGGCCTGGGAGAACGACTCCTCGACGATCACGGCCAGCGCGATCGCGAGTGAGCCGATGGTGGTGGCCGGGCCGGTGAAGTGGAGCTTGTCGTAGACGCCGCGCATCAGCAGCACGCCGAGGCAGCAGGCGAGCTCGACGCCGACGCCAACGGTCAGCAGCGCGGCGACGGCGACCGTCCGCGGGCTCACAGGAAGCGCTCCAGGAAGCGGGCGAACACCAGGCCGCCGGCGAGCGACAGCAGCGCGAGCGCGAGCGCGATGTCCGTGTAGATGGCGCGGCCGAAGGCCTCCGCGAGCAGGAGCAGGACCAGGGTCACGACCGCGCCGGCCAGCTCCAGGCCGACCAGGCGGTCGGCCACGTCGCCGCGCAGGCAGGTGACGCCGCAGGGGATCAGCCCGGCGAGCAGGGCGATGGTGGCGACCATCCACACGTTCACGGCCGGGCCTCAGGGCTCCGCGGCGACGGACCCGCCACGCCGGGCCCGGCAAGGTCGGCCAGCATGCTCGGCGGCACCGGCTCGTCCGCCTTCGGGATCAGCTCGTGGACGAGCATCACTCCGTCCTCGCCCTCGATCCCCACCACGTAGATGTTCGGGGCGACGGAGAGCGCCATGGTGACCAGCGCCCGGCGGGCGTTGGTCACGGCCTCGTCCTCCTGCACGACCGGGAAGGGGACGGTCCGGAACGCGCCCGTGGTGGTCTGCCCGCGAGCGACCCGCCGCCACAGCACCACCGCGAGCAGCCAGCTGTCGGCCAGCACCTGGCCCGGCAGGAGCCGCAGGTCGACGAGCCAGCGCGGCTTCAGGCGGAAGCGGACCAGGTCCTGGGCGTTGACCAGCTCTTGGGCGGTGGCCCCGACCGCCGCGGCGACCAGCCCGAGCAGGAGCTCGTGTGGGTCGATGGTGCTGGCGAACGCCAGGTACAGCCCGACCAGCGGGACGTACCAGGCGATCCAGAATTTGAGGCGTCGGGTCATGGGCGGCGGGGTAGGGCGGCGGTCCAGATCGCAGGCGAGGAACCCACAACTGGGGCCTGGCGTCAAGCAAGCCCGGTCGGCCGGTGCCCGTCCTCCGCGGGCTCGGCCCGGCCGCCGTCCGCGGCCAGCAGCTCGCGCAGGCTGGTGAGCAGGCGCATGAAGGCGGCCAACGCCGCGGACGGACGGCCGGCGTCGCGGCGGCGCACGGCCACGATCTCGCGCTCGGCCGGGGTCGCGTCGGCCAGCTCGATCAGCCGGAGCGCGCCACGGGCCAGCTCGGCACCGACGGCGCTGTGGGGGACCAGCGCGATACCGAGCCCGTGCTCGACCATCTTCTTGGCCGCCTCGATGTTGTCCAGCTCCATGACGCTGCCGGTGAGCATGCCCGCCTGGCGGAAGATGGCGGCGGTGAAGTCCCGGTAGCTCGAGCTGCGTCCGAATAGCACCACCGCCTCGCCGGCCAACTCGGCCAGGCGCACGCCGCTGCGGTCGGCCAGGGGATGGTCAGGTCCGGTGATCAGCACCAGCGTGTCCGAGTGGACCGGGGTGCTCTCCACCTCGGGGTGGGCCAGCGCGCGCATCAGACCGATCTGCACCTGGTCCTCGAGGACCATCGCCAGGATCTCCTCGGAGGTGCCGGTCTTGACCACCAGGCGGACGCTCGGGTGCTCGGCGGTGAAGCGGGCCAGGAGCAGCGGCAGCGTATACGTGCTGACGGTTGGTGGGGCACCGAGGACGAGCGTGCCCGCGCTGCCCTGGCGGAGCTCGCGCAGGCGCTCGCGGCCGTCGAGCAGCGCCTGCACGGCCCGCTCGGCGTAGGGCAGGTACGCCTCGCCCGCCTCGGTCAGCCGCATGCCCCTGCGGGTGCGCAGGAACAGCTGCTCGTCGAGGCTGGCCTCCAGGTTCTGCAGGCGGGCGGTGACGGTCGGCTGGGAGACGTAGAGCGCCTCGGCCGCACGGCTCAGGTTCTGCCGCCTGGCGACCTCCAGGAACGCTTCGAGCTGCGGAAGCATCACCGCTCCGGGCTGGTGGTATCGGAGTCGTCGATCTTCTCAATCAAAACGAACTATTGGACCGATGGCAAGTGGACACCCTACCCTCGGTGGTCAACCCTGTCGCCAAGTCCGGGGAGCCTGCCTATGCGTCTTGTTCTGTTGGGCCCGCCCGGAGCCGGCAAGGGAACCCAAGCCGCCCGGCTCGCCTCGCGTGGCGGGACGCCCCACATCGCGACTGGCGACATCTTCCGCGTCAACGTCGCACAGGGCACGCGCCTCGGTCGCCGTGCCCAGCGCTACATGGACCGTGGCGACCTGGTCCCCGACGAGGTCGTGATCGCCATGGTCATGCACCGCCTGGCCGAGCCGGACTGCCAGGACGGCTTCCTGCTCGACGGCTTCCCGCGCACGGTGGCGCAGGCCGAGGCGCTCGACCGCCGCCTGGCCGAGCTGCGCACGCCGCTCGATGCGGCGCTCAACTTCGAGGTCGAGGAGGGGGAGCTGTTCCGCCGGCTGGCGGGGCGCTCGGCGGCGCTGCACCGCTCGGACGACACCGAGCAGACCATCCGCCACCGCCTCGAGGTGTTCGCGCACAAGACCAGGCCCCTGATCGACTACTATCGGCACCGGGGCCTGCTGCTCGGGGTGGACGCGGTCGGAGCGATCCCGCGGGTGCACGCGCGCATCGACGCCGCCCTCGCGGTCGTCGGCGTGTCCGTCGGCAGCTTGGTCAGCTCGTTCTGAACCGCCCCTGATCGGGCGGATCCCACAGGCGTCAGGTGCTGCCTTAGACGCCTGCCCTCAGGCTGAGGGGTCCCAAGCGCCGTGACCGCCTGGATCTGAGGTGGGCAGGGCTGGTGATCTAGGGCAGCGGCCCGATGAGACCTCCCCACCTCAGCGCCTACCGTGATCCGCGGAGGTGAGAGCCATGCTCTGGTACGCGGATCATGGGCAGCTGATCGGCCGGGCCGACGACCTCCTCCGGGAGGCGGACCGGCAGCGGCTGCGGCAGCTGGCGCGAGGCGGGCGCGGAAGGCGCGCCCGCCGCGCGCGGCACCTGCTCTGGCCCCAGCCTCGCCCATCGGTGGCTTGAGCGTCGTCGAGGCGGTCGGACTCCGCCGCACCTACCACACCACCACGGGTGTCCTGCGCCGCCAGGCGATCGAGGTCGAGGCCGTCCGCGGCATCAGCTTCGAGATCGCCAAGGGCGAGCTGTTCGGCCTGCTCGGCCCGAACGGGGCCGGCAAGACCACCACCATCAAGATGCTGATCACCCTGCTCCTGCCGACGGCGGGGACCGCCAGGGTGCTCGGCCTCGACGTGGTCGCCGACGCCCGCCTGGTGCGGGCGTCCATCGGCTACGTCTTCGGCGGCGACCGCGGCCTCTACGAGCGCCTCTCCGGTCTGGACAACCTCCGCTACTTCGCCGAGCTCTACGGCGTGGACCCACGGGAGCAGCGAGGCCGCATCGGCGCCGTGCTCGACCTCGTCGGGCTGACCGGCCGCGAGCGCGAGCGGGTCGAGGGCTACTCCCGCGGCATGCGCCAACGCCTGCACGTCGCCAGGGGGCTGCTGCACGATCCGCCGGTGGTGTTCCTGGACGAGCCCACCATCGGCGTCGACCCGGTGGGCGCCCGCGAGCTGCGCGCCACCATCGCCGCCCTCACCCATGTCGGCAAGACGGTCCTGCTGACCACCCACTACATGTTCGAGGCGGACAGCCTCTGCGACCGCGTGGCGGTGATCGCCAATGGCCACCTGGTCGCCCAGGGTACCCCGCGCGACCTCAAGGCCAGGGTGGCCGACCGCACGGTGGTCGAGATCGAGACCTTCGGCGTCGGCGACGACGCCATCGGCAAGCTCCGCGCGGTTCCAGGGGTGGCCTCGGTCTCGGTCTCAGAGCGTGACCACGCCCAGGTGATCTCGGTGCAGTCGGCCAAGGGCGTCGAGCTGACGCAGACCCTGCTCGGCCGGTTGAATGGCGCCCGCGTCGGACGGGTGGCGGTCCGCGAGCCGACCCTCGAAGACGCCTACGTCGACCTGGTCACGGAGGCCTGAGTTGCCGACCGGCGCCGCCGGCCTCGGCCCCGCCAGGGTGACGCGCCTGCTCCTCGCCGGCTGGGCCTTCCACCTCAAGAGCCTCAGCCTCTCGACCTTCTTCATCCTCACCTCGGCCATCCAGCCGGTGATCTTCGCCTCGATCGCCTTCTACATGTTCCGCGCGGGGGGTCACGCCCCGACCCTGCTCTACGCCGCCATCGGAGCGGGGCTGATGGGCATCTGGTCCACCACCCTGTTCGGCTCGGGCGGGTCGATCCAGTGGCAGCGCTACCAGGGCACCCTCGAGCTGCTGGTGGCCGCGCCGGTGCCGTTCGTGCTGGTGCTGGTGCCGCTGACCCTGGCAACGGCCACCATCGGGATCTACTCGCTGACGGCCACTCTGCTGTGGGGCTGGCTGCTGTTCGACATCCCGCTGCGGATCGTCCACCCGCTCGAGTTCGCGGTGGCGGTCCCCGCCACGGTGGTCGGGCTCGGGCTGCTCGGCCTGGTGCTCGCCTCCAGCTTCGTGCTCTACCGCCACGCCAACGCGCTGGCCAACCTGCTGGAGTATCCCGTCTGGCTGGCCACCGGGCTGCTGGTGCCACTGTCCCTGCTGCCCGGCTGGACCCACCCGATCGCCTGGGCGCTCGCGCCGACCTGGGGGGTGCGGGCGATCCGCGAGGCCGCCCTCGGCGGCGAGCCGCTTCCCGCGATCCTCGCCTGCGTCGGGCTCGCCGCCGCCTACGCCGTCATCGGTACCGTGCTGCTGGCCCACTTCGAGCGTCTGGCGCGCGACCGCGCCACGCTGGCGCTGACATGAGCGCGGTGCGGGTCTTCTTCGTCGGCGGGAGCATCGCCTACCGGGCGCTGTTCAACTGGATCCGCCCGTCGATCTACATCCCCACGATGCTCGGCGGCCCGCTGTTCCAGATCCTGTTCTTCGTCCATCTCGGCCGCTTCAGCGGCGTGGCCGACGACACCTTCTTCGTGGTCGGCAACGCGGTGCAGGCCTCCGCGATGGCGAGCGTCTACGGCATGACCATGGGGATCGCCAACGAGCGCTGGTTCGGCACGCTGCCGTCGCTGCTCGCCACGCCGGCCAACCGGCACGCCCTGTTCTGCGGCCGGGCGCTCCCGTACGTGGCCAACGGCGTGCTGGTCTCCGCCTTCGGCTTTGCCGTCGGACTACTCCTGCTCGATTTCGAACTCGCCCCTTCCGCGTTGCCGGGGCTGGCCGCCGTGGTGGTGATCACGGTGGCCTCCTGCACCGGATTCGGCCTGCTCCTGGGATCGATCGGCTTGCGTGCCCGAGACGTCTTTTTCATCTCTAACTTGTTCTATTTCCTGATGCTCCTGTTTTGCGGCGTCAATGTGCCGCTCGACGCCCTTCCCAGCTGGCTTGCGGCCGTCGGCCGGGCGCTGCCGATGACCCACGGGATCGAGGCCGCCCGCGAGGTGGCCGCCGGTGCCCCACTGAGCGCGGTCGACCACCTGATCGCGCGAGAAGCGCTGGTCGGCGTGGCCTACGGCGTGGCCGCGTACGCCCTGCTCCGCCTCTTCGAGGCCGAAGGCCGCCGACGGGCCACGCTCGAGACGATGTGACGCGGCGGCCACGGCGCCCGCTCCAGATGGGTTGGGAAGGGGCTATCTCCGCATCTTTCCCAAGCACACCACACAGATGGCTTTAGCTTGCAATTACGTATGTGGCTCACTAGTGTCTCCTAGTCCTCCCCCGGCACCGGTTCCGCCTAGGAAACGCATGGACAACCCCAATCGCGCCGAGGTCGGCCCGCTCGACCAGTCGGCCGGACCCCCCCAGCTAGGGGCTGTGCAAGGGGCGGGCCTCGAAGAGGAGAGGCGGGATCGCGTGGTGCTGCCGGATCGAGGCGGCCGCCATGCGGCGCCTCGACCTGACCGTCAGCGGCTGCACGTCCGGCCCCTCATCGGTCTATTCGGCCTGGTGCTGTTCGTGGCGGCGATCGCGATCCCGCTGGTCCGCGTGATCACCGACACCCAGGAGGCCACCGGGGAGACGGGCGCCACCACGTCGCCCGCCGACGACCTCCCGCCGGTCGCCTCTGGCGCATTCGCGCCCACCGGCAACCTGCTGCAGAACTGGAGCTTCGAGCAGGACACCAGCGGCTGGGAGCGCCTCGGCTCGGCCAGGGTCTCGCGGGAGCTGGGCGGCCGGACCTCCGGGTCGAGCGTGTTCGTGCAGGCCTCGGCGACCGGGCCGAGCCGCGTGGGCATCACCGCGCCTGACATCGTCCAGGTCCGCGCCGGCGACGTCTATCAGGCCAGCGCCTGGGTGCGCTCGGGCACGCCGGGCATGCGCGCGACCTTGAGCTTGGTGGTCAACGGGCAGGGAACGCGAGAGGTCACTCCGAAGAGCGCGGAGACAGCGGCCGACCAGGGCTGGGTACGCGTCGATGTGGAGCACCGTGTCAAGGCCGCTGGCGCGCTGGCGCTCGAGGTGGTCCTCGAGAACGCCAAGCAGGGAGAGGGCCTGCTGGTCGACGAGGTGATCGTCCGCCGGTCTTGAGCGGCGTGTCGGCCTGGATGGACAAGGGGGTCCGGGCTCAAGGAGCGACGCGGTAGCCCGGATGGAATAGCCCGGATGGAAAAGGGGGGTCCGGGCTCAAGTAGCGAAGCGGTAGCCCCGGATCGATCAGGGGTCCGGGGCTCAAGTAGCGAAGCGGTAGCCCCGGATCTAAGAGGGAAAGGTGAGGAGGCCAGTGGCAGGCGCCCGCGATGACCCCGAGCTCAACCTGCTGATCGAGCACCCCCAGGCTCGCATCGGACGGCGCGGGTTCCTGCGCGTCGGCGCGTTGCTCAGCGCCGCCGGGGTGGCCGGCTGCACCGTCGGCAGCAAGGCCTGCCCGCCGGTTGGCGCGGTCAACCGCAAGCCGGAGCAGCTCATCAACATCTACAACTGGTCCGACTACATCGACGACCGGACCATCCCGGCGTTCCAGGCGCACTCTGGTATCCGGGTCAACTACGAGGTCTACTCCTCCAACGAGGATCTCCTGACCAGGATGCGGGCTGGCAAGGACCAGTGGGACATCGTCGTCCCGACGCACCAGTTCCTGCCGACCTACAAGCGCCTTGGGCTGATCCAGCCGCTCCCCCTCGACCTCATCCCCAATGTCAAGAACATCGACAAGGCGTTCGTCGAGACCGTCTACGACCCCGGCAACAAGTACTCGGTGCCGTGGCAGTGGGGAACCACCGGGATCGGCTACAACGCCAAGCGGGTCCCAGGCGGCAAGGTTGACTCCTGGAAGTCGATCTACGACCCGGACAAGTCGGTCGCAGGCCGGGCGTCGCTTCTCCGGGACGCCTCGGACCTGATCGCCTGCACGCTCATCTACCTCGGCAAGGATCCGAACTCCGTCAAGGACGCGGACCTGCAGGAGGTCGTCAGCCTGATCAGGAGCCTGCGGGGCAGGATCCGCGAGCTGTCCAGCGACACCTACATCGACAACCTGGCGAAGGGCCGCACCTATATCGCCCAGGGGTGGAGCGGCGACGTCTTCCAGGCGGCCGACCGCAACCGGGACGTCATCTACGTCATCCCCAAGGAAGGCGCGCTGCGCTGGGCGGACGTGATGTGCATCCCCAAGGACGCGCCCCACGTGCGCAACGCCGCACTGTTCATCAACTACGTGCTGCAGCCGAGCGTGAACGCGCGCATCTCGAGCTACGTCTCCTACGGCACGCCGGTGCCGCTGTCCAAGGCGCTCCTCCCCCAGGAGCAGCTGCGGGATCCGAGCATCTACCCGCCAGCCTCCACCAAGCTCGCGCTCGTCTCGATGGAGGGCGAGAAGCTCAAGAAGTGGCAGACGGCGTACAACAACATCGTCAAGGCCTGAGCCGCCGGGCGCCGTGCCGCGCACCGGAGCCAACCGTACCAAGCGGTGGACGACTTAGTTGCTATTGCAACTAAGTCGCGTTCGGGCCATACTGGAGTATGGCCCACCGTCCCGCAGAGCGGCACCTGGCCGCCTGGCGCAGCTTGCTCGAAGTCCACGCCACCGTGGTCGAGCTGCTCTCCCGCGAGCTGGAGGAGCAGCGCGGGCTGCCGCTCGGCTGGTACGACGTGCTCCTCACGCTGGACCAGGCGCCGGAGCAGCGCCTGCGCATGCAGGAGCTGGCCCAGTCAGTGCTGCTCTCCAAGAGCGGCCTCACCCGCCTGATCGACCGCATGGAGGCCGAAGGGCTGGTGCGCCGGGAGCGCTGCCCGTCCGACCGGCGGGGCGCGTTCGCGGTCCTCACCCCGGAGGGTCGCAGCGCCTTCCGCCGGGCCGCGCCCGTCCACCTCCGCGGCATCCAGGAGCATTTCGCCAGGCATCTGGACGACGACGAGGCCGCCACCCTCCACGACGCCCTCGCCCGGGTGACCTCGGCGGCCCGGCGGACCGCCAAGGCCCGCCAGCCAGCCCGGCTCGAGCCACGCTCGCCCGGCCAGGCCCGCCAGCTCGGCCGGCCCGCGCCCCACGCCAGGCGGCCCGCCCGGACATCCGCCCCCGAGCCGCTCGTGCGGTGAACGCCGGGGGTCCGGGGGGCTCGAGGAGCGGAGGGGAACCGGGGCTGGCGACGTCCGAGGCCGAGCGTGGGCGGGAGACCCTGCACATCGCCATCCTCGCGTTCCGCTGGGTCGCGCTCGGGTGGATGACGCTGGCCGCGTTCAGCGGCGGCTCGGTGCGCCGGCCGGTGGTGGCGACCTTGGCGATCGCCGTCGCCGCGGTCTGGACCGCCTGGCTGACGGGGATGCGGCCGGCAAGGCTGGCCAGCGAGCGCCGCGCCTGGGTGCTCGCCACCGACCTGGTCATCGCGGTCGCGCTCAGCCTCGTCTCCGGCGTGGTGGTCGGGGAGGGCACGGTCGCGGGCAACCAGCCGTTCTTCGCCGGCGCCTACCCGATCGCGGCCCCGGCCTTCTGGGGCGCCAGCCGCGGCCTGCGCGCGGGCCTGGCCGCCGGGTTCGTGGTCGGCTGCGCGCTGGTCGGCGCCCACCTGGTCAACGGCGTCGACCTGGCCGCCGAGCCCACCGCGGAGCGGCTGCACCTGGCCGGTGGCGCGCTCAACTACCTGATCGCCGGTGGCGCCGTCGGGCTCGTGGCTGAGCTACTGGAACGCTCGGCGGCGCAGCTCAGGCGCGCCGTGGCCGAGACCGTGCAGGCCAGGGAGCGGGCCGCCCGGCTGGCCGAGCGGGAGTCGCTCGCCCGCCAGATCCACGACTCGGTCCTGCAGGCGCTGGCCATGGTGCACAAGCGCGGCCGGGAGCTGGCCGAAGCGGGGCCCGTCCCGGCCGCCGAGGTGCGGCGCCTCGCCGAGGTGGCCGGTGGCCAGGAGGAGGCGCTCCGCGCCCTGGTGCTGCGCGAGCCGGAGGGCTCGCCCGTCGGCACGGCCTCGCTGCGGGAGCGGCTGGAGGCCGTCGCCAGGGACGGCCGCGGGGTGCGGGTGACGGTCAGCGCGACCGGCCCCATCCCGTTGCCGCTCGGCCACGTCGGTGAGCTGGCCGCGGCGGTCCGCCAGGCCCTTGACAACGTGGCCGAGCACGCCGGCGCCGAGCGCGCCTCGGTGTTCGCCGACTGCGACCGGGGCGAGGTGATCGTGACCGTCCGTGACGACGGTGCCGGCTTCACCTACGACGAGGCCGCGCTGGTGGCCAGAGGCAAGATCGGCCTGCTCAAGAGCATGAAGGGCCGGGTCGAGCAGCTTGGCGGCGCGATGCGGGTGGACACCGGCCCGGGTGGGGGCACCGAGATCGAGTTCCGGGTGCCGCAACCGGCAAAGGCCGGGCAGGAGTGACCGGCTGAGCATTGGCTGGGCATTGGCGGGCGAGCCGTCCGGCCTGTACGTGCAAGTCGCCTTGCCTGCGGGGCAGTAGTGGGAGACTGGACCACCACGGGCAGGTCCTTCGCGGAGGAGGCGAGCGTGAGCGACGAGCCGGTT
>DATLQA010000298.1:0-14748 GCA_035535495.1 Actinomycetota bacterium | reverse complement strand
CGACACCGCCCGCCACCGAGCCGCCGGCCACCGAGCCGCCGGCCACCGAGCCACCCGCCACCGAGCCACCCGCCACCGAGCCACCCGCCACCGAGCCACCGCAGGCCACCGAGCCGCCGGCCACCGAGCCGCCCGCCACTGAGCCACCCGCGACCTAGCCACCCGCGACCGAGCCACCCGCGACCGAGCCACCGCAGGCCACCGAGCCGCCCGCGACCGAGGCACCGCAGGCCACCGAGCCGCCGACCACCGCCGACCAGGGCGGGCAGGTTCCCCCGGCCACCGAGCCGCCGGCACCGCCGCCACCGGCCCAGCAGCCAGCCGCGCCAGCGGTGAACCAGACCGTGCCGCCGACCTCGGCGCAGTCAATCGGGGTCGTCGACGAGGCCACCGGCGCCGAGTCGGCCGACCAGCTGGTGAACGCGAGCGACCAGGATGGCAGCCTGCCGTTCACCGGCGCGGCCAGCGGCGCGCTCCTCGGCCTTGGCGTCGCGATGGTGCTCGGCGGGACCGCGTTCCTGATGTACACCGACACCCGCAAGCCGCGGCACGCCAACCGCTGGTAGGGAGGCGCTGACGGCAGTCTGATCGAGCCGGGCCGGAGGGCAGGTCCGTAGCCCGGCCGTGGTGGGGGCATGGTGACACGCCGCACGGCGGTCACCATGCCCCCACCGGTACTCCAGCCCCGGTCCCAATGGCGCCGTAATCGCGTGGGAGCCGGGCGGGCAGTGACGGTAGACTCGACCGTCCCGACCTGCCAGCTGAGGCGCTGCCGACGGCCTGCCGGGCGGCGGCGCCGCCGCCCCGCCGGCGCCGCGTGGCGCCCCCCGGAGGACCGCCATGCCGATCAGCCGCGCCGACGTGCAGCACGTCGCCCGCCTCGCCCGCCTCGCCCTCACCGACGAGGAGCTCGACCGCTTCCAGTCCCAGCTCTCGGTGATCCTGGAAGAGGCCGAGAAGGTCAAGCGGCTGCCGACGGAGGGCGTGCCGCCCACCTCCCACCCGCTGCGGCGGGTGAACGTCTGGCGCGACGACGTGGTCGGCCCGTGCCTGTCACGGGACGAGGCGCTGTCCACCGCACCGGCCATCGAGCAGGACCGCTTCCTGGTGCCCCGCATCATCGATGAGGAGGCGTGAGCGCGGCCGGCACCGACCTCACCGAGCTGCCCGCCCACGAGCTGGCGGGCCTGTACGCCAAGGGCGAGGCCAGCGCGGTCGAGGCGGTCGAGGCGCACCTGGAGCGCATCAGGGCCACCGACGACGCGCTCCACGCCTTCCTCACGGTGGCCGACGAGCAGGCCCTGGCCGACGCCCGCGCGGTCGACGCCGCCCGGGCGCGGGGCGAGCCCCTCGGACCGCTCGCCGGCGTGCCCCTCGCCCTCAAGGACGTGCTGGTCACCAAGGGCCTGCGGACCACGGCCGGTTCCAGGATCCTGGAGGAGTTCCGGCCGCCGTACGACGCCACCGTGGTCGACCGGCTCCGCCGGGCGGGGGTGGTGGTCCTCGGCAAGACCAACATGGACGAGTTCGCCATGGGCTCGTCCACCGAGAACTCCGGCTTCGGGCCGACCCGCAACCCGTGGGACCCCGACCGCGTGCCTGGTGGCTCGTCGGGAGGGTCGGCCGCGGCGGTCGCCGCCGGCCAGGCCACCCTCGGCATCGGCACCGACACCGGCGGATCCATCCGCCAACCGGCGGCGCTCTGCGGCATCGTCGGCGTCAAGCCCACCTACGGCCTGGTCAGCCGGTACGGGCTGATCGCCTTCGCCTCCTCCCTCGACCAGGTCGGCCCGCTCGCCCGTGAGGTGCGCGACGCCGCCCTGCTGCTCGAGGCGGTCGCCGGCCACGACCCGATGGACTCGACCTCGATCGCCGACGCCCCGACCGACTTCACCTCCCAGCTCGACCGCGGCGTGGCGGGGATGCGCATCGGCGTGGTCAAGGAGATGTTCCCGGCCGGCGGCGCCGAGCCGGGCGTGCTCGCCCGCGCCCGCGAGGCGGTCGACCGGCTGGAGCGCCTCGGCGCGCGGGTGGAGGAGTGCTCGCTGCCCTCGTTCGAGTACGCCCTGTCCGCCTACTACCTGATCGCGCCGGCCGAGTGCTCCTCCAACCTGGCCCGCTACGACGGCGTCCGCTGGGGCCTGCGGATCAAGGACCCGACCGACGTGGTCGACATGATGCAGCGCACTCGCCAGGCGGGCTTCGGCGCCGAGGTCAAGCGGCGCATCATGCTCGGCACCTACGCGCTCTCGGCCGGCTACTACGACGCCTACTACGGGCAGGCGCAGAAGGCGCGGACCTTGGTCCTGCGCGAGTTCGAGGACGCCTTCGAGCGCTTCGACCTGCTCACCGGGCCGACCTCGCCGACGGTGGCGTTCCCGATCGGCGCCAGGGTCGACGACCCGCTGGCGATGTACCTGTCGGACGTCTTCACCGTCCCGGTCAACCTGGCGGGCAACGCGGCGGTGACCGTCCCCGCCGGGCTGGTCGACGGTCTGCCGGTCGGCCTCCAGCTGATCGCGCCGGCGCTCGGCGAGGCCACCATGCTCCGCGCCGCGTACGCCTTCGAACAGGACCGCGGCCCGGTCGAACGCCCACCAAGCGTTAGCCCCCCGGTCAACGAGGGGGAGGCGCGGCCATGACCGCCAGCGTGGAGGAGACGGCGGTCCGGCATTACGAGACCGTGATCGGCATCGAGACCCACTGCGAGCTGGCCACCGCTACCAAGATGTTCTGCGCCTGCCCGTCCGCCTTCGGGGCCGCGCCGAACACCCAGGTCTGCCCGGTCTGCCTCGGCGAACCGGGCTCGCTGCCGGTGACCAACGGCCGCGCCATCGAGTACGCCGTGCGCATCGGCCTGGCCCTGAACTGCCGCATCGCCGAGCGCTCGCAGTTCCACCGCAAGAACTACTTCTATCCGGACATGCCGAAGAACTACCAGATCAGCCAGTACGACGAGCCGCTGTGCGTGGGCGGGTGGCTGGACGTGGACGTCGACGGCGAGCCGCGGCGGATCGGCATCACCCGCGTCCACCTCGAGGAGGACACCGGCAAGAGCCTGCACGTCGGCGCGACCGGCCGGATCCACGGCGCGGACCACTCGCTGGTGGACTACAACCGGGCCGGCATCCCGCTGGTCGAGATCGTCTCCGAGCCGGACATGCGCAGCGCCGAGGAGGCCAGGGCGTACGCGGAGGAGCTGCGGGCGGTGCTCGCCACCCTCGGCGTCTCGGACGTGAAGCTGGAAGAGGGCTCGATGCGGTTCGACGTCAACATCTCCATCCGGCCGGTCGGGCACGCCGAGTTCGGCACCAAGGTGGAGCTCAAGAACCTCAACTCGCTGCGCAGCCTCTACCGGGCGGTCGGCTACGAGGCCGAGCGGCAGCGCCGGGTGCTGGCCGACGGCGGCCGCCTGACCCAGGAGACGCGTCACTGGGACGAGGGCAACGCGCGCACCGAGCCGATGCGCTCCAAGGAGTACGCCACCGACTACCGCTACTTCCCCGAGCCCGATCTGGTGCCGATCGAGGCGCTCCCCGCCTGGGTCGAAGAGGTGCGCCAGACCCTGCCGGAGCTGCCCGCTGAGCGCCGCCGGGCGCTGGCCGAGGCGACCGGCCTCGGCGCCAGGGAGGTCGGCTGGCTCTCCCGCGATCCCGAGGTGCTGGCCTACTTCGAGCAGGTGGCCGCCGGCGCGGGCGGGAAGGCGCCCCGCGATCCCAAGGTGGTGGCCACCTGGGTCATGGGCGAGCTGCAGCGCGGCCTGCGCGAGTTCGAGCACGTGATGGCCGACAACCCGGTCGGACCAGAGCGCCTCGGGGAGCTGCTCGACCTGGTCGCGGCCGGCACCGTCTCGGCGACCGCGGCCAAGGACGTGCTGGCCGAGCTGTTCACCACCGAGGCGGCCCCGACGACCGTGGTCAAGCGCAAGGGCCTGGCGCAGATCTCCGACGCGTCAGCACTCGAGGCGGTGGTGGACCGGGTGGTGGCGGACAACCCCGAGCTGGTCGCCAAGTACCGGGGCGGCAAGCAGGGCGTCCTCGGCAACCTGGTCGGCCAGGTGATGCGCGAGACCAGGGGCCGGGCCAACCCGAAGCTGGTCACCGACCTCCTCCGCGAGGCGGTGGAGCGGTAGCCACCCGGCATCCCGCTCGCCAGCGTTGGAGGTGGCCGTGCGGCAGGGACGCGAGCTCGTGGTCGGCATGGTCTCCACCCGGTTCGCCGGCACGGACGGCGTCACCCTCGAGGCGGCCAAGCTGGCCGAGGTGCTGGCCTCCGCCGGCCACCGGGTGGTCTGGTTCGCCGGCGAGCTGGGGGAGCGGTTCACCCCCGGGCGGCCGCATCCTCCTGCCCACTTCGAGAGCGAGGCCAACCGCGCCCTCGAGGCCGCCTGCTTCGGGGTCCGCGGGCGCAGCCCGTCCACCACGGCACTCATCAGGGAGCGCTGCGAGGATCTGAAGGCCGCGCTGCGCGGCTTCCTGGGCGAGTTCGGCGTCGACGTGGTGGTCGCCCAGAACGTGCTCTGCCTGCCGATGCAGCTCCCCCTGGGGCTCGCGCTGACCGAGGTGCTGGTCGAGGAGGACCTGCCGGTCCTCGCCCACCACCATGACTTCTGGTGGGAGCGCGAGCGCTTCTTCCCCAACGCCGCCGCCGACGTGCTCGGGGCGGCCTTCCCGCCGGTCCTGGACCACATGGTCCACCTGGTGATCAACTCGGCGGCCGCCAGGGAGCTGGCCCGCCGGCGCGCGGTCGAGGCGACCGTGCTGCCCAACGTGATGGACTTCGAGCGCGGCCCGACGCGGCCCGGTGATGGCGCCCGCTACCGCCAGGCCGCCGGCCTCGGCCCGGACGACGTGCTGCTGCTGCAACCGACCAGGGTGGTGCCGCGCAAGTGGATCGAGGCCACCATCGAGCTGGCCGGGCGGCTGCCGGCGGCGGGCGGCCCGCCGGTCACCGTGGCCGTCACCCACGCGGAGGGCGACGAGGGGCACGACTACGGCGCCCGGCTGCGCGAGCTGGCCACCAGGCTCGGGGTCGACCTCCGCTTCGTCCCTGCCGGCGAAGGCGGCGACGGGCCCGAGCTGGCCGACGCCTACGCCGCCGCCGACCTGGTCTGCTTCCCGTCGGTCTGGGAAGGGTTCGGCAACGCCCTGCTCGAGGCGTTCTTCCACCGCCGGCCGGTGCTGGTCAACCGCTACCAGGTCTACGCCGAGGACATCGCCCCTGCCGGGGTGCGCTGCATCGAGCTGGACGGCGCGGTCACCCCCGATGCCGTCGCCCAGGTCCGTGACCTGCTCGCCAGCTCTGAGCGCGGCGGCGCCATGACCGAGGCCAACTACCGGGCCGGGCGGCGCCACTTCTCCTACGCCACCGTCCGCGAGCGGGTCCTGCCACTGGTCGACCGGCTCGCCGCCGACGCGCCCGCCCGCCGGTAGGCGCTACCAGTCGTCCCGCTTGACCTTCAGGTACTCGCGCATCGACTTGTTGCGGTTGCGCCATTGCCGCCGCTGCTCGGCCTGGGCGCGCCGGTCCTGGCGGATCGCTGCCGCGCGCAGTTCGCGCTGCAGCTTGTGCCAGCTCGCCAGCCGCTCCTCCGGCAGGCGGCCGTCGGCCACCGCGGCCAGCACCGCGCAGCCCGGCTCCTGGTCGTGGCGGCAGTCGGCGAAGCGGCAGCCGGCAGCCAGCTCGTCGACCTCGACGAAGGTTTCCTCGATGCCCTCGCCGCCCGCCCAGAGCTGCATCTCCCGCATGCCAGGGGTGTCGATCACCATGGCGCCGCCTGGCAGGCGCAGGAGCTCCCGGTGGGTGGTGGTGTGCCGGCCTTTGCCGTCGGCGCGGACCGCGGCGGTGGCCATCAGCTCCTCGCCGGCGAGCCGGTTGATCAGGGTGGACTTGCCCACCCCGGAGGGGCCGAGCATCGCCACCGTCCGCCCCGGGGTGAGGTAGGGGGCCAGCTCGTCGAGTCCCTGGCCGGTGAGGCAGCTCACCGCGTGCACGGCCGCGCCAGGGGCGACCGCGGCCAGTTCGGCCAGGTCGCCCTCGACCCACTCGCTGCGGTCGGCCTTGTTGCCCACCACCACCGGCGTGGCCCCGCTCTGCCAGGCGAGGGTGAGGTAGCGCTCAAGCCCGCGCGGGTTCAGCTCCCCGTCCAGCGAGGTGACCAGGAACACCAGGTCGACGTTGGCCGCCACCACCTGCTCACCGGTGGCCCGCCCGGCCTGCTGGCGCGAGAAGACGCTGCGGCGCGGGAGCACGGCGGCGATGCTCGCGCCCCCGTCCGCGCCGGTCTCGGCGTCGCCTCCGCCCCGGAGGCAGACCCAGTCGCCGACCGCGGGGAGTTCGCCCAGCCCGTCAGCCTGGTGCCGCAGCCGCCCTGCCACCGTGGCGGCCACGTCGCCTGACTCGGTGGCGACCACCAGGGTGCCGCCGTGCACGGCCACCACCCGACCGGCCCGGTGCCCGCTCTCCGCCCACGGCTGGAACGCGGCCTGAAGCTCCGCGTCCCAGCCGAGCACGGCCAGGTCCGGCCCGGCGCTCACGTCGTCATCATCGTCCACGGCCGCGAGTATGGGCCAGCCGCCCGCGCTCCCGCACCCGAATATCGGGGATCACAGCGCGTGCCGCGAGGGCCTACCGAGGACTGCCCGGGCGGGCCGGGTCGATCCGGCCGGTGCCGGAGCTGCCGAGCAGCCGGCGGAGGCGTGCCACCCGGCCGGTGACCATGGGATGCCCGCGGTCCAGCCGCCGGGGCGGCCCCAGCCACCTGGCGAGCTGCCGCAGCCCCAGCAGGATCGCCGACCGCCCGATCAGCTCCTCGTGCCCGGCTGGGAGCGCGGCGACCTCGCCGTAGCCGGCCAGCAGGTCATCCAGCAGCGGCACGGCGCCGCCCTCCCGCTCCCACAGGGCGAAGTGCCCCAGGTCGAACAGCGGCTCGGCCCCTCGGATCTCGCCGAAGTCGATCAGCCCGCTGTAGTCGCCGCCGAGGTGGAAGATGTGCGTGCGGTCGAAGTCGCCGTGTGCCAGCGTCCCACCCTCCAGATCACGGCCGCGTTCGCGGTCGACCAGCGCCCACAGGTGCTCCAGCTCGGCGGCGGTGAACAGCGCCGCCAGCGGCCCCGGCCACGGGTCGGGGAGGTAGGAGGTGACGAACTCGGCGTAGGTCGGGGAGGTGGCGCGCAACGGCCACACCGGCGGCTGCCGCCGGATCCAGCCGAAGCCCCGCACCTCCACGCGGCTGAGCAGGCCCAGGTCGCGGCCGGCGGCACGGGCGACCCGCTGGGCGGCCCGCTGGTCGCGCCATCCCGCCAGCGGCTCGCCGGCGATCTCGGTCATCACCAGCACCGAGCGGCCCACCGCCTGGGCGGACGGCTCCACGTGGACCACCCGCGGCACCCGCAGGCCCATGGCGCCAAGGCGCTCGAGCAGGGCCGCGTCGACCGAGAGGTCCTCGTGGTCGTCCTCGGCGACCCGCGCGTACACCACGCGCCCCGCCGCCTGGACCCGGTACATCTGGGCGGCCACGCCCGACGGTGTCCGCGCCACCGTCAGGCCGGGGCCGAGCACGCGCTGGAGCATCGCCTCCAGGGCGCGCCGGTCGATATCTGGCTTGCGCTCCACCCAGCCTCCGCTTCTGTCACACCGGAGGAGGACCGTATCCGGGTGGGGACGACGGCAGCGAGGTGATCGGGGGTGGCCGCCGTGATCGGTGGCGTGAGCAAGGTCGGCATCGAAGTCGATGACCAGGACCGGGCCAAGACGTTCTGGACCGGGACCATGGGGTTCGAGCTCGTCCAGGACACGCCGTACCGGGAGGGGGAGCGCTGGCTCGAGGTGCGCACGCCGGACAAGACGCTGGTGGTCGGGCTCCACCCCCGCCAGGGTGAGCGGCCGACCCCGCCCGACCCGATGCTGCCGACCTCCAACATCTGGTTCTACTGTGACGACCTGCGCCAGACCCACGAGGAGCTGGCCGCCCGCGGGGTCGACTTCCCCCAGCCGCCGGTCGAGCTGTTCTTCGGCTGGTGGTCGATCTTCTCCGACCAGGACGGCAACCGCTTCGCCCTGACGACCCGCGACACCTAGGCGACCGCCGGGTTTGCCGGAGGCCGGCTCGGGGCAAGGGGACCGCCATGACGGCTCCGCGCATCCCCAGCCGCCGGCGAAGCGGCAGGCTGGCACGAGCACTCGTCCTCGCCTGGGTGTTCTCGCTGGCCGCCTGGGCGCTGGCGCCGGCGGTGCCGGCGCAGCCGGCAGGGAGTGCCGTGGCCGGCTCGGGCGAGCAGACCCTCCGCCGCTACGCCAAGGACACCTGGGCCTCGTTCGTGGCCATGGTGGACGACGACTCGGGGCTGCCAACCGACAGCCTGCACGCCGACGGCACCCGTGACGTCCAGACCTCGACCACCAACATCGGCGCCTACATGTGGAGCACCCTGGTGGCCGAGCGGCTCGGCCTGGTCTCCCACCAGGAGGTGGTCAGCCGGCTGGGCAAGACGGTGTCGACGCTCGAGCGCATGGAGACCTACGGCGCGACCGGCCAGTACTACAACTGGTACGACCACCGCAGCGGGGCGAAGCTGACCACCTGGCCGCCGACCGGCGAGCCCCTCACCCCGATCCTGTCGTCGGTGGACAACGGCTGGCTCGCCACCGGCCTGCAGCTGGTGCGCCAGGGCGTCCCCGAGCTGTCCGGCCGCGCCGGCGTGCTCTTCGACGCCATGAACTTCGGCTTCTACTACCGCCCCGAGGTCAACCGCATCCTGTTCCACTACGCCCCCGACACCGGCGAGGCGCCGTGCTGCTACGACACCAACGTGAGCGAGAGCCGCATCGCCAGCTACATCGGCATCGCCAAGGGCGAGCTCCCGCAGCGGCACTACTTCGGGACCTGGCGCAGCTTCCCCGACAGCTGCGACTGGAGCTGGCAGGAGACCAGGCCGGTCGGGTTCCACCGCACCTACTTCGGCCAGGACGTGTTCGACGGCGCCTACCGGTACGGCGACACCCGCCTCACCCCCTCCTGGGGCGGCAGCATGTTCGAGGCGCTGATGCCGACGCTGTTCGTCCCCGAGGACGTCTGGGGCGGCGGGAGCTGGCGGGTCAACCACCCGCTCTGGGTGCGGGCCCAGATCGACCACGGCCTGAACGTCGCCGGCTACGGCTACTGGGGCTTCTCGCCCGCCAACGTCCCGGAGGGCGGCTACGCGGCCTACGGGGTCGACGCCATCGGCATGGACCCGGCCGGCTACCCGTCCAACAACGACAAGACCCTGGTGGACCACGGCTTCGAGGGCTGCCCCGGCCGCCCGCCCATGCCGGACCCGCCGCCGTCGGCGTTCACCAACGGCGTGGTGTCGGCGCACGCCGCCTTCCTCGCGCTGCGCTGGGCGCCCACCCAGACGCTCGAGAACCTGCGCAAGCTCGAACGCGACTTCGACGTCTACACCAAGTGGGGCTTCCGCGACTCGGTGAACGTCGACAGCGGCGCCGTCTCCGACTCCTACCTCTCCCTCGACCAGGGCATGATCATGGGTGCCATCGGCAACGCGCTGGCCGGTGACTTCCTGCGGCACCTGTTCGTCACCGACCGCGTCGAACGCGCCCTGCGGCCCCCGCTGGCGGTGGAGGAGTTCAACGCCTACCCGCGCGGCTGCACCATCCAGGGCACCTCAAGCGACGACCGCCTCAACGGCACCGCGGGTGACGACGTCATCTGTGGCGAGGGCGGCGACGACGTGGTCAACGGCGGCGGAGGCCGCGACGTGGTCTTTGGCGACGCCGGCGACGACACCCTGGCGGGCGGCCTCGGCGACGACACGCTGTACGGGGACGAGGGCGACGACACCCTGGCCGGCGCGGCCGGCGCCGACGTCCTCTCCGGCGGCCCCGGCGACGACACCCTCGGCGGCGGGCCTGGCGCCGACCACCACGAGGGAGGTACCGGCGACAACCGCTGCCCGGACCTCGGCGCCGGCGACACCAGCAACGCCTGCGGGTCGGGCTGACCGCTCCCGCGCCGGCCGCAACGGCTGCCGGGGCTCGCGGGTGCCTCCCCTCTCGCGGGTCCCGGCGCCAGTGCTCAGCTGGTGAGCTTGGTGGTGGCCTCCTGCTGGCGGCGGGCGGCCTCGTTGAGGAAGTGGAGGATCACCTCGAGCTGCTCGTCGGTGTAGCCGGCGTAGAGCTCGTGCAGTGAGCCCACCCAGTCCTCGAACAGCGGCGCCATGCTGGCGAACACCCGCTCGCGATCGACCTCGACCAGGACGCTGCGCCGGTCCCCCGGGTTCGGGACGCGCCGGGCGAAGCCCTTGCGTTCCAGGCGGTTGATCAGCCCGGTCACCGACGGGGGAGCGAGCCCCGACCGCTCGGCCAGCTCGCCCGCGGTCAGCGGCCCGAAGCGATCCAGCAGGTCAAGGGCCTTCTCCTCGGTGGCACTCAGGCCCTGGAGGGCGGCCACGGTGGTGTGGAACATCACCGTGGCCGCGCTCTGGGCCCGGCCCGCCGTCATCAACCGATCGAGCAGCTCGGCCCGTCTGCGCTGACCCTCCGGATGCCTGGCCGGATCTTCAGGGCTTGCCATGCGCTGGAGTGTACCATATACTTTGTTCGTCCAAACGAAATAACTCCCGAAATGACCCCAGGAGAGCACCATGCGCAAGGCCCTGATCATCGGGGGCGGCGTCGCCGGTCCGGTGACCGCGATGGCGCTGCAGCGCGCCGGGATCGACGCGGTCGTCTACGAGGCGCATCCCCAGACCACCGAGGAAGCCGGCTCCTACCTCACCGTCGCCACCAACGGCCTCGATGCGCTGCGCTCGATCGACGCCGACAAGCCGGTGCTGGCCGAAGGCTTCCCCACGCCCACCAACCTGCTGCTGAGCAGCGGCGGCCGGCGGCTCGGCGCCGTCTCCAACGGCGGCAGGCTGCCGGACGGGACGGTCAGCCACACCATCAAGCGGGCGCGCCTGTACCGGGCGCTGCACCAGGAGGCGACCCGCCGGGGCATCCAGGTCGAGTTCGGCAAGCGGCTGGTGGACGCGGAGGCCATGGCGGACGGCGGGGTGGTCGCCCACTTCGACGACGGCAGCCAGGCAACCGGTGACCTGCTGGTCGGCGCGGACGGGGTCCACTCGACCACCCGCCGCCTGATCGACCCGGACGCGCCCGGCGGCCGCTACGTCGGCCTGATCAACTTCGGCGGCTACACCGACGAGGCCGTCGCCGGCGCCGAGCCGGGCGTGTGGCACATGATCTTCGGCAAGCGCGCCTTCTTCGGCTACGTGGTCGACCCCGCCGGCGGGACCGCCTGGTTCGTCAACGTCCCCGGGGCCAAGGTGAGCCCGGCCGAGCGCGCCGCCACCACCGCCGAGCAGTGGCAGCGCCAGCTGGTCGAGCTGGTCGCCGACGACCACGGCCCCGCTCGTGGCCTGATCGCCGCCGGCCGGCTGGAGCTGGCCGGCGACAGCACCCACGACCTGCCGTCGGTGCCAACCTGGTACAAGGGTCCCATGGTGATCATCGGCGATGCCGCGCACGCTCCCTCGCCCACCTCCGGGCAGGGCGCCTCGATGGCCGCGGAGGACGCCGTGGTGCTGGCCAAGTGCCTGCGCGACCTACCCGACATCCAGCGGGCCCTGGACGCCTTCGAGCGGCTGCGCCGCGCGCGGGTCGAGCGGATCGTCGCCCAGGGGGCGCGGACCGGCCGCAGCAAGACCCCCGGCCCCGTCGGCCGGGTGCTGCAGGGCCTGATCCTGCCGCTGGTGTTCCGGTTCCTGGTCACCGAGAAGTCGATGGCCTGGATCTACGCCTACCACATCGACTGGGACGCCCCGGTCGAGGCCGAGGAGGCCGATGCAGCCAGGGCATGAGCGGATCGTCGTGCCCGACCCGTCACTGGTGCTCCTGGTCGGAGCGTCCGGTTCGGGCAAGACGACCTTTGCCGCGCGGCACTTCGCCCCGACCGAGGTGCTCGCCTCGGACACCTTCCGGGCGATGGTCGCCGACGACGAGCGTGACATGGCGGCGACCGCCGACGCCTTCGAGCTGCTCCACGCCGTCGCCGCCAAGCGGCTGGCCGGCGGCCGCCTCACCGTGGTCGACGCCACCAACGTCCAGCCGGAGGCGCGCCACCCGCTGATCGCGCTCGCCCACCGGCACGGCCAGATGCCGGTGGCGATCGTCTTCGACCTGCCGGAGCAGCTCTGCCTCGAGCGCAACGCGGCCCGCGGTGGCCGGCCCGTCCCGCCGCGGGTGGTCCGCGGCCAGCACCGGCTGCTGCGACGCTCGCTCGGCCAGCTGGCGGGGGAGGGGCTCGGCCAGGTGGTGGTGCTGCGCACCCCCGAGGAGGTCGAAACGGTCACGATCGCACGCGAGCGCGCGGGCGCAAGCGACACGAACACGACGAGTATCGATTTCGAGGATCTAGTTTGATTCGGCCGGATGTGGGCAACGATGGACCGCAGTGAGACAGTATCCGGGTGAGCCGGTCAGCTTCCCCTACGACTCCCAGGTCACCGGCGTCTCCCGGACGCCTGGACGCGCGTGAGAAGGCAAGATCCGGAGGTGCATGTGTTCCGTAGGCGTCGCGCCGGTCCAGCGCCTCGTGAGCAGTCGTCACCGTTCCAGAAGGAGGCTGCAAGCTTCGTCTCGATCGTCGGCGACATCGCTCCGAACCTGGACCTGGACTACAGCGCCGGGAGCATCCATTCGCTGGAGGAGTTCATCGCATCCTCCTTCGATCCTCCTGGGTCGTCCTACGTGCCGGAGTCGCTCGCGGTCGGGGTCGGCTGCTACGTCGGCGAGGTGGTGATCCGCACCCTCGGTGGCCGCTGGAGCCCGGACGGCAGCGCCGAGGTGCGCGAAATCGGCAGCGTGAACTGCACCTTCCCGATCCAGAAGGCGCAGCGGCGGTTCGCCAACGGACCCGAGGACTCGCTGTCCTGGTACTACGAGGTGCTCGCGCACTACTCCGTCGGCGAGGAGCGCACCGCCGGCGACGAGCAGCCCGCCACCTGACCTGTGGGCCGCCGCGTCCTGGTCGACCGGGCGCCCGGGATCCCCGCCCCTTCCCCCTCCACACCGGCTGACCCGGCACGGCTGCGCGTGCCGGCCGGCGCGGGCATGCTGACCGGTCGATCCATGACCTCGGGAGGGAGGAGCCCGCCGTGGAGCACCAGGGTCCTGACTGGCCGGCGCCCCCGCCGGCACCGCCGCGGGCGCTGGACGGTGTGCGCGTGCTCGACCTGTCCCGGGTCCTGGCCGGGCCGTACGCCACCATGGTGCTGGCCGACCTCGGCGCCGACGTGGTCAAGGTCGAGCGGCCGGCGGTCGGCGACGACACCCGCCGCTGGGGTCCGCCGTTCCGCGGTGAGGACGCCGCCTACTTCCTCAGCGTCAACCGGGGCAGGCGCTCGGTCGCGCTCGACCTCACCAGGCCCGACCACCGCGAGGCCCTCGACCGCCTGATGGCAGCCGCCGACGTGGTGGTCGAGAACTTCCTCCCGCGACACCTCGAGCGCTTCGGCATCGACCCGGACGCCGAGCTGGCCCGCCGGCCCGAGCTGGTGTGGACGTCGATCCGCGGGGCCGGCTCGGGCGGGCCGGGCGGCCAGGAGCCCGGCTACGACGCCATGGTGCAGGCCCGCTCCGGGCTGATGGGCATCACCGGCCCGCGCGGCGGCCCGCCCACCAAGGTCGGCGTGGCCGTCGGAGACCTGGTCGCCGGGTTGCACGCCGCGGTGGCGATCCTGGCCGCGCTCCGCCACCGCGACCGCACCGGCCAGGGGCAGCGCATCGAGGTGCCGTTGCTGGAGACGACCATCGCCCTGCTCGCCAACCAGGCGGCCAACTACCTGATCGGCGGCCAGGTGCCCGAGCCGCTCGGCAACCACCACCCCAACATCGCCCCCTACGGCGCCTACGCCTGCGCTGGCGGCGCGGTCGTCCTCGGGGTCGGCAACGACGCCCAGTTCCGCCGGCTCTGCGCCGCCCTCGGCCGGCCGGAGCTGGCCGCCGACCCGCGCTTCGCCACCAACTCCGACCGGGTCGGCCACGCCGTCGAGCTGACCGGCGAGCTGGAGGCGGTGCTCACCACGCACCCCGCCGGCCACTGGCAGGCGGTCCTGACCGGCGCCAACGTGCCGGTCGCCCCCGTCAACCGCCTCGACCAGGTCTTCGCCGACGAGCACGTGCGAGCCGTCGGCCTGGTCGAGACGGTGGCGCACCCGACCGGCCCGCTGCCGCAGGTCCGCGCTCCGGTCGCCATGTCCGCCACGCCGCCGGCGATCACCCGCCCGCCGCCCCTGCTCGGCGAGCACACCGAGGAGATCCTGGCCGCGCTCGGCTACGACCGCGCCGCGGTGCAACGCCTGCTCGGCCCGTGACGGCGGCGCCGGCGCCGTCCCGCCCGCGTCCTGGACGAAGCGGCGGCCCCGCCGGTGGGAGCGGAGCGGGGCCGCCGTCGGGTGGAACCGGCGGTCAGCGGGGCACGGCGTAGGCGCGGAGGATGCGCTGCTCGATCCGGCCGCCGCCGCGCTCCTCCGCGCGGACGAGCAGCGACACGTAGCCGCCAGGCCGCAGCAGCCGGCTGGGCAGCTCCGCGCGGTAGGTGCCGTAGCCGAGGTGCCTGGCCCGCACCTCGGTCCAGGTGCGGCCGCCGTCCGCCGAGGCCAGCAGGCGCAGCCCGCGGATCACCACCGGGCCGGTCCCAGGGGCCGAGCGGACCCGGAAGCCGACCAGCGGTGGGCCCTTGCGCGC
>DATLQA010000297.1:0-6369 GCA_035535495.1 Actinomycetota bacterium | reverse complement strand
GATGACCGCGACCAGCCGGGGCACCGGCGAGCTGATCCGCGCCGCGCTCGACCTCGGCTGCCGCCAGGTGGTGCTCGGCATCGGCGGGAGCGCCTGCACCGACGGCGGCGCCGGCATGGTCCAGGCGCTCGGAGGGCGGCTGCTCGACGCCGCCGGCACCGAGCTGCCGGCGGGCGGCGCGGCGCTCGCGGACCTGGACCGTCTCGACCTGGACGGGTTCGACCCCCGGGTGGCTGGCACCGAGTTCGTGGTCGCCTCCGACGTCGACAACCCACTGCTCGGCCCGCGCGGCGCCGCCACGGTCTACGGGCCGCAGAAGGGGGCGTCAGCCGCCGAGGTGGCGCTGCTCGACGCCGCCCTGGCCCGCTGGGCGGCGGTGGCCGGCGCGGCGACCGGCGTGGACGCCACCGAGGTGCCTGGCGGCGGGGCGGCAGGGGGCGTCGGCTTCGCGGCGGTGGTGTTCCTCGGTGCCGAGCTGCACTCGGGCATCGACTACCTGCTCGACCTGCTCGAGGTGAGGTCCGCGCTGCCAGGGGCCCGGCTGGTGGTGACCGGGGAGGGGTCGCTGGACGAGCAGACCCTGCACGGCAAGGCGCCGGCCGGGGTGGCGGCGGCGGCCCGCGCCGCCGGCGTGCCCACCGTCGCGGTCGCCGGCCGGAACACGCTGCCGGCGGAGGCGCTCGAGTCCGCCGGCATCGCCAAGGCCTACGCCCTGTCCGACCTCGAGGACGACCCCGAGCGCAGCATGCGCGAACCGGTGCCGCTGCTGCGGCGGCTGGCCGGCCGGATCGCGGCCGACTGGCTGGAGGGCGGCTCGTGACCCGGCGGGACCAGGCGGCGGACGGCTTCGACCTGGTCATCCGTGCTCCACGGGTGGTCACCGCCGCCGGTGAAGTCTCCAGGTGCGTCGGCGTCCGCGGCGGGCGGGTGGTCGCCATCGAGCCGCTCGCGGCCGAGCTGTCCGGCGGGCGGACCGTCACCCTGGCCGACGGCGAGGTCCTCCTTCCCGGGCTGGTCGACACGCACGTGCACGTGAACGAACCCGGCCGGACGGAGTGGGAGGGCTTCGCCACCGCGACCAGGGCGGCCGCCGCCGGCGGTGTCACCACCCTGATCGACATGCCGCTGAACTCGATCCCGCCGACGGTCGACGTCGCCGCCCTGGAGGTCAAGCGCAAGGCGGCCGAGGGCAACGTCGACGTCGACGTCGGCTTCTGGGGCGGCGCCATCCCGGGGAACCTCGGCGAGCTGCGCCGCCTGCACGACGCCGGCGTGTTCGGCTTCAAGTGCTTCCTGCTGCACTCCGGCGTCGACGAGTTCCCCCACCTCACCGGCGAGGAGCTCGACGAGTACCTTCAGGTGCTCAGCAGCTTCCCCGCGCTGATGCTGGTGCACGCCGAGGACTCCCAGGCGGTCCTGCGGGCGCCTTCGGCGCACGGCGAGCGCTACGCCGACTTCCTCCGGTCCCGGCCGCGCGGCGCCGAGAACATGGCGATCGCCCAGGTGATCGAGAGTGCGCGGTGGACCGGCGCGCGGGTCCACATCCTGCACCTGTCCTCGTCCGACGCGCTGCCGATGCTGCGCAGCGCCCGGCGTGACGGGGTGCGGATCAGCGTGGAGACGTGCCCGCACTACCTGGTGTTCGACGCCGAGGAGATCCGGGACGGCGCCACCGAGTTCAAGTGCTGCCCGCCGATCAGGGAGGCGGAGAACCGCGAGCAGCTCTGGCGCGGACTGGCCGACGGCACGATCGACTTCGTGGTGTCCGACCACTCCCCTTGCACGCCGGACCTCAAGCGGTTCGACATCGGCGACTTCGGTGTGGCCTGGGGTGGCATCGCCTCGCTCCAGCTGGGTCTGTCCGCGGTCTGGACGGCGGCGCGTGCCCGCGGGCACACCCTGGTCGACGTCGTCCGCTGGATGGCCGAGCGTCCGGCCGACGCGGTCGGCCTCCGCCGGAAGGGCCGGATCGCCCTGGGCGGCGACGCCGACTTCTGCGTGTTCGCGCCGGACGAGGCCTTCATCGTCGACCCGGGCCGGCTGCACCACCGTCACCCGGTGACGCCGTACGCGGACCGGCCGCTCGCCGGCGTGGTCCACGGCACCTGGCTGCGCGGCCAGGAGGTCACCGGCGCCCAGCGCCGAGGCAACCTGCTCACCAGGGGAGAAGCATGAGCCAGAACGACTTCCTCACCCTGCCCGACCTGGCGGTCCGCAGCCTGGGCGGCAGCGTCGTCGGCGCCAACGACGAGCTGTTCGCGGAGCGCGAGAACCTGATCAAGCCCGAGGCGCCCGGCTACCAGACCTACACGTTCGGGCACAAGGGGCAGGTCTACGACGGGTGGGAGACCAGGCGGCGCCGCGAACCCGGCTTCGACTGGGCCATCGTCCGGCTCGGGATCGCCGGCGTCGTCCGCGGGGTCGTGGTCGACACGGCGTTCTTCAAGGGCAACTACCCACCCGAGGTCTCGGTGGAGGGCTGCTCGGCGGAGGGCTACCCCACCCCCGCCGAACTCGAGCAGGCCGACTGGGTCACGCTGGTCCCCAGATCCGCCGTGCAGGGCGACGCCCAGAACCGGTTCCACGTCGAGGTTCCGCAGCGGTTCACCCACGTCCGGCTCTGCATGTACCCGGACGGCGGGGTCGCCCGCCTCCGAGTCCACGGCGAGACCGTCCCCGACCCGCGCTACCTGACCTCCAGCGCGATCGACCTTGCCGCGCTCGAGCACGGCGGCGACGTCAGCGGCTGCAGCAACATGTTCTACTCCTCGCCCACCAACCTGATCTCCCCCGGGCTCGCCCGGGTCATGGGGGAAGGCTGGGAGACCGCCCGCCGCCGCGACGACGCCAACGACTGGGTCGAGTTCCGCCTCGCCGGCGCCGGTGTGCTCAGGCTCGCCGAGCTCGACACCTCCTACTTCGTCGGTAACGCACCCGGATGGGCGTCACTGATGGCCTGCGACGCCCGGGTCGCGGACCCCTCGGACCCGGGGGCGTGGTCGGAGCTGCTCCCCCGCGCCCGGCTGCAACCGGACACCAGGCACCGGTTCCGGCTGCACGGCGACGCGGAAGCCACCCACGTCCGGCTGGACGTCTTCCCCGACGGCGGCATGGCACGCGTCCGCCTCTACGGCGACCTGACCGCGCAGGCGCGCGCCAACCTGGCGCTGCGCTGGCTCAACCTGCTGCCCGACGCGCACGCCAGGCAGGTCCTGGTCGACGACGCCGGCCTGGACGCGGCAGCAGCCGACAAGCTCGTCTCTTCACGGCCGCTGAGCGCCCTGTCCGAGCTGCCGCAGCGGCTCCGCGGCCTGCTCGGCGGCTGACGGCGCGCGTCAGTCGAGCAGCGCCACGGCGGTCGGGGCGTGCTCGCCCTTGGTGGCCAGCTCCTCGAACTCCACCACGTTGTCGATGTCGGTGCCCATCGCGATGTTGGTGATCCGCTCGAGGATCACCTCGACCACCACCGGCACGCGGAACTGGGCCATCAGCTTCTTCGCCTCTTCGAAGGCGGGCAGCAGCTCCTCGGGCCGGTGTACCCGCAGCGCCTTGCAGCCAAGGCCTTCGGCGACCTTGACGTGGTCGACCCCGTAGCCGCCGACTTCCGGCGAGTTCACGTTGTCGAATGACAGCTGCACGCAGTAGTCCATCTCGAAGCCGCGCTGCGCCTGCCGGATCAGGCCCAGGTAGGAGTTGTTCACCACCACGTGGAGGTAGGGCAGGTTGAACTGCGCCCCGACGGCCAGCTCCTCGATCATGAACTGGAAGTCGTAGTCGCCCGACAGCGCCACCACGGTCGCCTCCGGGTCGGCCACGCAGACCCCGAGCGTGGCCGGGATCGTCCACCCAAGCGGCCCGGCCTGGCCGCAGTTGATCCAGTTGCGCGGGTGGTAGACGTGCAGGAACTGCGCCGCGGCGATCTGGGACAGGCCGATCGTGCTGACGTAGCGGGTCTCCTTGCCGAACGCCTTGTTCATCTCCTCGTAGACCCGCTGCGGCTTGATCGGCACCTCGTCGAAGTGGGTGCGCCGGAGCATGGTGCGCTTGCGCTCGGCGCACGCCGCCGCCCAGGCGGACCGGTCCGGGAGCCGCCCAGCCGAGCGGCGCTCGCGGGCGACCTCGACGAACCGCTCGAGTGCCAGTCCGGCGTCGGACACGATCGCGTAGTCGGGCGGGAACACCCGGCCGATCTGGGTCGGCTCGATGTCGACGTGGACGAACTTGCGCCCGCGACGATAGGTGTCCAGGCCGCCGGTGTGCCGGTTGGCCCAGCGGTTGCCGATGCCGAGGACGAAGTCGGCCTCGAGCATGGTGGCGTTCCCATACCGGTGCGAGGTCTGCAGGCCCACCATGCCGACCATCAGCGGGTGGTCGTCGGGGATGGTCCCCCACCCCATGAGCGTCGGGATGACCGGGACGCCGACCAGCTCGGCGAACTCGACCAGGTCCTCGGCCGCGTCGGCGTTGACGATCCCGCCGCCGGCCACCAGCAGCGGCCGCTCCGCCTCGGCGAGCATGTCCAGGGCTTTCTCGACCTGCGCCCTGGTCGCGGCCGGCTTGTGCACCGGCAGGGGTTCGTAGGTGGCGACGTCGAAGTCGATCTCGGTCATCTGGACGTCGAACGGGAGGTCGATCAGGACCGGGCCCGGCCGGCCCGACCGCATCAGGTGGAACGCCTGCGCGAACGCGCCAGGCACCTGGGCCGGCTCCAGCACGGTCATCGCCAGCTTGGTGACCGGCTTGGCGATGGCGGTGATGTCGACCGCCTGGAAGTCTTCCTTGTGCAGCCGCGCGACCGGGGCCTGGCCGGTGATGCACAGGATCGGGATCGAGTCGGCCCACGCCGAGTACAGGCCGGTGAGCATGTCGGTCCCTGCCGGCCCGGAGGTGCCGATGCACACGCCGATGTTGCCGGCGCTCGCCCGGGTGTAGCCCTCCGCCATGTGCGACGCGCCCTCGACGTGCCTGGCCAGCACGTGGCGGATGCCGCCGCTCTTGCGCATCGCGGCGTAGAACGGGTTGATCGCCGCGCCGGGGAGCCCGAACGCGTGCCGCACGCCTTCCCGCTCGATGACGGCTACGGCGGCCTCGGCCGCGGTCATCCGAGCCATGTGGCTCCTCCTCCGTCTGTTCGGGTCCTAGGCCCGGCTCGACCGCCGCTCGACCGGCAGCCAGCCGAAGCTGTCGACGCTGGCACCGCTCGGCGTGTACTCCAGCCCGACGTACCCGGCGTAGCCGGCTGCCTCCAGCGCGTCCAGCGGGCCGTCGAGGTCGAGCGAGCCGGTTCCCGGCTCGTGGCGGCCGGGCGCGTCCGCGATCTGCACGTGGCCGATCCGGTCGTGGTACAGCTCGACCGCCTTGTCGAGGTCGTCGCCGTTGACCGCCAGGTGGTAGAGATCGCAGAGGAACCGCACGCTGGTCGCGCCGGTCTCCCGCCACACCCGGTCAAGGACGCCGACGGCGTCCGCGGCGGTCTTGAGGGGATAGCGCGGCGCGCCGCTCACGGCTTCGACCAGGGCCACGCCGCCCACCCGCTCCGCCGCCGCGGCGGCCAGCGCCAGCTGCTGGACCGCCAGGTCGTCCTGCTCCTCTGGCGTGGCGTCGTCGAGCCGGTTGCCGTACAACGCGTTGAAGCTCCGGCAGCCCAGCTGCTCGCCGATGCCGACGGTCACGTCGACGTTGTCGCGAAACTCGGCCGCACGCGCCGGCCAGGACACCAGCCCGCGGTCGCCGCCTGGCATGTCCCCCGCGAAGAAGTTCAGGCCCACCAGGCGGACGCCGGCCTCCCGCACCGCCCGGACGAACGCGTCCACGTCACGGTCGGCTGGAACGGCGACGTCGAATGGCCACCAGAACTCGACCGCGTCGAAGCCCGCGGATTTCGCCGCCTCCGGGCGTTCCAGCAGCGGCAGCTCGGTGAACAGGATGGACAGGTTGACATCGAAGTTGATCATGCAAGCCCATCCCTCTAGTTTCCGTATGGCGGACAACCTAACCCGCCATACGGGCAGTGTCAATAGCGCCCGGCTGATGGCATCACCACGCAACCCGGGAGATCCGGCCCCACCCGTCTGGTACCATCCTCGACGCTTGCCGCACGGCGCAGGCAGCCAGCTCGGCCGCCACTTCCCCGCCCGATCAGGGCGTCCACCCGAAGAAGCGGCCCGCCGCCGCGCTGCGCCCGCGAGCATCGAGGGGCTGTAGCTCAGTTGGCAGAGCGCTGCGTTCGCATCGCAGAGGTCAGGGGTTCGAATCCCCTCAGCTCCACCAGGCACAACGCTCCTGCGACTCCCCTTCCTGGCGGCGCTTGCCAGAGATTTGCCAGAAGCTCACGGCCAGTAGTCGGTTTCTGCACGCTCCGTGTTCACT
>DATLQA010000296.1:0-2338 GCA_035535495.1 Actinomycetota bacterium | reverse complement strand
CACGCGCTCCGGATCGCCGTCGAGCTCGGGGACTGGTCGAGCGTCGTCGACCAGGTGACCGGCCTGGCCGCCACGGCGGCCGCGGAGGCCCAGGAGCGGGAGGCCGAGCGGCTGTACGCACGGGCGATCGCCCTTGCCCGGATGGTGGACGCTCCCTTGTTCCTCTGCGACTCCCTGCACCAGCTGGCGAAGCTCCGCCTGGGCCAGCGCCGGCTCGAGGAGGCGGAGCGGCTGAACCAGGAGGCGCTGGAGGTCGCGGACCGGAGCAACGAGCGCGACATCCAGGTCCGCGCCCGCCTGCTGTCGCTCCACCTGCAGGTCACGAGCGGCCGCACCGGCACGGACGCGGCCATGGGCCGGCTGCGGGCGCTGGAGGGCACCTGGGTCGAACCCCAGGAACGGGCCCGGCTGCTGGACGCGCTCTGGCAGCTCGACCCGGGCCAGGAGGCCGCCCGGGAGGCCGCCGCCGAGCTGTACCGGACCCTCTACGAGCAGGCCCCGAGCATCGAGTACCGGGAGGCGTACGCGCGCCTTACCGGGGCGACGCTGCCGCCGGGCCCGCCGCTGCCGCCGCTGCCCGACGAGCTCGAGCAGGAGGTGGGGGACGTCGACGCGCTGCTGCGGCAGGTCGACGAGGTCTCGGTGCAGCTCGGCGCCGGCTGAGGCACCCGGCGAGCGCCCGCTCAGCCCTCCCGCATCGGCCGGCCGCCCGCCAGCCGCCGCAGCGCCGGCAGCGAGGGCGTGAAGGCGTACACCGCCCCGGTGGTGCGGACGAACCGGCGGAGGTCGAGCTGGACCGGCTCCTCGCCCTGGCGGCGCAGGACGCAGGGACCGGAGCTGGCGCCGATCAGGGGATCGGGCCCGTCGGCGGCCGGCTCACCTGCGTCCCCGCCAGCCCCGGCCGGGACCGACCGCGGGCTGCCCGCCCAGCGCTGCACGAACTCGAACTGGTCGTCGATGCTGGCCATGAAGGCGTTCAGCAGCAGCCCGCGCTCGGCATCCTGGTTTCCGGCGCCCGCCTGATCCGGCTGGAAGCGCGGGCCGAAGGGGATCCCCCGCCGCAGCACCCGGTGGGTGCGGTCGTTGAACACCCGGTTGTCGCGCGGGTTGACCTTGCGGATATGGGCGAAGCGGGGCGTGTGGTCGCCCTCCGGGTCCTTGGCGAAGTCGAAGTCGTTGGCTCCCCGGCCGCCGCCACCCGGTGCCAGCGCCGTGCCGTCGTGCCGGCGGCCAATCGCCTTGGCCGCGACGTCCTCGGCCAGCGCGCCGCCGAGCCGCTCCATCTGCTCGAACCAGCCGGCGACGTCCTGGGTGAGGCGGAGGAAGACCTGGAAGGACCCGTCCCGCATCCACCCGGGCGGCTCCGGCCGGCGGGCGCGCGGGTAGGAGCCACGCTCGCCCGGGTAGCCGAGCACGAACTCGCCGGTGGCGATGATCGGCGAGCCGGGCCGGTCCTTGTTCTCCCAGCGCCGGTGATTGAACGTCGTCGACTCGGTGAAGCCGCGGACGCTCGGCTGGGAGATGCCGTCCTTGAACCCGAAGTGCTCGGCCCCACCGTGGGGACCGCGGAGGACGGCGCCACGCTGGCCCGGTGCGCTGCCTCCGTCGGGGAGCCGCAGCTCGAGCACGGCCAGCCCGGCCTGCTCCGCCTCGCGGCGCTCGGCCTCGACCCGATCGCGGAGGCCTTCCCTGTCGTCGGCGGCGATGGTCACCAGCGCGTCGACCGGTTCCTGGCCGGGCCCCCCGACGACCCAGCCTCTCGGGTCGCTCTGCTCCTCGCCGCCGACCAGCGCGGCCGAGGCCGTCCAGTTCCCGTCCTCGTCGGTCCCGCCGACCAGCGGGCCGCGCCAGAACGCCTCGTAGGCCACCAGGTCCGCCGCCAGCTCGGGGTGGAGCGTCACCAGGCCCCATGAGGTCAGGCCGACGCCCATCCAGATCTGCCGAGGCTGGTCGGCGCCGTCCTCGGCCTTCTTCGCCTTGAACTCGTCGTTGTGCTCGGCCACCGCCCTGGTGGTGGCGATGCGGCCGCCACCGGTGATGGCGGCCAGCCACCGTCGGGCGCCCTCCTGGTCGTTCCTGAAGTTCAGGAACAGGAACATCTGGTGCGGCTTGTTGAACGGCGCCAGGATGTTGCCCTGGATCTCCTCCGACGTCCGGTGCCCCATGGCCGACGCACCTCGCTTCTCCGGCTAGGCCCTGCTCATCCTTCGATATTGGACATCACGTGCTTGACCCGTGTGTAGTCCTCGAACCCGTAGAGGGACAGGTCCTTGCCGTAGCCGGAGTGCTTGAAGCCGCCGTGGGGCATCTCGGCGACCAGCGGGATGTGGGTGTTGAT